>NZ_JABSOV010000046.1:13159-32018 GCF_013215345.1 Colwellia sp. | reverse complement strand
GTAACGTTCAGTTAAGCTATGTTCAGTTAAGAAACAGGAAAATAACTATGAAAGATTATCAACGTGAGTTTATTGAATTTGCTATCGAAAAACAGGTATTACGCTTTGGCGAGTTTACGTTAAAATCAGGCCGAGTTAGTCCGTATTTTTTTAATGCGGGTATGTTTAAAACCGGTGGTGATTTAGCACGTTTAGGTCGTTTTTATGCCGCTAGTTTAATGGATGCAAAAATTGATTTTGATTTGATTTTTGGTCCAGCTTATAAAGGCATTCCAATTGCAACTACCACGACTGTTGCTCTGTACGATCACCATAATATGGATGTGCCTTATTGCTTTAACCGCAAAGAAGCTAAAACCCATGGTGAAGGTGGCTCATTAGTAGGCGCTGATCTTGAGGGTAAAATCATGTTAGTTGATGATGTTATCACTGCGGGTACTGCCATTCGTGAATCAATGGAAATTATTAAAGCACACGGCGCACAGCTTTCAGGTGTTTTAATTGCCCTTGATCGTCAAGAAAAAGGCCAAGGCGAGTTATCAGCGATTCAAGAAGTTGAACGTGATTTTGGTACGCAAGTAGCGTCGATTGTTACTTTAGGTGACGTTGTTACTTTCCTCGAAGAGAAGCTAGCAGAGCAAGGTGCTGAGAATTCAGTATTAGCAGAAAACTTAGCAAGCATTAAGAAATATCGTTTAGATTACGGTATTTAAGTTCTCAGATTTCCAGTGATTTAATTATCAGCCTGTGAACAATTTGCATAAATTTTAACGCCTTTGCCGCATAATGCTGCAAAGGCGTTATTTTTTTGGTTACTATATGACGTTATTGCACAGCTAATTCATCAATAAATTAACAGGAAGTCATTATGCAAAAGGTAAATAAGTATGTGCTATTACTATTCTGGCTGGTAAGTACTTTGTCATTTGCTCAAGGACAGGAGAATTGCCTGAGTATTCAAGGTGACTATACCGCGCTCATTGAATCGGGAAAGTATCGCTTTTCTAAGAAAATAGCTAATGATGAGTCTGTAGTTAATGTTAATTTTAAAAATCTAGCAAGTTATCAGCAATATCTGGCACAGACTTACCAGGAAATTGTAAATAAAAATCCTAAGGCTAGTATGCCTTGTCCGATTGTTACTGATACCTACCAACAATTGGCGAAACAAAATCAATGGTCACAAACACCGAAAATAAGCCAGTTAGTTGCTCCGTTTGAATTAGCTCAAGATAATAATGACAAAGCTATTTTGCTTATTCATGGTTTAACGGATTCACCGTTTTCTTTTCATGATCTTAGCCAGTTTTTCTATCAACAGGGTTTTACCGTACGCACGCTGTTATTACCAGGGCATGGCATGGCGCCGTCTGAGTTGTTGACTGCCGACTATAACGAGTGGCAACAAGCGACAAGGTTTGCCATTGAACAAACGCTAAATGATTATCAGCAAGTCTACCTTGGTGGCTTATCCACCGGCGGGGCACTTATCTTTGATTACTTGATGCAAAAAAAGCATGTTGATGAAAAAATTAAGGGCTTATTTATGTGGTCGCCGGCATCAAAGGCAAAAAGTAATCTCGCTTGGTTGGCTAAGTATATTGACGCTATTCCTTTTGTCGATTGGCTTGATTTAGATGCCGATATAGATTTTGCTAAATATGAGTCATTCCCCTATAACGCAGCTACTCAAGTCGATGCCATAATGAACCTAGTTGCTGGCGAACAAGCCTTAGCGAGTCGGAAAATGCATGAAATTCCGGTATTTGTCGTTGCTAGTGAACATGATCAAACTATAGATACTGAGCACACCTTACAGTTAATTCAGCAATGGCAACTAGCATCACCGCAAGAGCAGATGCAGAAAAGCGTGTTGATTTATTATGGTGATAACAACAAACTGCCAAAAAAATTAGTTAAAGTTATGCAGGTGATTGTGCCGGAATGTTCAGCTGAGAGCTTATGTGATGAGATATTTGATGTAGCTCACATTGCCACGACCAATTCTCCCGATAATCCACATTATGGCGTTAATGGCCAATATAGAAACTGTGGTCACTATGTTAAAGATGCAGCGCGTTATCAGGCCTGTAAACAAAATAAGCAGGTGATAAAAGGGGAAGTAACAGCAATGAACCTTAATCGAGAATTACCAATGCAAAGACTGACTTACAATCCGTATTATCAAGAAATGCTTGCTGCCATGACAGTGTTTTTAAAGGCTACTCACTAACAGTTAGTGATTAACTTGTGTATATCAAGAAAAGATTTTAACGTGAGTATTTCAGCCAAAGCTTATAAAAAATGGCATTACAGCTTGGGTTGTCATCCATTTTTCCATCTCTATCGCAATCTGAGCCGGTCAATGATTTAGCGACTTGTTGACCGTATTCTTCTATATCGGCCTTTGATGGCGTGACGGTCATAGTTACCCTGGGTGACTGTGCAATAAAGTCTGCGACATCTTTATAGCTGACAAATTCTTCTTTAGAAATTAAGTGACTAATATCCTGCGAGGCTGTTTTTTTTGCGCTTAAAGCAAATGATGCTAAGACTAAAATGGCTGTCAGTAATATCATAATAAATTTCATTTAAATCTCTACAGCCTGATGATTTTAGTGTTAGCAGTATACAAGTGAATAATTCCCCGACTCAAGCCATAACCCGATTATTTATCCAAAATAAGCATCCCTAATTTGGGATGAATCTTTATTTTACTCATCCCAAAATTGGGATGAGTAAAGTTAATAACCCTACGAATAATATTAACTTGATGATTTATAAAGTTAAATTTCATGGCATGAGTTTCGCTTAGTTAAACTTATATTAAAAAATAATTTAGGTCTGTTATGGACATCATCAAACAAACTAAGAAACCCATTTATAAAAAGAAAAGCTTTATGACTGCTACTGGCGTAGCAGTATTGGCTGTTTTTCTTATCGCTAGTTCACAAATGCGATTTGCTGGCTTTTCGGTACAAAAAAATGCTGTGATTACTGCAATAGTAGAGCAGGGGGATTTTGATATTAAAATTTCAGGTCCCGGTATTTTAGCACCTAGAGACGTGCACTGGGTTGCTAGTACCGTTGCTGGCAAAGTTGAACGGATTTTAGTAAAACCCGGTGCACAAGTTGAAAAAGGCCAGCTAATTGTTGAGTTGGTTAATCCAGAGTTAGACCAAAAAGTAGAAGAGCTACACTGGGAAGTAGTAGCGATGCAAGCACAAACCCGCGCATTGAAAGTCAGCCAAGACACTCAAGTACTTGATATGAAGGCGAGTACTTTAGATACACAAATGCAATATGAAAAAGCCAAAATGCGTTTAGATGCTGAAGCACGATTAATCAAGGTGGGTAACTCTACCGTTTCGAAGTTAGATTTTGAATCATCTAAATTGACCGTCAATCAATTAGCCAAAACCATTGAGATTAATGAAATGAGAGCAACTCAGTTGTTGCTTAATTTAGCCGCACAGTTTGAAGCACAAACAGCCTTACTTAATAAGTTAAAAAAGAGCTATGAAAGAGCGCAATTCCAACTTTCCTCACTTAACGTTAAAGCGCCTTTAGCAGGTGTATTACAAACCATGCCATTAGAGTTAGGCCAACGTGTAGCGATTGGTGGCAATATTGCTAAATTTGCTAAAAAAGGCGACTTAATCGCCGAATTAAAAGTACCAGAGTTGAATGCTGGCGATATCATAATTGGCCAACAGGTAAGCGTGGATACCCGTTTTAATCAAATTCAAGGCAAGGTCATTCGTATAGACCCAGCCGTAGTGAATGGCACCGTACAAGTTGATGTTGAACTCACTTCAAAACTGCCTGATGAAGCAAGGCCGGATCTTTCTATCGATGGTGAAATATTTATAACCCAGAAGAAAAATAGCCTCTTTGTTAGACGTCCTGCTTTTTCTCAAGCAAAACAAACAATGGCGATATACCTACTTAATAATGAGCAAACTAAAGCGCAACAGACCTCTGTGGAATTTGGCTTATCGTCAAGTGTTGATATTGAAATAGTTAGCGGCTTAAAAGTGGGTGACAGGATCATCGTTTCAGAACAAACCAGTTTTGAGCGCCATCAACAAATTTCATTAAACTAGCCTCATACAAAAAAATGAATTATTAAAGACATTACTAAAAATATTATCAAAAAACATAATAAAAACAACTAAAAAGTAAACTGACAACATCATGAATAATAAGGAATAACCGATGAAAACATTAATTAAGTTAACAAATATAAAAAAAGTATTTTCTACCGACGAAGTGGAAACTCATGCGCTGAGTGATATTAATTTAGAGGTTAAACAAGGTGAGTATTTATCTATTGCGGGTCCGTCGGGTTGTGGTAAGTCTACCTTGCTATCTCTATTGGGGCTGTTAGATACCAGTTCTAGCGGCAGCTATACCTTAGATGGCCATGATGTCGTTGATATTAATGCTAAGCAAAGAGCGGTAATCCGTAATAAAGAGATTGGCTTTATTTTTCAGTCTTTTAACTTGATTAGCGAATTAACCGTTGCTGAAAATGTCGCCTTGCCATTAACGTACCGCAAAGACTTAAATAAAACTGAGCGTACTGACCTAGTCACAGCAGCACTTGAAAAAGTAGATATGGGTCATCGCACTAAACATTACCCTTCACAATTGTCTGGTGGTCAACAGCAGCGTGTTGCGGTAGCTCGTGCTATTGCGGGTAACCCGTCGATAATTTTGGCAGATGAACCTACGGGTAACCTAGATTCAAAAAATGCTGAATTGGTCATGGCTTTACTTGATAAATTACATGCTGAAGGCGCGACTATTTGTATGGTGACTCATGACCCTCGTGGTGCTAAGCGCGCTGATCGTGTTATTGAAATATTTGATGGTCGTATTGTCTCTGACTCGCCTACCTCAGAAACCTATATTGAAGAAGCTGTGGCTTAAGGATAAATGATGAATACTTTGTCAGATATAAATTTCGCCTTGCGAACCTTGATTAAAAACCCTAAGTTCACCGCGTTAACTGTTTTTGTGATGACCACAGGATTAACGCTATGTATTTACATGTTCAGCTTTATCCATGGGTCGTTAGTGGCGCCACTACCCTTTGAAAAAGGCGATCGTATTAGAGCCGTAGACACTATTAAGAGTGGTATGGAATATCAAGGTGCTAGCGTTAGGGTTCATGATTTTGAGTATTTGAAAGAGCGAGTTCAAAGTTATGAGGTGTTTTCTGCCTATACAGTAAATACGGTAAATATTAGTACCAGTGATAGGGCACTTAAATTCAGAGGCCATTATGTGCAAGAAAGCTTTTTCGAAATATCGGATGCCAAGCCACTGTTAGGTCGCTTGATTACTAATGACGATGGTTTGTCGGGTGCAGAGCCTGTGACAGTGATTAGTCATACCATTTGGCAAAACATGTTTGCTGGCGATAAAAATGTTTTAGGTAAAAAGTTAAGAATAAATACTGAGCCAACCACCATTGTAGGTGTAATGCCCGATAGTTATCAATTCCCGAGTGCTGGTCGTATTTGGTTACCTTACACTACAACGGCTAAAGGTATTGCCCGTAAAAATGGTCGATCTGTTGCTGTATATGGCGTGTTAAAGCCAGGTATTAGTGATGAACAAGCGAACATTGAATTACGCGGGTTAATGGCTGAATTAGAAGAAACTTACCCTAAACTAAACTCCAATACTTCGGCGCATGCTTGGACGTTCCAAGCGGCAGCTATGGGTAGTGGTACGCAAATTGTTATCCTAGCAATGGAGCTATCGGTAGGGTTTATTTTATTACTTGCTTGTATCAATGTAGGTAACTTATTATTTTCTCGTGCAATCGAGAAAGGTAAAGAAACAGCGATTCGAACCGCGTTAGGTGCACCTAGAGCAAAGTTGGTCATGCAAATGATGTGGGAGTCTACCCTTATTTGTATCATTTCAGGTGTTTTAGCGGTACTTTTTGCCGGTTTATGGCTGGAACTTACCAATAAAGGTTTATTGTCTTCATTCCCATTTGAACCGCCTTTTTGGTGGCACGTTCAAATTACGCAAACGTCTATTATCGCAGCAATTGTTATCACGTTAGTAACGGCTTTTATTACCGGTATATTACCTGCGTTGAAAGCAACCTCAGGTGACTTCAATGCCACCTTAAGAGACGGTACACGTGGTGCACAAAGCAAGTCATCAGGTAGATTAAGTAAAGGCATCGTTATTGCTGAAGTAGTGTTATCTTGTGCATTATTATTACTTTCAACAGGCATGGTCTATTCGGTAAACCAGCAAAATAATATTGATTATGGTACCAGTGTTGAGAATATATTTACTGCGCGTGTTGGCTTGCCTGAGGCTGAATATAAAAGTGATGAAAAAAGATTACAGTATTATCAAAACTTAAAGGCTACTTTAATCTCCGAGCCTGAAATTTCGGCGGTAAGTTTCACACAAGGCTTACCGGGAAATGATGTCCCCTATCGAACTATCTCTCTTGAGGGTGTCGATTATGGTAGCAAGCCGCAATATCCAAGTTCAAGTTATGTTGGTGTTGCAAATAACTACTTTTCAGTAATGGCGATGAATTTACGAGAAGGCCGAACATTTGATTCAAGAGATAAGATTGATAGCCCATTAACCGCAGTGGTTACCGATAATTTTGTCAATAAATTCTTTAAAGACGGTGTTGCTCTGGGTAAACGTTTTAAGTTTTCGGATTCAGATAACGCTTGGTATACCGTTATTGGTGTCGTTAATGATGTGATTTATGGGCAGCCGATACCATTAAATATTGAAAAACCAACCGCGTTTCTCTCTCTCCAGCAAGCACCCACCCGTTTCGTTGCAGTCGTTATTAAAACGACGGCTAACGATGCGCAAGACGTCACTGGTTTACCTGAAATGGTTGCTAATATTACCCAAAAAATAGAGCGTGATGCACCAGCGTATGATGTTAAAACCTTACGAAGCTCTATTATGGCTCGGAATGCGGGTATGAATTTTATCAGTGAGTTATTTATAGTGTTTGCTGCCGCGTCTATGGTGTTAGCGTTCAGTGGTATTTATGGCGTTATGTCGAATACCATCATCCAAAAAACCCAAGAAATCGGTATCAAAAGAGCATTAGGCGCTGATAACAGTGATATTTATAAGCACTTTATCAAACAAGGTTTAAAGCAGTTAGTGATAGGTTTGTGTATTGGTGTGCCAATAGGGATAATGTTGGTGACTATGTTAGAGAAGGCTTCATTAGCACAAGGATCGCTTATGATTTATGTCGGTGTACCTGCATTTATCAGTTTTGTTATCTTACTGGCGGTGTATTATCCGGTAAGTAGAGCGCTGAAGATGGAGCCATGTGCCGCGTTAAGGCATGAATAACGTTATCTTCAACCAAGCTTACATTATCTAACGTTCAAAAAGCCTTTTCTTAGAAAAGGCTTTTTGTCATAGTGACTTATAAAGAAAAATAAAGTACTTAATAGCAGGAAGTTTTTGTGTCCCATATCCTTATCGCAGATGACGATGCCAGTATAGTTGCCGCTTTACGCTTATTTTTAAAAAGCGAAGGTTTTAAGGTCACAACGGCTACCAGTCCAGCTGAAGTTGAATTTTTAATCAAATCTAAAGAAATAGACTTAGCCTTAATTGATCTTAATTATCAGCTAGATACTACTTCAGGAATAGAAGGAGTAGAACTTACCCAAAAACTGAAAAAATATGATGCAGATTTAGCGGTAGTTTGTATGACCGGTTGGGCTACCGTTGAAATTGCCGTGCAGGTAATGCAGTCAGGCGCGGGAGATTTTATTCAAAAACCTTGGGAAAATGATCGATTATTATCGGTTATTAATAATCAGCTAGCGCTTAGGCAGCAAACTAAAAATAATTTAAAACTCACCGAAGAAAATAATAACTTAAAGCAGCAAATTGCCGTTTTAGATGGTCATGATATGGTGGCCGAGTCTGAGGCGATGACAAGCTTGCTCCGTACCTTAGAACAAATTTCTCAAGCGGATATAAATATTTTAATCACCGGCGAAAATGGTACAGGTAAAAGCTTATTGGCCAGCCATATCCATCAATTGAGTACGCGAGCCAATAATACCTTTGTCTCGGTAAATATGGGCGCAATCACAGATTCCTTATTTGAAAGTGAAATGTTTGGTCATGTTAAAGGCGCATTTACTGATGCCAAGGAAAATCGTATTGGCCGAGTGGAATTAGCAGAACACGGCACCTTATTTTTAGATGAAATTGCTAATATCCCCCTGGCTCAACAAGCTAAGTTGCTTAGATTATTAGAAGAGCACCAATATGAAAAAGTTGGTGCTAGTAAAACTCATCATGCAAACATTAGAGTGATCAGTGCGACCAATAGTAATTTACCAGCAATGGTAAAGGATAAAAGTTTTCGCCAAGATTTACTGTTTAGATTGAATACCTTTGTTGTTGAAATCCCACCATTAAGAAAACGACTTGATGATATCTTACCTATGGCTGAAGCGTTTATAGTGAAATGTGCGACTCGTTATAACAAGGTAATGCCTAAATTGTCAGTTCAAGCTGAGCAGCAGTTATTAGCTTATCAATGGCCGGGTAATGTGCGGGAGTTAAGTCATACTTTAGAAAGGGCCACTTTGTTAGCTAAAGATGAAATATTGATCGAACATTTAATGTTGGTTGAAACTGTTAACAAAGCCGTTCAACAAACTTCATCCGCTAATCACTATGCTTTTGAAGATGAAATGACTATGGATGACATTGAAAAAGCAGTGATTGAGCAAAGATTAAGGCTCAATAAAGGTAATGCTTCTGATGCCGCTAAGTCATTAGCGATGAGTCGCAGCGCTTTTTACCGTCGCTTAGATAAGTTTGGACTGTAAGCAATGGCTAATAGCTCTTTTGAAAAGCGAATATTTACCACAGTATTATGGGCTATTTTACCCTGTTATTTTCTAGCGATTTTTTTACTTTGGTACATAGATACCTCCTTTTATTTGCAAGCACTGGTGACTATTTTCTTGTCAGCCATTGTCGGTTTTTCTTTTCATCATTTTTACTATGATATTAAAGACCAGTTTATTTCACTGGCCAACCTTGTCGAAGCGTTGAATATTGGTGACTTCTCATTGCGTGGCAAAGCTGAAGAGGGGCAGAGCGGCCACAGTGATTTGATCAGACAAGTCAATAAATTAGCGGATTCACTCACCACAGCTCGCTATGACTTTAAGGAGAGTCAGTTGTTGCTGGCTAAGGTGATTAAACAAATTAAAGTTGCCATTATTACCTGTGATCAACAGGGTAAAATTACCATGGTAAACCCAGAAACAGAGTTATTACTGGGATTAAATGAGTCCAAATTGCGCCATAAAACATTAACGGATGTCAATTTAGGGCAATTGAGTAAACTGAGCTCTAATTCGATAGAAAAACTGACATTTGGCTCTCGCACCGCCCGTTGGCATATATTTAAAGACGGTTTTCGTGATCAAGGTAAGCAACATAGCTTATATATTTTTTCAGATTTAGATTTATTACTCAGCCAACAAGAGCAAGAAGCATGGAAGAATTTGGTTCGCGTTTTAAGTCATGAAATTAATAACTCATTAGCACCGATTATCTCGTTAGCTTCAACCCTAGATAAATTAACTGCGCGAAGTGATATAGACCTTGAAGATAAAGAAGATATTCAATCAGGTTTGAAAATTATTCAAGATAGAGCCACCAGTTTAAAACACTTTCTTGCCGGTTATCGGGTACTTACTCACTTACCGAAACCGAAACGTCAATCAGTCGATATCATTCCTGTAATTGAGCAGCTGGTATCATTACTCAATTACCCGGTGAAGTTAACATTACCAGAACAAGTAATAATAATGGTCGATGTTGCCCAGTTTGAGCAATGTTTAATTAACCTGTTAAAAAATGCCGATGAAGCTTCAGGAAAAAATAGCGAAATTGATTTGTTAATAAAGGTTAAGGCTAATCAAGTTCTGCTTTATATTTTAGATAATGGCCCAGGCATACAGAACTTAGATAATGTTTTTGTACCTTTATTTACCACTAAAACTCAAGGTACGGGCATTGGCCTATCGCTGTGTAAGCAGATAATTGAAGGGCACCAAGGGCAGTTGCACCTAGCAAATAGAGTTGAAGGTGGTTGTCAGGTAGAAATTATTTTACCGAAATAAAGGCTAACCCTGAGCGCAAAACTATTTTAAGATGTTGTGCTTGGCCAGCGGTCAAACATTTAGGCGAATTGTTTTGTGAAAAATATTTTAATGATTGAAATAAATTTATTGATGTTATACCAGTTTCATTAAGTTTGTGATCTTGTTGTGCATAGGAAAAATAAATCAGGGCAAGGCGCTCGATTGAGCAATAGCTGGCTATTGGGATTGAGAGTAACGCTGACATGGCGTATTTTAACCAGCACAAGTGAGTAATAATTTAATAAAATTGGTATTGAAGGGAGATAGTTGATGCATGAACCTGAGATCTCACGTTGGACCTTGATTAGAGATATGCTTATTTTTCAAGCTAAGCTAGCTATGGATGCTATTCGTGACTTATTGTTAAGCCCAGTATCAATAATATGTGGGCTTATAGATATCTTCAAAGGCCATACTCTTTCTAAAAGTTATTTTCATAAATTAATGGCCTTTGGTCAGCAAAGTGACTCGTGGTTAAACTTGTTTGGTAACCATGACCATAACAAGAACGCTGTAAATTCAGACGTTATCGGCAGTCAAAAAGCTAAGGTTGATGTAACTGTTGACCAATTATTTTTACAAGTTGAATCATTATTAAAAGATCAGCACGGCCAAGGCGGTTTAACGGCTTCTGCTAAAGCTACCATCGACCGTTATCTTAATAAGATAGTGGCAAACAAAGACTCCGAGCGAGTAAAACAATCGAATTTTTAATAAAGATAAAAACGGCTTCCACACCACATTAAGTCTTATTATCTTAATTTAAACCTTGATAGCCAGACATCAATGCCTGCCAGTTTTTCTCAGTAAAATAAAACTGTGCTAATTTGTTGAGTTCTTTTAAAAACGAGCGTTGTAAACGCGCCATATTGGCTTGTTTCCACTCAGTATTTACTGGGTTAGTGCGCAATTCACCACGATCAAAGTCGATTAAAAATACCTGTTCTTTATCATCTAGCAAAATATTATGGCTATTTAAGTCATGGTGATAAATGCCATGATGATGAAAGCGTTTAATGGTGGCGCCAATGCGTTGCCAAACATCATCAGTTAAAGTCTTTTCACTTAATACTGCCACTAAATCTTGCGCATCTTGAATACGGCTTGATAATAAGTCTGCTTGGTAAGTTAATTTATGGCGAATAACGCGATAGGCAACTGGCTCAGGTGCCGGAAGTTGCAAGGTTTTCATATGACGCAGCAGGGCAAACTCACATGCCGCACGGCTGCTTTCTACACCGCTAAACCAGTAGGAATCTTTGATTATTTTACCAATTAAACCACCACGGTAATAATGGCGCAATACCCAATCATGCTGATTATTGTTGTTATCTTTATAAGCAACAAACCAAGTGGTACCACGTCCTTGAGCAGAGCCAGTAACCGCATCTTGTCGCTGCCAATAACTTGGACTGAGCATCTCGGCAGTGAAATCACTAATAAGGCTTTCATTGAAAAAACAAGTGGTTTTACCTTGCTCAAGCTTAGAAAATTGTTCACTGGTTATCGCTTGGCTCAAGAGTTTTCTCCTAATGGCTTAGTGCTGCTACTTGCTAATAACTCTTGTACTTGAGCTAAGGTTTTATCGCTGGCACCTTGGTTGGCAAGTACTACGTTAAATGCCTTGTCGCCAAGCGATTTTTGTCGTGCTGGTTGTTGTAATAACTTACTTACTGCATCTGCTAATTGCTTCGACGTTGAATGAGTAGTGCTATTAACATTTGAATCATTAACCAGTTCAATAATGGCATCTGCTTGCCTTAACTGTTGCATGATCTCATTGAAGTTACTCATGTTGTGGCCAACGATGACCGGCTTATTAAATAACGCTGGCTCTAATGGATTGTGGCCGCCTACTTCATTGAAGCTGCCACCCATAGTGACGATATCACTTAAAGAAAAAGCCGCCATTAACTCACCTAAGCTATCAAGTAACCATACTTGTTCATCAGTTATCACAGTGTTTTCACTGCGCTTAGCCAATGATAAGTCGTGCTCAAGGCAAAGCTTGACTACTTGCTCAAAGCGTTCGGGATGGCGCGGCACTAGCACTAATAATAACTGAGGATATTGAGCTAATAATTCGTTAAAGGCAGCTAAGGCAATAGCTTCATCACCACTATGGGTGCTGGCGACTAACCAAATAGTTCTTTTGGATTGACTATTATCAGCAAAAAGTAATTTTGCTAACTCGGTCTTTTTTTCTATTACTTGCTCGTTGATACTGATATCAAATTTTAAGTTGCCACTATTCTCACAGCGACTTGCTTGCGCACCTAACTGTAAAAAATGATGTGAATTTTCTTGGCTTTGGGTCAGTATTTTATCGAAACTATTTAAACAGGGTTTAATAAGAGGGCTAATTTTTTGGTAGCTTACTAAAGACTTTTTCGATAACCGCCCGTTGATCAGTAATAATTTAATGTTTTGTTGTGCACACTGTGAAATTAAGTTCGGCCATAACTCGGTTTCCATGAAAATCATCATTTTTGGTTTCAATCTATGTAGAAATAATGCCGTACAAGGCAATAAATCCAGTGGTAGATAACCGTGTTGCACACGCCTGCCAAAGAGTTTGCTGACTTGTGCAGACCCTGTCGGGGTAAATGAAGTAATGGTAATGGGTAAGTCAGGGTAAGTGAGAAATAACTTTTCGATAAAGCTTTTTAGCGCGATAACTTCACCAACACTGGCAGCATGAACGACGATACCAGCTTGCTGGCAAGGTTTTGGAAAAAAGCCCAGTCGCTCAGATATACGCTGACGATATGCCTTATTATTTTTAGAACGAAACAGCAAAAAAATGAGTAGCAGTGGCAGTAATAGCAATAGTAAAATTCGGTAAAATAGCAAGGAAATCATGTCGGTGAATATTGCTCTATAATGAGTTTGTCGGTAGATTATACCAAAGGGTATCCAAATAAGCGTATACCAATTCAAATAACTTTCTTCCCACGCAGCGAGAATTAAAAGGCTTAGAGGCAAGGCATTGATTGAAGAGGATAGTTATTATATTGTTAAAATTAATAACGCTGCATGTATGCATTTTACTTTCTTATTAGGTAAGGCCCTTTTGGCATTTTGCCAGCAATTCGATAACGACACAGCATTTCCTTAAATTGGTATTAGTAATTATGATGGTAAAAGCCATGCAGCAAAAATTAATGAAAGCCTTCGCCATCTGCAAATTTAAATGTCTTTCTTATCTGGGTATCATGATGGTTTATAGCTTAGCTATGCCTGCTTATGCACAAGGTGTATTTCCTGAGGATGAGGTCAAATCAGCTAAGCAAGCTAAGATCAACCTAGCCCTTCAATACCAAGTAAAGTTTAAAGCACGTCCTGACCATAACTTTTTATTAACGGCTGATTATCGTTTTTTCCCCGATAAAGCGTCGGCTAAAAATATGCCCGGTGTTATCGTTTTACATGACTGTGATAGTCAACGAAACAATTATCAAAGCTTATCGACAAGTATTGCTGAACAAGGTTTACATACTTTATCGTTAGATTTTCGCGGCTATGGTAGGAGTGTTGCTCAGGGCTATTCGAAACTAGAAGTGAAAAAACATGCCACTAACATTATTAGTTTTCAAACTGAAATTGCGGTATTGATGTCCTATTGGACAGAAGATTTACTGGCAGCTTATGAATACTTACGTAAAAAAGTTGATAAAAGTCAGGGGATTTCAATTGTTGCTAGTGGTTGTGCCGGTGCTTATGCAGTGGCATTAGCTGAAAAAGTGCACTTAAGCGCTATGGTGTTATTAACGCCTGATATGTCTTATGGCGATAAAGAGCGTTATAAAAATCTGGTTGATATTCCCAGTTACTTTATTAGTTCAGCTCAGCATGCCATAAGCTATGCTACAGCACAGGAGCTCTTTGCTTGGAGCGGTGCAAGACATTCAAAGCTGCAAGTGTACAAAGGTGACAAGCTCAATTACCAGGTCATTAGATCCAATAAATATTTGGTTAATGATATTGCTCTCTGGTTGAAGTTCACTTTACGTTAAAAGCAGGCCAAAGTGATATTCAGGGAGGTTAAGTGAGCAAGAAGGTAGCACTAACGCTCAAAGATGGTATCAAGAATAATAGCAGAATTGGTTCTTTCTACACCTTCAGTTGAGCATACCGTATTGAGTACGTCACTGAGTTTTTCTAGCGTACTGGTTTGTATGGTAACCAATAAGTCATATTCGCCACTTATCGAATGGATATGGGTAATTTGGTGAACTTTTCTTAAGGCGATACAAATAGTTTTTCGTAAGTTTGGCTTTACTTTTAACGAGACATTGGCGGAAATCAAACCACTGGTATATGCGCTGTTGAGCACAACGCTGTATCCTTTAATCACCTTATTATTTTCAAGCTTATTGAGTCGATTTTGTATCGCGGTTCGAGAAACGCCTGTTGCTCTGGCGATATCTGAAACACTTGCTCGGGCATTAAGCCGTAATATTGACAACAATTCTTCATCTTTTTCGGTTAACAAACTACACTCCATTTTACTGACTACATTCATAAAATAGCCATTAACTTACACTTTGACAGGTTTATATGTCAATTTTACTATTAAAAAGGTCATATTACCAAGTTATGCCACTTTTATTGTAGTAGGGTCTGAGTTGATAATATGACTATTGAATGATACCAAACGGATTAATTAATTGACCAACTTAGAGCAGCACTAGCGAGCTTAGAACAAACAAAATGGATTAAACATAGTTATTCTATATTTCATTCATTTTGTGAAGTTATCAGTTTGCTAATGAGCTCCCGAAGGGCGAGTTTAAAAGGCTTACATGCAGCGTTATTGATTTTGATAAGGGAATAACCATTATCTTCAATCAATGCCTTGTCTCTAAGCCTTTTAATTCTAGCTAAGTGATCAATAAATTAGTCCGATTGGTATGACACTAATTATTTAAGGAATTTACATGACTGATTTTGTATCTACGAAAGGTTTTTACTCGCATTTAACTGCACAAATTGAGCAAGTAAAAGAAGATGGCTTATACAAGGCTGAACGTATTATTACTACTGCTCAGCAGCCACAGATAGCCGTTAATACTGGTGAAGAAGTGATTAATTTTTGTGCCAATAACTATTTAGGTTTAGCAAATCATCCAGAACTCATTGCCGCAGCAAAAACTGGTTTAGATGAACATGGCTTTGGTATGGCATCAGTGCGCTTTATTTGTGGTACACAAGATATTCATAAGACCTTAGAGCAAGGTATCAGTGAATTCCTAGGTATGGAAGATACCATTTTATACTCTTCTTGTTTTGATGCTAATGGCGGTTTATTTGAAACCTTATTAGGGCCAGAAGACGCTATTATTAGTGATGCCTTAAATCATGCCTCTATTATTGACGGCGTACGTTTATGTAAAGCGAAACGCTTTCGTTATGCCAACAATGATATGGCTGCTTTAGAGCAAAGCTTAATCGAAGCGGATGCCGCTGGCGCACGTTTTAAATTAATTGCTACCGATGGTGTTTTCTCAATGGATGGCGTTATCGCTAACTTAAAAGGTATTTGTGATTTAGCGGACAAATACAATGCCATGGTAATGGTTGATGATTCACATGCGGTAGGTTTTGTCGGTGAACAAGGCCGTGGTAGTCATGAGTACTGCGAAGTGATGGGTCGTGTTGATATCATCACAGGTACTTTAGGCAAAGCTATGGGCGGTGCTTCAGGCGGTTTTACTGCAGCGAAAAAAGAAGTCGTTGAATGGTTGCGTCAACGTTCTCGTCCTTACTTGTTTTCTAATTCACTAGCGCCAGCAATTGTTAATGCGTCATTAAAAGTACTTGAACTTTTAGCAGAAGGCGGTGCTTTACGTAAAACATTAAAAGATAATGCTGCTTATTTCCGTACTAGTATGGAAGCTGCTGGTTTTACTTGTGCTGGAGCCGATCATGCGATTGTGCCGGTAATGTTAGGTGATGCTAAGGTTGCTAGTGCCATGGCTGATCGGTTATTAGCGGAAGGCATTTATGTTATTGGTTTCTCTTTCCCGGTAGTACCTAAAGGACAAGCACGTATTCGTACACAAATTTCTGCTGCACACACTAAAGCACAGTTAGATCATGCAATTGAAGCCTTTATCCGTATTGGTAAAGATATGGATGTTATCTAGTTAAAAATCACTACTTGTATAGCCCGATATTTGATTGATAATTAATTGGGCTATACAACTTGTAATCAGTTCAAAATTAAAAAGATAGAGAGCGACAATGAAAGCTTTAGCTAAATTAAAAGCAGAACCAGGCATTTGGTTAACCCGTACCGAAAAGCCAAAACTAGGTCATAATGATCTACTTATCAAAATTAAAAAAACTGCTATTTGTGGTACTGATATCCATATCTACAATTGGGATGAATGGGCACAAAAAACAATTCCGGTACCTATGGTGGTCGGCCATGAATATGCAGGTGAAGTGGTAGGTATTGGCCAAGAAGTAAAAGGCTTCACTATAGGTGACCGTGTTTCTGGTGAAGGTCATATCACTTGTGGACATTGCCGTAATTGCCGTGGTGGTAAAACTCACTTATGTCGCAATACGGTAGGTGTTGGTGTTAATCGCGAAGGTTCATTTGCCGAATACTTAGTGATACCCGCTTACAATGCTTTTAAATTACCCGATGAAATTTCAGATGACTTAGCGGCAATTTTTGACCCCTTTGGTAATGCAGTGCACACCGCATTATCATTTGATTTAGTCGGTGAAGATGTCTTAATTACCGGCGCAGGGCCTATTGGTATTATGGCTGCGGCAGTTGCCAAACATGTTGGTGCTCGCCATGTCGTTATCACAGATATTAATGAGTACCGTCTTGATCTAGCCAGAAAAATGGGCGCTACTCGTGCGGTAAATGTCAGTACAGAAAAACTAGAAGATGTCATGAGCGAATTAGGCATGAATGAAGGTTTTGATGTTGGCATGGAAATGTCAGGTGTGCCAATGGCGTTTACTAGCATGTTAGAAAATATGAACAATGGCGGAAAAATTGCCATGTTAGGTATTCCAGGTAGTGAAATGGCCATTGATTGGAGCCAAGTTATTTTTAAAGGTTTAACCATTAAAGGTATTTATGGCCGTGAAATGTTTGAGACCTGGTATAAGATGGCGAGTTTGATTCAATCTGGTTTAGATCTAACGCCAATTATTACCCATCATTACAAGGTTGATGATTTTCAACAAGGCTTTGATATGATGCGTTCAGGTCAATCTGGCAAGGTGATTTTAGATTGGACCTAAATCCGTTATACTAGCTGTTACAAAAGCGCTACCCTAGCTGGGTAGCGTTTTATTAAGTTGAGTAAAACAGAAAAATCACTGTTTCAAGACCGTGATTAAAAATAAAGGTTAATTGAGGAATAAAAAGTGTCAGATAATAGTTTCAAACATATGTCAGTCAGTGCTCTACAAGAAGTTATCGCGGATAAATCACATGTTGTTGTCGATATTCGAGATGAAAACTCCTTTGCTAATGGCCATATTGCCCAAGCGATTCATTTAACCAATGAGTCAATGGCTGACTTTTTACGTGAAGCTGATCTGGATGCTCCGGTAGTTGTTTGTTGTTATCACGGCATTTCTAGCCAGCAAGCGGCACAATTCCTTATTAGCCAAGATTTTACCGATGTCTACTCTCTTGATGGCGGTTTTACTCAATGGCAAACAGAATTTCCTGAAAATATTGAGCGATAATTAGCATGACAAATGAGCCTGCTGAGAATATGCATACTTTACAGCCTCTGGTACAAGTTAAAGACCATAATATTGCCTTACTCTTTAGTAATTATTTACAATCTTTGGGCATCCAAGCTCAGCTTAAGGCAAGCGAAGATCAGGGCTATATAATTTATTGCCCTGAGGATAAAATATCCCAAGCAAAAGCAGAATTTGATGCCTTTATTTTGCAACCCTATGCCGATAAATATCAACAAGCGGCATGGGATAGAAGTGAAGCAGTCACTTTAAATAGCGATGATTTCAGTTTATTCACCAACTTTAAAGAAAATTTTTTAGCCCATGCGGGCATTGTCACCTTAGTGGTTTTTAGCCTTTGTTGGTTGGTCTTTCTTGGCAGTGAACTTGGTTGGGCGCAGCAACTTTTTAATACCTTACAGTTTTACCCGCAACTATCACTTGATGCTTTTTTAGCAGAGCCACTACGTTTAATTGGTCCGGCATTTTTTCATTTTTCTTGGCTGCATATTGTCTTTAATACCATGTGGTGGTGGCAATTGGGTGGCAGCATTGAGAAGACACTAGGTAAAACAACCTTAATAAATATACTACTTATCTCGGCGATTGCTTCTAACCTGGGGCAGTTTTTAGTATCCGGCTCAAATTTTGGTGGTTTATCCGGTGTCGTTTATGCCTTGGTTGGCTTTGTCTGGTGGTTTGGTTATTTAGCACCAGAGCGTGGTTTATCACTTTCTAAGCCTATTGTTGGTTTTTTACTGTTCTGGTTATTACTTGGTTTTGTTGACTTGCTACCAGTGAATGTCGCCAATACCGCTCATTTACTTGGCTTACTCACTGGTTGTTTTTTAGCGCTGTTTACCGTGAAAGTTATCGGCATAAACGCTAAGGAATAATAGTACCTAAATGACTTAGGTACTAGAGGA
>NZ_JABSOV010000046.1:0-13149 GCF_013215345.1 Colwellia sp. | reverse complement strand
TGGGATTGAGAGCTACGCCGCCTTGGAGTATTTTAACCAGCACAAGTGAGCAATAATTTAATGGAATTGGTATTTAAGGGTTATTGAAATGAACACTTAGGTGATGAGTTTACCTAAGTGTTTTTATATAAAAACTAGTTTAGCTGTGATATTTAATTATCTAGCCATTGAGTGAAGAGTAATTTTTTAATCAGTGGTTGGCCTGTTTCTTTAATAAGTAACTCTTTTACTTGCTCTTCACACTGTAATTGAATTTCTGCGCGGCCTTTCATCGACTTAACTTTCGCTTCAGATTGTTGGCCAATGATGTTGATTATGGCATCGCGTAATAAAGGTGCATGATGTTCCACTATGCTAAAGTCATCACCGGCAACCATTAGCTCTACCGTTAAGCGTACATAACCCATTTTCTTTTTCACCGCGATATAATTGGTGACAATGTCAGGCTCAAAACCATAGTAAGCATAATTGCTAGCATTGGCCCTAGAGGCACCAATGGTAAAAGTGAATAAAATAGAAAAGAGAATTAAGGCTTTAAACATAAAATAACAGTCGATTAGGGATGATTGAACTTAGCCTTATCATAACCTGATTTTAGTTTTTTACCTGATTATTTTTTATTAAATTTTAATTCTACTACTCCCTTGATTGAGATAAATGAGTTTACTGTTTAGGTCTGCTACTATAGCGACGATTTTAACGATTGATCATTTTATAAAGTAGATTCATGAAGCAGAAAACAGTGAACTTTCCGGTAACACTTCCAGTAACTTTCCCGATAACCTTAGCGGGTCAATGGCAATCACCTAGCGATGAGCGATTTGCTGAGTTGCCGGTGCCACTTAAAGATTGGTTGCTTGATGAAGGCTCACTTACCGCCCGGTTAAAAAGCCGCTGTGAAAACTTTAAAGTTAAGGTTGTTGGTGAGCAGCAACAACGATGCTCAGCAGCAGAAGCTTGCAATCTTATTAAAGTAGGTGAACCTATTTTAGTGCGGGAAGTTATTTTATATTGCGATGGTGTACCGCAGGTTTTTGCTCGCAGTTTACTGCCTTTAGCTAGCTTGACCGGTAAAGAGCGGGTACTTGGCAATTTAGGTGAGCAACCCTTAGGGCAAGTGCTGTTTAATAATCCTTCACTGCAACGTTTACGGTTAGAATTCTCCTCTTTTTCAGCTGAAACTGGTGTCGCTATTTTAGCTACTAAATTAACTGAGAAACCCAAAAAAGAACTTTGGGGGCGTCGTTCTATCTTTATGTTGGACAATAAACCTTTGATGGTTGCCGAGGTGTTTTTACCTGATGCCTTTGCTTATCAAGGCTCAACAAATGTTAGCGTCTCAAACTAATAAAACACCTATTAACCAGATAGCCAGATAACAAAATACTAAAAAGAAACCGATACATGCTAAAAAAACTGCAACAAAAATGGTTAGCGATTAAGTTAATTACCCGTATGGACAAACCTATTGGTACCTACCTATTATTATGGCCAACGTATTGGGCATTATGGATTGCTAGCGATGGTTGGCCTAACATGCACATATTGTTGGTTTTTAGTTTAGGTGTCTTTATCATGCGCAGCGCGGGTTGTGTGATAAATGACTACGCCGATAGAAAAATAGATGGCAAGGTTGCCCGAACTAAAAATAGACCCCTTGTGAATGGCATGATGAGTGCAACCGAGGCTATTAATTTATTTGGTGTGTTAATTGGTATGGCGCTTGGCTTAGTGCTGACCCTAAGTTGGCCTACTATTTATCTCTCTGTGGTCGCGGTGTTTTTAGCGGCGCTTTATCCCTTTATGAAGCGTTATACCCAGTTGCCACAAGTGTTCTTAGGTGCCGCTTTTAGTTGGGGCATGATCATGGCTTTTTCAGAAGTACAAGGTCAGATACCCTTAGTGGCTTGGTTACTGTTTGCTGCTAACCTATGTTGGACCGTTGCTTACGATACCATGTACGCCATGGTTGATAGAGAAGATGATGTGCAAATAGGGGTGAAATCTACGGCTATTTTGTTTGCCGAAAACGATAAGCGCATTATCGGTTTTTTGCAATTAATGACCTTGGCTTTATTGTGGACAGTAGGTGATATCTTAGCCTTTGGTTGGCCGTATCAGCTGTGTCTTATTGTGGCTGCGGGCTTATTTAGCTATCAACAGTTATTGATTGTAAATAGAGATCGTGACGCTTGTTTCCAAGCTTTTTTGCATAATCATTGGGTTGGTTTGATTGTCTTTGTTGGTATATCTATAGAGTATTTATAGTCGTCTGCTGAATTAATTCAGTAGTTGAATAAACTCATCAAAGGGTAAAGGCTCACTAAAGTAATAACCTTGGTATTGATAGCAACCCAAGACTTTTAAACAGTTGAGTTCTTCAGCTGTTTCAACACCCTCAGCAAGAATATTCATCTTCAGGGTTTTTCCCAAGCTAATAATCATACTGGCAATGGCGGCGCTCTCGTTGCATTGCTCAATATTGGCGACAAAAGAACGGTCTATTTTCAAGACACTGGCTGGAATACGCTTTAAGTAGGTAAGTGAGGAGTAACCGGTACCAAAATCATCAATACTACAATCGATAGCATTGGCTTTGAGCGAGGCGATTAACTTAATGGAATCTTCAATGTTTTCTACCAGAAGGTTTTCTGTTAACTCTAACGCTAAACGTTCAGCGGGAATGTTGTTTTGCTTAATAGCATGCAGCACCCGTTCTTGAAAGTCATGTTGATTTAACTGTTTAGCGCTAACGTTTATGGCTATTTTCTTAAAGGACTCTGGTAGAGCTAATTGCTCAAGTTTGTTGATGTCACGACAGGCTTGCTCTAATACCCATTGGCCAATGGCGAGAATTAAATCACTTTCTTCGGCAATGGGGATATAAACACCAGGCGACTCCATACCATGCACAGGATGTTGCCATCTTAATAGTGCCTCAGCACCAATAATGTCACCATAATGATTATATTGTGCTTGGTAATATAGTTTAAAGTCTCCGTGCTCTAACCCTCGCTTCATATCATCGACATACGCTAGACGGCGTTTTATTTTTTCAGACATTGCTGGCTGGTATTGTTTTCCTTGTTTGCTTTTAGCGCGCTTAGCTTCGTACATGGCAATATCGGCAAACTTAATGAGATTATTCACTGTGCTGCTTTGTAATGGGAAAAGCGCATAACCAATACTGCAACTGAGTTTGTATGAGTTAGCATCGATAACAAAAGGTATTGCCAGTAACTCATTAATCTGGGTAATTAATTGGCTGATGGCATCTTGATAGCCGAAGTTAAGGTTCTTTACCAGCATGATAAACTCATCACCGCCAAAGCGACCTACATCAATATGCTCACTGCTTAAAGAATGCAGACGGTTTGCTAGGGTGAGTAATATTTTATCGCCAACGGTATGACCCATGGCATCATTTATTGGCTTAAAACGGTTAAGGTCAATAAAGATGATGGTGCCAATGTGCTTATTGCGATGGGCATCTTCGATGGCATTGGTCAGAAGATGATTAATATGTTGTCGATTGAATAAACCAGTTAAACCATCGTGCTGTGCTTGATAGGCTACTTTTTCTTCGATGAGCTGTCTTGAATGGACTTCTTTAACAAGAGAGTCGTGCACTAGTGAGGTATAGCAGCTAGTCGCTAGTTTATTCAAAATAGGCAACAACGCCTTTTGCACTTCATCCGCTAAGGCATAATGGGTTTCGAAAATAAGTAAGCCATGATCAGAGATGATAAAGCCAAACAGAAAATGATCATTTTTACATCGAAAGGAAATATTTTGCTGAGCATGATTAAGTTGCTCGGCAAAGTTGGTTAATACTGAGTTTTGTTGCCAAGGTTGGCCACGCTTATTTTTAGGAATACTTAATAAATGCTGATAGTTTTTGCTTTCCAGTGCGGCTAATTTACTAGGCATGCCACTATGATCGCAATGCATATAAATATGGGCACTGGTTAAGTTGAGGCGGCTAAAACATACCTTTAAAAAAACTTTCAACATGGCTTTTAAATCAAGCTTATTGCCAATAGCCATGGCAAGCTCATGTTGTAGTGAAATAATAAACAGTGCTTTATTCATTGTTCACCTAGTTGCTACCAAGAGCTGATTACGGTTGATTTATTGAGAAGGCAAATAGCGCCACTGGCACTATTGGCTATTTCTCCTAATGAAAGTACACCAAATAATATTGGTGTCGGGCAATGCTTGGCGATGACATCAAGTTCTTGCTCAAATTTATCTTCCATATATAACACCCTGCTAATGCAATCAAAGATCATCGACGTTGATGTAATCTCTGATGCGGTGGAAAATGCAGTGATAGCGGCTTGTTCGGCCGAGGATATTAACGTCTCAGTATCACTTTCCAGTAAATAAACCATAGAGTTAATTGGTATATTGCCAAGCCATTGCAAGTGGTTATTATCGGCGGAAATAGGTTCTCGTACGATCAAGTTGTCATTAATATCCTCAATACCGAGGGGGAAGTTCTTGGCGATATCAAAAAAATTATCGCTATTAAATCTATGTTCACTAGCACTTTCAATCGCTTGGCAATAAACTTCCAGTGCCGGTTGATAATTTAAGCTTTGCACGGTTTGTCCGTGTGCATCCGATACTAAAAAAGGGCCTTGGAAAATTCTCCAGCCATGGCCAACACCGGTACTTAGTTTGCTAGGTAAGGTGACGAGCAAAGCCGCATTACTGTGCAGCCCTTGATTAGTAAAAATACAAGGACGTTGGATGAAGTCTAAACTACCGGCACCACCGCCAGCGATATTGATACCGTGATCTAAACATTCAAATAGACAATCGATAAAGTTTTCGATGTTGTTGAGTAAAGAGTCATAAAACATCAAAAAGTTATCATGACCACAATAATTGTTTTTTTGATCGAGCGTGGTGGTAATGACATCTTCTAACTTGTCTTCAGTACCAACCTGATGCAATTGTGAAAATACCGTGACATCAAAGGTTTCGTTAAAACCAATAATCAAAGCGCCTTGCTTTAATAAAGTATTTTGTAAGGTAAGCATGGGATAGATACCACCGAAGATTGTCAGTGGGCAGGCGCTGAATAGTGAAGAGAGCTTATCTTCGGGGTAATGATTTTGGCTGCAGGTTAACACTAATAAACTTTTTGCCCCGCTATTTTGGGCAATAGTTAAGCCGTGCTTAAAGTCGCATAAGGTATCGCTATGAGTATGCCAAGTGAATAATCCAGTATTCATCTTATTGTATCTCTTGATTTTTTTTATTATTATTACCGCAGTGCTCCTAGCATAATGCCTAAGTTATTAGCAGAAAACTAGTGTTAATTATTGTATTGCCGTCCAAGCACTTGTGTATTGGTTTATATTCGTTAGTCTGGTCAACGGATAATATAACTACTACTTATGTCTAGTTGCGTTGTTTAATCAAAGCACAGTACAACTAGTAGGCTCAATTGCATTGCTACAATAATAAGTTCTTATATAAAAATAATTAATGACAATAAGTTAAAAGGAAGGAACAGATGAAAAAATCAATTTTCGTAAAAGCGGCACTCGTGGTATCGCTAGGTTTATCCTCATTGGGGCTGTCTGTGTCAGCTCATGCCGATGATGACAAAAAATATCGTTGGCGCTTAGCTGAAACTTGGGGTCCTAATTTTCCTATTTTTGGCGATACCACAAAAAATATGGCTAAAATGGTAAAAGAAATGTCCAATGGCCGGTTAACCATTCGTATTGATTCTTCAAATAAACATAAATCAGCATTAGGTATTTTTGACTTTGTTAAGAGTGGTCAATATCAAATGGGTCATTCTGCTTCGTATTACTGGAAAGGTAAAAACTTTAATACCATGTTTTTTACTACCGTACCCTTTGGCATGATTGCTTCTGAACAGCATGCATGGTTCTACTATGGCGGTGGCATGGAGTTAATGAAAAAGGTTTATGACCAATATGGTATTTTGTCATTTCCTGGTGGTAATACTGGTAACCAAATGGGTGGCTGGTTTAAAAAAGAAATTAACAGTGTTGCAGACCTTAAAGGTCTGAAAATGCGTATCCCTGGTTTTGCTGGAGAAGTATTAGCAAAATTAGGCGCTAAGCCAACTAATATCCCATCAGGTGAGTTATATACAGCGTTAGAACGTAATACTATTGATGCCTTAGAGTGGGTTGGTCCTTCTTTAGATTTACGCATGGGTTTTCATAAAATAGCACCATACTATTACACTGGTTGGCATGAGCCTGGTACAGAGTTACAGTTTATGGTCAATGAAAAAGCTTATAACTCGCTACCAAAAGACCTACAAAAAATTCTAACTGTGGCGATGAAAGCAGCAGCTTATGATATGTACGCGCAATCTATGCATGCTAGTGGTGTTAACTTAGCTACGCTGAAACAAGATTATCCGAACGTAAAAATGCGTTCTTTTCCTAATAGCGTGATGAATGCTATTAAGAAAACCAATGACGAGTTATTAGCAGAATTTGCAGCAAAAGATCCAATGACAGCTGAGATTTTAAAATCATTAAATGATTATAAACATCAGGTACGTGCTTGGACTAACTTGTCTGACCGAGCCTACCTAGATAATTTTGATAGCAAGTAGCATTTGCTGTTAGGGTAAAGTAGTTTTTTATAAAAAAATCAGTGGGCTCGGCTCACTGATTTTTATTATTAATAGATTACCTGTTCATTTTATTTACTAATATCGTTACTAAAAAGTGTTACTAAAAAGTGCTACTAACAGAGAAACTACATGGATTCAGTGTTAAAAATAACGGGTAAAATTATCGATGCCTTAGGTAATTTTTGCAGTTTGCTGATGGTATTAATGATCATCAATGTTTTTTATGACGTTATCATGCGTTACTTTTTTAATGATGTCAGTATTGGTATGCAAGAGCTTGAATGGCATTTATTTGCCGCCATGTTTATGTTTGGCATTGCTTATACCCTCAAGGAAGACGCTCATGTGCGAGTTGATGTTTTTTACGATACATTATCAGCTAAAAAACAAGCCTTGGTGAATATCTTTGGTTCGTTAGTTTTAGCGTTACCCATCACTTTAGTTATTTTCTATTACAGCTGGGACTACACTTTTGATGCCTATCAAATGGGCGAGGGCAGTGCCGACCCTGGCGGCTTACCGCATCGTTGGATAGTGCGCAGTGTTATTCCACTTTCTTCTCTCTTTTTAATTCTTGCTATTTTTCATGTGATGCTTACGCAAGTGAAAACTCTCATCACGTCAACTCAGCCTGAAAAAGGGGCACAATAATGACAGGTATTATACTGTTCGCTATTGCCCTAGTTTGTTTGTTTTTAGGTTATTCGGTTGCTTTTACCTTTGCAGGCGTTTCATTAATTGTTGGCACTCTTGTCTTGGGAGCCGATCTATTCGCTTTTATGCCTTATCGCATAATGAGCATTATGGAAAACACCATTTTAATGGCTGTGCCTATGTTTATTTTTATGGGCATAGTTTTACAAAAAACCGGCTTGGCCGAACGCTTGTTAGAATCTTCCGCTAAACTATTTGGCGGAATTTCTGGTGGCGTGGCAGTTTCAACTATCATTGTAGGCGCCTTATTGGCTGCATCAACAGGAGTGGTTGGCGCTAGTGTCGTTGCTATGGGCGTTATTTCACTGCCAGTTATGTTGAAAAATAACTATCACCAGCCAACTGCTGCTGGGGTTATTTGTGCTTCGGGCACCTTAGGGCAAATTATTCCGCCTTCTATCATCTTAATTATTTTGGGTGATGTTATGGGTGTACCTGTGGGTGACTTATTCCGCGCGGCAGTGATCCCCGGTATGTTGTTAGTGATTTTTTATACAGCTTATATTTTAATTTTAGGCAAGTTTAAACCCGAATTAATGCCACCTCTGGTGGTTACCGAAAGCAAGCGAGAGTTATTAGTACAAGCGCTAAAAGATATAGTTCCGCCGTTAGTACTCATACTTGCGGTACTCGGTTCTATATTTGCGGGTATTGCCACACCTACTGAATCGGCTTCTATCGGCGCTGTTGGTGCGGTTATCTTATCTATTTTCTATGGCAGTTTTTCTTTTAGTAAAATGCATGAAGTTTCTAAAGAGACGGTGAAAGTGACTTCCATGGTTTTTGCAGTACTTATTGGTGCGACGGCCTTTTCTATGGTATTTAGTTACTCGGGTAGTGAATATTTGATAGAAGACTTCTTTATGGAGCTACCTGGCGGTAAATGGACTTTTATTATTTTAGCCATGTTAGCAATTCTCATTTTAGGATTTTTTATCGACTTTATTGAAATTGCGTTTTTAGTGGTGCCTATCTTATTACCCGTGGCGATTGCTTTAGACGTTAATTTAGTGTGGTTTGCCATATTAATTTCAATGAACTTACAGACCTCATTTTTAACACCGCCCTTTGGTTTTAGTCTATTTTACTTAAAAGGTGTGGCCCCTAAATGGATGAAAACAACTACTATTTATAAAGGTGTTATCCCCTTTATTCTGATGCAAATCATGGTACTACTGCTGGTAATATTATTTCCTGAGTATTTGATAATTTCCTAGCCCAGTAAAGTGGCATCGTAAGGTTACCGAACCCAAGTTAATTTAATTAACTTGGGTTCTTTTGTATGTTGAAGATTAGTCGATAAACAACTGGTTTTAATAATCTATTTAAACTATTAGTTACTGTTTTTATTGTGTTTTATGTTTTATGCCGGTGTGCACCACATTGAATAATCGGTAATGTTGATATATATTTTATATTAGTCCTTACCTGTTGGCTGTTTGTATGTTCGCACAATACAAAAACTGTTTATTTTTTGTCTTCTTAGTCTTTGCCGCCCATGTGGCAGCAGATGAGAGCAACCGTGCAACAGGAAGTGAGCAATTACAATTCAGTGCTTTCGCCACACTCGGTGCTGTTTATTCGGATTCTGATCATCATGGCTACCGAAAAAGTGTTGGCTCTAATGATGCTGTTTATTCTGGTGACATTGATTTTAAGCAGCATACATTACTTGGCTTGCAAGTTGACTGGTCTATCTCGGCAAACTTTGATGCAGTTTTTCAAGGGGTATTAAGAGACTTACCCGAGCCATCACTCGATAGATATACCACCCTTGCTTTTCTACGTTATGAAGTGAATACCAATTGGATCCTCAGGCTCGGCCGAACAGCGCCAGATATTTTTTTATTGACCGAATATCGAGATGTCGATTTTTCTTATATTTGGGCGACAGCACCCAATGAGATTTATGGCATTGTTCCTTACCGTAGTATTGATGGACTTGATGTTACTTATAGCCGAAGAGCCTTAGGCGGGATATTTAAAACCAAATTATTTACCGGCGAAAGTGACGCAGATATTGCGGCTAACACCATTGTGGTAAATATTAAAATTGAAGATATTCTTGGTATCGCGCTGTCCTTCGATCACTTTAACTGGGTAGTGCACGTTAAATATAGCCAAGTCACAATTGCCAGTGAACCACTAACTAATGCTTCTTTAGCGGCTAATATCAATGAAGTTCCCGATTTTTTATGGCCTAACTCACAATATTTTTCTTTGTCATTGTTACTAAAAGGGCGAGAAGTCGACTATTCCTCATTAAGCGGCCAATATTTGTGGGGTAACTGGCTGGCTTCAGCCGAAATGGCGCAAATAAAATCAGCTAGTACGGTTATTCCTAAAATAACCAGTGGCTATGCTGCTTTGTCATATCAGCTCAATAATGCTCACCAATTTTATGGCATTTATGCTGTTACTGACTCGGATAATTATATTTTTGACGAGCCAGGAGTCAATCACCAGGCACTAGAAGACGTTATTCACGCGACAGGTGAATTATTAAACTTTTATGCAACAAATCAAGAAACTATTTCTTTAGGCTGGCGTTGGGATATAACCAGTTATATGGCTTCATCATTACAATGGAACTACACAAGTTTAAAAGAGGGTGGTAGTACTTTATGGTTAAATAAGCCTGATCAGCATGATGTTGCGGAAAATGTTAATACCTTTTTACTCACCTTGACTATGGTGTACTGATGAGTAAATTTCCGCACGCTCTAGCCATGTTAATACTGACACTTTTGAGTGCTTCAGTTTTGGCACAAGAACCGCTTGCAGTTGTGGTGAACAAGGCAAACCCGGTGAGTAAATTATCCCGCTCCGAACTGATTGACCTATTTATGGGTAAGTATGTAGCCTTTCCTGATGATAGTAAGGCCATTCCGGTTGAGCTTAAGGGTGAGCATAAGATCAAAGTTGATTTTTATCAAAATCTTGTTGGCATGCCTTTATCTCGTGTTAACGCCTATTGGTCTCGATTACGCTTTACTGGAAGAAAGCGCGCCGCGGTATTTCAGCCCAATGAAAATGACTTAATTGCCTTTATCATAGCCAACAAGCAAGCGATTGGTTATGTACCGCAGTCACTTATCACCACTGACTTAAAGGTGGTTTATATATTAAATGAATAAATCTGGCTTAGTTATTCGATTGGCAGTTGTTATTGCCTTTACAGCAGTAATTGTTGGGCTTATTACTACCCAGATTTTCTATCGTTTTACTTTTTTGAATGAGCAACTACTGGGCGAACAGAGTATTAAGCAATTATTTAATACGGTTTCTCCGACAGCCTCGATCGCCAGTTATTTAGGCGATGAAGAGCTGGCCCAAGAAGTTATTAATGGTTTGATTAGTAATGACCTTATCACTGCTGCGGCCATGAAAACGGATATGCTTATGGTGAAAAGTGCTAACTATCAAGAATCGGCAGCTATGCTTGAATTTGTCTTGTTTTCACCTTTTCAAAAAGAAAGGAGTGTTGGCGTGCTGCTGGTTAAGCCAAATGATAAGCACCTTGCTGATAAAGCCAGTAATATAAGTGCGACTAATACTGCTGTGGTCGCAATTGAAGCGTTGATCATTACCGCTATTTCTATTTTTGTTACTTATTATGTTATTACTCGTCCTATTTTGAGTATAGGTAAAGCATTACATGCAATCCGCCCAGGAACGCTAGAGCGAATAGACAAACCTTCATCACATGAAAATAGTGAAATAGGTCAGTTAGCTGATGATGTTAATGATTTGTTAACTAAAGCCGAGCAACAAATGCTCAGGGAAAAAAGCCTAAGAAGTGAAGTTCAGGTATTAGAATCAAGATTTAGAATGCTATTTGAAAATGCCACTTCAGCTATTGTCTTAGTGGAGCCTCAGGGCGATATTCTGCTTTATAATAAGACGTTTGAGCAACTCATTGAAAAGTTGAAACTGCCATTGAAAAAGAATTATGGTAACTATTTACAAGAGCTCTTTATTTTAAAAAAAGAATTGCATGAACAGATCCAAACTTCTTTTGCTAATGATGAGTCCGCAGTGGCAGAGTTAGAATTAATATCCCATCAAGAGGAAAAAATGTGGGTGCAAGTGGTGGTCACTCAACTCATAACCGATGACTTTCAAGAAAACTATCAAATCACCCTACACGATATTTCCAAACGTAAACAACAAATATCATTACTTGATCAAAAAGCCAATTATGACAGTTTAACTAATTTACTTAATCGTCAAGCCGCAGAGCAGCATTTAAAACAACTTACTGTCACCGGGGTTGCATTTGCGCTGATAATGATGGATTTGAATGATTTTAAGCCGATAAACGATGTTTTTGGTCATGATGCCGGTGATGAGGTATTGATTCATGTTGCCAGTCAATTAATGAAAAGCCTAAGAAAAGCCGATGTTTTAGCACGCTGGGGCGGCGATGAGTTTGTCATAGTCTTGCCTAATGCCACTAAAAAAGAAGTGACTAATGTCTGTGAAAAATTGGCTGCGCAATTAAGTAAGCCCCTGCATTTATCCCAGCATAATAAGACTGTTTTTGTTACTGCTAGTATGGGGGTTAGCTTTTATCCAGATGAGCAATTGCAGTTATTAGAGCTCATTAGAGCCGCAGATAAAGCCATGTACCAGGTGAAAAAAGATAAATCGACCAATAAAGCACTTTATTTAGCCTTTAGTAGTGACCTTGCTAAGCCGGATAATGCTGGGAAAGCAGTGTAATGACAGTAAATTATGAGGCAAGGCGTTCGTCAATTACGCTATTTTCACCACAAGCAGAAGTTCATCGGCTTAGATTAACGCTGAAAATATTGCTGACTATTCTTATTCTGCTACTGCTTAATGAACTGATTTTTACTGGCCCATCAATGTTAGCTTTGGCGACATTTTCATCGATTATCCTTTTAGTGGTGTTTTACTTTTGGGCTTCTCCCGATACCTGCAGTGTTATAGCTGGCATGGTGTTATGGTCTATCGCAGTCTTTATTACTTACGCTTGTTGGTTAGGCAATGGCATCTTTGACACCATTGTATTTGCTTTTCCCTGCCTATTGATGCTGGCCATAGTGTTATCAGGCAAGTTAATTTTTATTTCTTTGTTTGTCTATCTGGTTAGTGCTTTATGCTTCTTCGCTTTTGCCCATAACCAAGGCTTTTTGGCGGGGGCTGAATTCTTTGCCACATTACCCATGTGGGGGCGAGTCTTTAGTTATATTGTTATGTTGACCTTTTTTTCTGTCGGGGTGTTTTTTATCTTTGCCGATATAAAAAAACGATTCAAATACATCTTGCAAAAAAATGCTGCCCTAGAGTCGGACATTGGTCAATTAAGAAGGAGTAGTCGCTTTGATCTACTTACCCAACTACCCAATGAAAACGCTTGCAATATTGACCTTGCAGAACAGCTGAAGCAACAAAAAGCGTCAGGCCATATCTTAGCTTTTATCACCTTGAATCTGGGGAATTTACACTCAATAAGGATGAACTATAGCCATAGTATTTGTGATGAAGCACTTAAATTATTGGCAACAAATTTGCTGTCTTTTACCAATGACAAAACGGTTGTTTATCGGTTCCAACAAAATGAATTTGTTATTTTAATACACTCCATTGATTATCGTGGTATCAGAACCTTTGCGGAAAAAATGCGGCATGTTTGTTCACAAACCTATCATGTAACGGACTTTGACGTTGCGCTACAACCTAGTATTGGTATTGCGCTCGCGCCTTTTGATGGTAGTACAATGGTAGAGCTGCGGCATAACTCTCACTTAGCAATGCATGCGAAAGGCGAA
>NZ_JABSOV010000045.1 GCF_013215345.1 Colwellia sp. | reverse complement strand
AAAATGGCCAGCTGATATTTCAACTGGCCATTTTTGTTACTGTCTTAAATCTGAAAGCGAAAGACGGATGTACCTAAGTCTACATGTTTGTGCCACTGATATTAGGAGGTACTAACGGGTTGTTTTTTTTAGCAATTCGATAGGCGTCAAAAGCGGCAAGTCCCCAAATTAATAGCATTAAGTACCCCGTAGTAGCAAGCTGAGGGTTATCTATTACTCCTTGGTCCATCAATGCTTGTTGGATTGCCGAAATCTCCAGAGAAACTTCCCCTCGCATAATGCTATCGATAACTTGTTGGCTCTTAGTAAGGATATCTTTAACAAATCCCAATAGCAAATAAGCAAAGCTAGCAATAAAGCCTAGGGCTATTGCATATTTCTTTAATAGTAAATGCCCAACCCCGGGGAAAATCAGTAATGAAAATAAGGTAACTTTGGTTGTTTGTTTCATGTGTGGACTACAGGTAAGCCTTTTAAAGTAAAGACATCATATAGTGATAACTTAAGTTAGGCTATACAAAATAACCGCTAGTTTGGTTGCGATAGAAACCAAATACGATCCTGACGAAACTGTTCTGGTTCAATAATCAAACGATTGTTTTAATTGAAATAAGAATGTATACTCAAAATAATAAAACACATTGAGTTACATTTTCAATAAATTTAATAAACTCAGATGCTTGCGATGTGAATGAAAGTCGTTACTACTGGGCATCTTAGCGCAATTATAAGAAGGACTTGGTTTAGCAATAGAAATGTTAAATCTAAGTAACATAAAATTAACGCTTGTTTAATTTATGTTCAAATGGTATTAATTAATAAAATAAAAATAAGGAACGGTTATGCCACAAGCAGCAGTTCGCCAATATGAGGAAGATGAGCATTTGCCAACAGCAGAAGTTGATCAGCAGGCAGCATTACCTACGGAATCTGAAGAAGCATTAACTAGTGTGGACTCTCCGATCGCTGACGATAAACAAGAAGAACCGTATTATCATTATACCGTTGATACTAAGGATCCCGATCCTTGGTTGATAAAGCATAAAAGCAAAATTATTGCTTTAGTTATCCTAGCTGCCGTTGCTGTAGCAGGTAGCATATTCTATAAAGACAATCTATTAAATCAACAAACACAAGCTATTGTCGCTGCACCGCAATTGAATGATTTTTATTATATCGATTTTCGAGTCATTAAAGATAACCTTCGTCCGGCCGAAAAATTTAGAATGGCGAAAGTTAAAGATATTACTGGTGATGTAGTAACGCTTAACTTTAGTAGCTATTTTTATCTACAAGAGCATGAGTTGAATGAAGCTATTCGTTATGCACAACTGAGATTTGAAAAGTTTTTCCAAGAAAAACGTCATAATTACAAAATTAGTGAATTACAGGCAATGATCGAGTCGGGTGCTATTGTTTTGGCGCGTCGTCCTGAAGGTAATATGCTTGATGGCAACGTAGTTGTGCCAGATTCGCATTTTGACTCTAGTTCAGTATTCATCCCGGGTAAAAAAGAAAATTTTTCAGGCTTAGAATATTTAAAGTTTGCTAATGGCGGTAAGAGATCGGAATTAGCCTTAGAGAAGTTTCAAGAATCTGCAGACTATGGTTTTGCTAAAGGTCAAGTAAACCTTGCGCAAATGTACCTTAACGGCACCGCGGTAGATAAAGATTTACACCAAGCACTTACTTGGTTTCAAAAAGCTGCTTTGCAGGCTTATGAGCCAGCAATATTAAAGTATGCAATAGTTTGTCAACAAGTAGAAAGTTGTGCCATTGCTGATTTCTACCAAGAAGTAGTTAACGCAGGTGTGAATATTGAATTTACTAAACAAGCTAATGTTAGAGCCACTACGAAAGCATTTGAAAAAGCATTAGAAGACGCTAAAAACTAGCAATAATATTTTGATTACCATTCATTTTTGAATGACTAAAAAAGGCTTAAATTTATTTAAGCCTTTTTTCTATCTGTTAGAAAACTATTTTTAATAGTAGAAGAACAAAGTAGTAAAATAAAGCGAGAATCAAATAAGTTATATGCCTCTATAGTTTACTCAGGAACTCTTTGTAAACGTCATCTTCGAAGTCTCTGATAGAGAACTATTGCTATTTAGACCCTGGATTCAGGACAATAAGCTCAGGAGAATGTGCATCCTGCATTCTCTAATAAGTGTCATCTATGCCACGTCTGTATTGTCTAATAAGTGCCATCCATGGCACGTCCGATTAAAACACCACGGGGATGACGCTCCGGAGCAAAGTGCATTGGCATGATAAGTTATTAAACTATTTTTCATAGACTCGGCTAAAGGGCGGTAGAGAATCAAGTAATTGCTTACCATAGCGTTTGGTTACTACCCGCTTATCTAGTAAGGTTATAACACCTTTATCCCTTTCATTTCGTAATAATCGCCCACAAGCTTGCACAAGTTTTTTTGAAGTATCTGGTACTGATAATGTCATAAAAGGATTACCGCCTTTTGCGGTCACATATTCAGCTTGTGCCTGTTCAACAGGTGAGGTTGGTACCGAGAACGGCAACTTAGTAATAATTAAGTTATTGAGGTAGTCTCCAGGTAAATCTAGTCCTTCTGAAAAGCTCTGGGTACCAAAAATTATACTTTGTTTGTTATTATCACAACGCTTTTTATGCTGCTCTATTATTTGTTGGCGTGATAGCTCTCCTTGCACCATTATTTCAAGTTTACTGTTCTCTCTTAGGGTTTGTGCGACTTTATTCATTTGCCAATAGGAAGAGAATAGCACTAAGCTAGCACTACCCTGGTCAAGGTACTTAGGTAATTTAGTAATTACTTCATCAGTAAAATCAGCAGCACTGGCCTCATTGTCCATCTTCGCTATGACTAATTGTGCATTGTTCTGGTAATCAAAAGGCGAGTCAACTTGTTGATATTGACTACCGTCATCATTTCTTAAACCGACTTGAAAGCGAAAGTGGTCGAATGAATTTAAGGCACGTAATGTTGCCGAGCACAATACTGCGCCTTCACATTTGCTCCACAGCATATTGTCTAGGGTGAAGCCTACCTCGATAGGAGATGCGCTTAATAGGTAATCATGACGTTTACTGGTTAGTTTTTCTAACCAACGTGCCATTGGCGCAGATTTTTCATTATCGGTTTTGGCATACATAGTCCAAAGTGCAGTTAAACTCTCTAAACGTTGTAACAGAAAACCAGCTTCTCCAAGTAGAGGTTCAGCTAGATAGGTTTGGGTATCGCCATCTTTTACCGATTCAATAAGTCCGTTATAGAGTTTATTTAAATGGCTTAATGATTTTTTACTCAGGCTTTGTATATCTTCCGCCCAATTTTTTAATGTTGGTGGAATAATGCCATTTTCAAATCGATATACTTGTTCATCATGCTGAGATTTCTTAGTAAATTTATTACCTTGGGATAGTGAATCATCTGCTTGAAAATAGACATTGGCATTAGCTTCAATAAAGTTAAGGACTTTTTGCATTTCCAACAATAGTTCTTGGCAGTCATCACCTAACTTTAACGCCGGAGAAATAGCACTCTGAGACTTAATCAACTTAGCCATTTTATCGCCGGTTTCACCAAGCTTTGTTAACCATTCAATTGTGCCCTTTAAGGTGATATTGGCACTGGAAAAGTCACGTGTCACCTTTGGCAGGTGATGTGCCTCATCAATGATATAAAAGGTATCCTCAGGAGAAGACAGTATTCTACCGCCGCCTAGCTCTAAGTCAGCCAATAACAAACTATGATTTATCACTAAAACATGGGCTTGATCCATAGTTTCACGCGCCTTGTGGAAAGGGCAATGACTATGCTCAGATAGGTTTTTTAAACAGCTGTGTTTATCACCTTGCACTTGCTGCCAAATATGTTGTGGTAACTGTGTTTTCCATGAATCAATATCGCCAAGCCAACTACCATCGAGTAGTGCTTTGTGCATGGCATTAAGTGTTCTGACATCTTTGGCATCGGGCTTTTCTGCGAAAGTAAAACCCACTTGAGTTGGCTCATTACCTGAGCTGGTTGTTACTGCTTGGGTAAGCTTTTGTCGACAGACATAACGTTGTCTGCCTTTAACTAAAGTGAAGTCAAAGTTTAAGCCCGCGTGCTCTTTTAAAAAGGGTAAATCCTTGTCGACTAATTGTTCTTGCAAGGCGACGGTGGCTGTTGAAATACAAACCTTTTTATTTCGAGCAAGGGCGAGTGGAATGGTACCTAAACAATAGGCGAGTGATTTACCTGTACCTGTACCGGCTTCAATAGTAATAATTTTTCTATCTTTACTGTATTCGCCCGCTAGCGTCTTGGCTATTTCGGCAATAAGGAAAGTTTGTTGTTTACGAGGATTAAAGTGCGTTAAGTTCTCGCCTATGGCTTTATAAGCCTGACGAATAGCTTGTTTTAACTTATCAGATAACATTGTTACTAGTTTCCAAAAAACAGAAGATCGGTTACACTGCTGTATATATTAACAGGTTTACGCGTGTAGCACGAAAAAAATCAAGATAAAATGGCAATTTCTAACACAATCAATATCAATAGTGGTTTCTTACTGACCCGACAAGTGCAAGATAGCGCCAGTGGTTTGCAAATAACCTTGTGGCTGAAAAGTAGCTCTGGTCCCGTTAAACTGGAAATACTTAATGAGTTAGCCGTTTTTTTTATTGAACATCATCAACTAGAGCTAGCGCTTAGTAGCCTGAATGAACAACGCATTCCACTTAAAAAATTTCAACAATTATCCTTAAAAACCTTTGCTCAGCAAAAAGTTGCCGGTCTGTATTTCAGTTCTATGCGCAGTTTTTACCGTGCTAGGGATGCCTTAAAAGACCAACAAATAAAATGTTATGAAGATGATATTAGGCCCGATGATAGGTTTTTAATGGAGCGCCATATTACCGCTGATATTGATTTTATTGGTAAGGGGGTAGGTGATTATATTGCTGGCAATCAAAACGAGTCAGCTTCTAAAAGTTATCAATTAGTAAAACAAACCCGATGTAAGCGTGCAAAAACACCCGCTGAAGTCAGCCTAACAATGCTCTCTATAGATATTGAATGCTCTATGCAAGGGGAGCTCTACTCTATTGGTTTGTATGCTTTTAATACTAACTCTTCGGATACTAAAGAGGAGTTTAAGCGGGTATTAATGATTGGTGAGTCGCAATCAAACGCTGAAAATTATATTCAATGGCTAACAGATGAAAGACAGTTATTAGTTAAATTTATTGATGACATTAATGACTTTGATGCCGATATTTTGATTGGCTGGAATGTGATTAATTTTGATTTCTCATTGCTACAAAAACGCTGTGATCTCCATGGTATTAAGTTTGCCATCGGCCGTGATGGTAGTACGCCTTACTGGCGTAAAAATGCCAATAACCCCGAGCAAAATTTTATTGAAATAGCAGGGCGTGTTGTTCTCGATGGTATTGATTTACTGAAAAGCGCGACCTATAGTTTTTCCAGTTTTTCCCTTGATAATGTTGCCCAGAATCTACTTGGCTTGGGTAAAAAGGTTGCTGATGTTGACAATAGAGTACAAGAAATCACTGATAATTTTCATCATAACAAAGCAGCACTAGCCGCTTATAACCTAGAAGATTGTCGCTTAGTTTGGCTTATTTTTGAAAAAACGCAGCTATTAGCATTTGCCCAGCTAAGGGCACAACTCACCGGCCTTGCCATTGATAGAGTCGGTGGCTCGGTTGCCGCCTTTACCAACCTTTATTTACCTAAACTTCATCGCAGTGGTTATATTGCCCCTAATATGGGCGATGGTGAATCAGGTTTAGTGTCGCCTGGCGGCTATGTGATGGACTCCATTCCAGGGCTCTATAAAAATGTCTTGGTATTAGATTTTAAGTCACTTTATCCGTCAATAATTCGCACCTTTAAAATTGATCCCATGGGGTTAATTGAGGGGCTTAAAGAGGTTCGTGCGTTTAATTCTGCTCAAGATAAAGTCGGGCAATTAGATCACGATAATCGACACCTTGTTATTCAGGGCTTCGATGGTGCTTATTTTTCAAGAGTGGCGCACTTTTTACCTGATATTATCGAGTCTCTTTGGTTAGAGCGAGATAAAGCCAAACTACAAAAAAATGCCGCCTTATCACAAGCGATAAAAATTATTATGAATAGCTTTTATGGCGTACTAGGTTCTACCGGTTGTCGATTCTTTGATCCTCGGCTATCGGGCTCTATTACTAAGCGCAGCCATGAGATTTTAAAGAAAACCAGCAAGTGGATTTCAGCAAAAGGTCATAAGGTCATCTACGGTGATACTGACTCCATTTTTGTTTATATCGGCGCTGATAAATCAAAGCAGCAGGCTAAGCAGTTAGGTTTGGAGTTACAGGGGTTTATTAATGATAAATGGCAACAGACCTTAAAAGAAGACTTTAAAATTACCAGCCAATTAGATATTGAATTTGAAACGCATTTCACTCAATTTTTAATGCCAAAAATACGTGGCTTTAATACTGGTAAATACGCCGGTAAAGATCAAAAAGCTATCGGAACTAAAAAACGTTATGCCGGTATTGCTAATGGCGTCATGATTTTTAAGGGCCTGGAGACAGTGAGAAGTGATTGGACCGAGTTAAGTAAAGACTTCCAACAAGAGCTTTATCGGCTAGTGTTTAACGATGAACCCATTGATGAGTATATTCTAAAAATAGTCGACGATTTGAGGCATGGGCTCTTTGACGAGCGATTGATTTACCAGAAAAAAATTCGACGTCAGTTAAATGATTATGTTAATACTCCCCCTCATATTAAAGCTGCTTTGATTGCTAATAAAAAGCTTGAAGAGCAGGGCTTGAAGCAAAAATATCAGCATAGAAGTACTATTCGCTATGTTATTACCTTGGATGGTGTACAACCCCTAGAGTTTAAGGACAGCAAACTTGATTATGATTTTTATGTGGAGAAACAACTTAAACCGATAGCTGATGATATTTTACCCTTTATTGGCAAAGACTTTGAATCCATTGCCGGTGATCAGTTGGGTCTTTTTTGAAGGCTATTTAATGGCTGCTATCGTTTTTTATTTTAATTGCATTTAATTAGACATTTATTTTCAATTTATATTAACAATTTCTAGCCAGTAAGCTTTAATCAGGTTATAACTACTTTATAAAAAATTTTAGATGGCTAGATAGCTGAACTGATAGCAAACGGATTGATTAACTGACCAACTTAGAACTACGTTAGTGAGCTTAGAACAAGCAAAATGTGTTAAACATAGTTATTCTATATTTCATTCATTTTGTGACGTTATCAGTTTACTAACGAGTTCCCGAAGGACGAGTTTAAAAGGCTTACATGCGGCGTTATTGATTTTGACAAGGGAATAACCATTCTCTTCAATCAATGTCTTGCCTCTAAGCCTTTTAATTCTCGCTAAGTGATCAGTTAATTAGTCCGATTGGTATAATATTTATTCTGCTAAAGCTGAGTTTTTCCAATGGAAGTGATTATGAAACAAGATACTAAAATAGTAAATGCTGGACGAAGTGCTAAATGGACTAAGGGTGTGGTAAACCCTTCAGTTACCCGGGCCTCAACGGTTGTCTTTAATACGGTAGCCGAAATGAATCATGCCGTTGCTAACCGACATAATCAAACCATGGTTTATGGTCGCCGTGGCACCACCACAGCTTTTGCTTTTAGTGATGCTATGACCGAGTTAGAGGGCGGTGCTGGTTGTGCATTATACCCATCGGGTACTGCGGCTATTACCAATGCAATTCTCGCTTTTGTCCAGCAAGGTGATCATATTTTAATGGTTGATAGTGCTTATGAGCCTACCCGTGATTATTGCGATAAAATATTAGCTAAAATAGGGGTTACCACTACCTATTATGATCCTATGTTAGGTGCTGGAATTGAAGCGCTGATCCAAGATAACACCCGTCTTATTTTTTTAGAGTCTCCAGGTTCAATTACCATGGAAGTACAAGACGTACCTGCCATTAGCGCAGTTGCTCATAAACATGATTGTATTGTTATGCTCGATAATACTTGGAGTGCCGGTATTAACTTTCAACCCTTTGATTATGGCGTTGATGTTAGCGTACAAGCGGCTACTAAATACATTGTCGGTCATTCTGATGTCATGCTTGGCACAGCAACGGCGGTAGAGAAATATTGGCCACAACTGCGTGATTACAGTTATTTGATGGGCCAGTGTACTTCCCCGGATGATTTATATTTGGCGCTGCGCGGTATTCGTACTCTTGGGGTTAGGTTAAAGCAACATCAACAAAGTGCACTCACCGTTGCCAATTGGTTAGAGTCGCGACCGGAAGTGGCTAAAATTCTTCATCCGGCTTTTGAGTCTTGTCCTGGTCATGAATTTTTCAAACGGGACTTTAACGGCGCTAATGGCTTATTTTCTTTTGTACTTAATTGTGGCAATAAAGTGGCATTAACCGCGTTTTTAGATGGCTTAGACCATTTTAAAATGGGCTATTCATGGGGCGGTTTTGAAAGTTTGATTTTGGGGATTAGCAATGTAAATGCTATTCGAAGTGCGACCACGTTTGATTGTGAGTTCCCTTTAATTCGTCTTCACATTGGTTTAGAGGATGTTGATGATTTAATCAGCGACCTTGAAGCGGGCTTTGCACGCTTTAATCAAGTACTTGCTAAGAGTTAAGTGTCTTTAAAATCATTGACTGAGAAATAGGTAAACAGGCAGATAAAGCATGTCTCATTGCGCTTATCTGCTTTTTTGTACCATAAATTATCTCTCTTATTATCTTTACTTGCCTAATAAGGTGAAAATCTTCTTAGCGATATCGGTATTATCTAATTGGCCGCTAAACTGTTCGCTGTGTTTACCAAATGCAAATACCGGCACATCTATTCCGGTATGACCTGAAGTGGTCCAGCCAGTATTAGTGCGTTTATCAATGATTGCTAATATTGCTCGGCGATAGAACTCTTTAAGTTCAGGCGCCTTTTTCTCTGTTTTTTCTGTCGCACTAAGTAATAAATACTGTGCCTTGGCTTGCTGATGGCTAGAGTCAATCTCAGTTATATGCTGGAATTCCTCTGTGTTTAACTCAAAGTTAAGCCACTGATTAATTTCCTTATGATTTAGCTGGTCTTTAGCGATGATTTTTTTAGCTATTGTTGCTGGTGAATGTACCATTGTGCGTAACACTTCTGGATCCCAGCGATATTCTTTATTAGCCGCTAAGGTAAAACCGCCAGTGCTGTGATCCGCCGTTAATACCACTAAGGTATCGGGGTTTTTCTCAACGAATACTTCTAGATACTCCATTAATTTAGCAAGATCGTCCATCTCATGCATGGCTGTGGCAATATTATTATCATGTCCACCCCAATCAATTTGGCTCGCTTCAACGAGCATAAAAAATCCGGCGTCATTTTTAAGTTGTCCGGTAGCTGCTTTTGTCATCATGGCTAGTCGGTGTTTATTACTGTCATCCAGTGCCCAAGGCAAGCCAAAGTCTGCAAATAAACCCAAAACCGGTTTATCATTTTCTAGTCCAGCTAACTGTGAGTAACTGTCAATATATTGAAAGCCCGCTTGTTTAAATTCATTAACGATATTGCGATCGTCGCGAATATAGTTGGTCCAGCCGCCACCAAAGTAGACATCTGCTTTGATACCGTTATCAATATAACTATTAGCTAACTCATCATAATTTCTTCGACTTTCATTGTGCGATAAGTAAGAAGCGGGTGTGGCATGGTTAATACGAGAAGTGACTACCACGCCGGTCTTTTTGCCTTGTTGCTTCGCCCATTCAAGCACGGTTAGTAATGGTTTTTTATTTACATCTACACTAATGGCGCCATTATAGCTTTTTACTCCGGTAGCCAGTGCTGTTGCACCGGCGGCAGAGTCAGTCACATAACCTGAAACGGGTGCCGGGTATGTACTGCTAAGACCTTTTAGATGTCTTTCAAAAACGGTTTGCTCTATTTCAGCTGTTGAAGGATCATCGTTAAAGTATCTATATGCTGAGGTATAAGCTGGCCCCATGCCATCGGCAACAACCATAATGATATTTTTCGGTAGGCCTTGTTGACTTACCTGTGCATTTTGCTCGCTATTGGCAGCAAAGGCATTATTAGTTGCTAGACCAACACAGCTCAGTAAGGCAAATGTCGAGAGCAAGGTGGTTGATAATTTAGGGCTAAATAATTTCGAGTTATACACTTTTGAACTTAACTTTAAATTAAGTTTCAAATTAAACTTTGAGCGAGACATAAGGGTACCAGAGAATGTGAAAAACGCTTAATTCTAAACAGTCACCTTGGTTTTGTCTACTTAATAACAAAGAGTAATAATTCAACAGCATACCCTTTAATAAACATCTTAGTATGCCCGTTAAACCGGTTATAATTCTGCTGGAATGAGCTTAACTACATAAAACAAGCAGTCATTTATCGCGGTGTTTTTATTGGTTGTTGCTTTAAAAAGTCTCAGGTTATGCCGGCAAACTAACTGATTTTCACGGGCATAAAAATACTCGTTTAAGACGTTAGCACCACTTTTATCAATAAGTTGTAAATTATCTAAGCCATTACCATCAATCCAACCTAGCATTTCATCTTGGTGAGCACTGCCAAAATTAAAACACTCAATATTGTCTTTCAAAGTAACGCCACTATAGCCTTCGTCATGTTGCGCGTAAGAGAGTTCTGTTGCTGGTTTTAGTTGCAACCTTAACGGTCGATAAATGACTTCTACCGGCTTTTCTTGGTGGATATAGCCAATATTCTCACAGCTGGCTACTAGGCTAATGCCGGAAAAAGCAATTTCATGGGCTTGTTCGTCTTGGCAACCGCCGCATTCAATAGTAATAAATGGGCAATTAAAATCTTGCTCCATTATCGAGCCCATAGTTAAATCGGATAAAATTAGCGTTTGGCAAAAAAGTGAAGCCAGAGATAAGGTTTCCGTAGTCACCACTGAACTAACCGCAAAGGTTGGTCCTGAGCTTGACGAATTATGAAGGTCGATCACCATTTCTGGCTCGACCTCTTTAATCGCCCGTTCAATCAATGATGCTCGCTGACAATAACCTCTTTGTCCCTGGAGACATTCAAAAGAGCAGTTTTTACCAAAACAGCGGTTAATATCCATCCCTCCTTCAATATAGCGTCGGCTAAAAAGAGGGCGAGCAGTAGCGGCTTCCACCGAGCAGATAATAAAACGTAAGTTGCTCTCGGGTTGTTCTTGCGGCAAAACTTCAGTTAAATAGCGATGCATGGCAATTAAACCCGAAGGCTCATTACCATGGAGTAGTGTGGTAAATACCCGGAACTTTTCTTGATTTTCCCCCGATACATCAATAACAGTTGGGCCTGTCATCGATAAAAGGAACTGTTCGTAATTCGCATGCAAATCTTGCCATGTTGGATCGTTTAAGTAGTTAATTTCACTAAAATCTATATCCATAGTATTGCCTAGGTTATTTTTTGTTTGAGGTAACATCCTTTTAGAATCAATAAGCTTGCCATAGTTGTACCATCTAGGGTGTTGATTAAGGTCAATAAAGTGTAGTAAAGAGGTGATTTATATTTATTTGGCGGTAAACTAGCAGTACATTTGTATAGAACCTTTATAGAGATACTGCTATGAGTGAAGAAACCATTTTTTCCAAAATTATTCGCCAAGAAATTCCCACGCCATTGTTATATCAAGATGAACTCGTTACCGCCTTTAGAGACATTTCTCCTAGAGTCGATAGTCATATTTTAATCGTGCCTAATAAACTCATTGCCACAATTAATGATGTAACTAGCGAAGATGAGTTGACCTTAGGGCGTATGATTACGGTTGCTAAAAAACTAGCCAAAGAGGAGGGTATTGATGAAAGTGGTTATCGTTTAATTATCAATTGTAATAGTGATGGCGGCCAGGAGGTTTATCACATTCATATGCATTTGCTCGGTGGTCAGCATTTAGGGCCAATGTTATCTTGTTAGGTCTATATCCTGACAGAGTGTTATTTACCCACTAGTCAAAATGTTTTGTCGGGCATGTGAGATGGCTCTTAATCGGTGATAGCCTATCTTTGAGCCTAATGGTCATGCCTTAGGAACCATGTCGTCAGTGCTAAAATATAAGATGACTTATCGGCTACTTATTATGCTTATTATGCGATAAGTCGCTAGTTTCCCAAGGTCAAAGGCAATGAAATCATTTAATTATTAGCGCATACTTGCTTATAGCATCCTTTAAATGGTTACTTTTGTGAATTGGAAAGAATTACTAGAAAATAGAAATCGCTTATTTTGGCTAGCACACACTGCGGGCTGGTTTGGCTTTGCATTTGTGCATTATCTTGGCTCATTACAGCATGATTTGCGTGATATATTTGTGATAATTATCTTTCTTAATGCTTATGCCGGTTGGTTGTTTACTGTACCGCTGCGTTATATTTATCGAAAGGCGTGGAACTTTCCTCCCATTAAAATTGCCCTAGTAGTGATACTGTCATCCTATTTCACTGGCGTATTATGGCAAATAGTTAAAAATATTAATTTTTGGGAAATTTATAAACACGGCTATGAACCTAAGTTTTGGTATATGTATACCCGCTCAACGTTAGGGTCTTTTTACATTATTTTAAGTTGGAGTGGTTTATATTTTGGTAGTAAATACTATCAAATGCTGCAAATAGAAAAACAAAATGTGTTAAAAGCGAATGCTGTGGCACATCAAGCACAGTTAAAAATGTTGCGCTATCAATTGAATCCTCATTTCTTGTTCAATACCCTTAATGCTATTTCAACGCTTATTTTGGTGGAAGAAAATAAAACCGCTAATTCCATGGTGACCAAACTCAGTGAATTTCTCCGCTACTCATTGGATAAAGACCCATTAAAAAAAGTCAGTTTACAAACTGAAATACAAGCTGTACAACTGTACTTGGCGATAGAGCAAGTACGATTTGAAGACAGGTTACAGCTAGATTTTCAAATAAATGATGATTGCCAAGCAGCCTTAGTGCCGAGTATGATTTTACAGCCCTTAGCTGAAAATGCGATAAAACATGCCATTGCGGTACAAGAGCAGGGTGGGAAAATTACTATTTCGGTACAGCGCTTTGCCAACGACTTGTTAATTGAAGTCGCTGATAATGGACCCGGAGCAGATATTATTAATGGCAATTTACACCGAGAAAGTGGTGTCGGTTTAGTCAATACCCGTGAACGTCTACAAGCTTTATACCATGAAAAATTTTCGTTAGTTGTTTCCCATAACCAACCTTCAGGTGTTAAAGTAAATATACGTATGCCATTTGAGCTAAGCTAATAATAACAATATAAATTGTTCACATAGGTTAGCACTGCGCTGTTGTTTACCGGAACTAATAACTTAGGGATTTTTTATGTCACTATCAACCATTATTGTTGATGATGAACCACTGGCTCGTAAAGGTTTAGCTATACGTTTACAAGCTCACGATGATATTAATGTTATTGAGCAATGTTGTAACGGTAGAGAGGCATTAGAAGCCATACGGGCTTATCAAGTCGATCTAATGTTTCTTGATATTCAAATGCCTGGTCTTAATGGTTTTCAGGTACTTGAAAGTATTATTGAGCAGGGATTAAGTATGCCTGTCGTGGTCTTTGTTACCGCATATGATCAATACGCATTAAAGGCTTTTGAAGTGCATGCGTTGGATTATATTTTAAAACCAGCCGACGAAGAAAGACTTGAGCAGACCATTGAAAAAGTACAACAATACTTTAAAAGCAGTGCTGATAGCGCACATAAATCGAAATTAGTGCGTTTAGTGAGTGATGTTACCGGTAATGATTACCAGAAAATATTAGCAGAATTAGAGAACAATCAAGAATTAACCTTATCTAGCTATTCCGATGTCTTGGCAATTAAGGATGCTGGTGAAGTGAATCGTGTGCCGGTAAAAGATATTCTTTGGATTGATGCTGCCGGTGATTATATGTGTGTTCACACCTTGGAAACTAAGCAAAATACTTTACGAGAAAACACCTATATCCTTAGAAAAACCATGAAAGAATTAGAAGCGTGTTTAGATCCCAAACAATTTATCCGCAATCATAGATCGACCATAGTGAACAAGAAGGTGATTGAAAAATTTTGCAGCCAAGTCAATGGCGAGTATTTTCTCGTATTGAAAAATGGTAAAGAATTAAAAGTGAGTCGCAGTTATAAAGATAAAGTAAAGCAGGCAGTGAATAGTTAGTTTGTAACTGAACTTCACTTAATGTAACGAGACATAGCAATAAAAAAGGCTAGATGTTGATAACATCTAGCCTTTTGTCACTTACTATTTAGTCTTAGCATTTGGAGCTACTTGCTAAGGTTCTTTTTAGTGACGGTTAATACTTTTAAGGTATTTGATGCGCCAACGGTTTCCATGGTATCACCGTGCGTTAAAATTAACTTATCTCCTACGACTAAGTCAATGTGACCACTGACCGCTTTTAATATCTCATTAGATAAATTGTCATTGTTAACATCGGTTGAATCAAATTCAATCGGATAAACACCACGGTAAATTGCCGTTTTATTCAATGTTTTTGCATGACGAGATAATGAGAAAATTGGTAAGCCAGAGGTAATACGTGACATTATTTTACTGGTTTGACCTGACTCAGTTAAGGCGATAATCGCTTTAACACCGTCTAAATGGTTGGCGGCATACATAGCTGATAAAGCAATTGTTTCTGACACTTCACTGAAGGTAAGTTCAATTCTATGGCTGGAAATATTTACTGAACGATGTTGCTCAGCGCCTAGACAAACATTTGCCATCGCTTTCACAGTTTCAACAGGATATTTACCTGCTGCTGTTTCGGCCGATAACATTACCGCATCCGTACCATCTAATACTGCGTTCGCTACATCCATAACCTCAGCACGTGTTGGCATAGGCTGTTCAATCATGGTTTCCATCATTTGTGTGGCAGTGATAACTACCCGGTTAAGTTGACGAGAACGAGCGATAATATGTTTTTGTTTACCTACTAGCGCGGCATCACCAATTTCAACACCTAAGTCACCACGAGCTACCATAACAACATCGGAGGCTAAGATAATACCATCAAGGATTTTATCATCATTAACCGCTTCAGCACGTTCGATTTTTGAAACTAAACGAGCATCACAACCGGCTTCTTGAGCAAGTAAACGCGCTTCTATCATATCTGCTGCATTACGTGGGAAAGATACGGCAAGAAAATCAACATCAATTTTAGCGGCAAGTTTAATATCTTCTTTATCTTTAGCAGTAAGTGCTGGTGCAGTTAAACCACCACCTTGACGGTTAATGCCTTTATTGTTTGATAAAGGGCCGCCAACGGTTACTTCTGTAAATACCGAAGAATCCGAAGTAGATAATACTTTTAATTGCACACGGCCGTCATCTAGTAATAAAACATCACCAGTGCTAACATCTTGTACTAATTTTTTGTAATCAATACCGACTTTTTCTTGGCAGCCTTGACCTTTTTCTAGGTTGGCATCTAATTCAAATTTATCACCAATGGCTAATTTAATCGGGCCATTTTTAAAGGTAGAAACACGGATTTTAGGACCTTGTAAATCACCTAAGATACCAACATAAATGCCAAGCTCTTTTGCTATTTCTCTGACATTGTTTGCTCTATCAATATGATCTTGCGGAATACCATGAGAAAAATTAAGTCTAACTACATTTACACCCGCAGCTAAAACATTCTTTAAAACTTCTCTATCGTCAGTTGCAGGACCTAAGGTAGCAACAATTTTTGTTCTTCTAGGCATGTTAATCCTCTTACGTTTTTTGATTACGTTTTAATAGGTTTATCGATGGTAGTACTGATGGTTGAAAGATATTTCCAAACATGAGCGACTATATATTTAGTATTTCTTTCTAATTTTTATTATTAATCTTTTCTTTCAAAGCGTGAACTTCTTAAGCTATCTTTTACTTTTTTCAAGTTGTCTCTAAATTTACTACCACGACGTAAAGTAAAGCCGGTGGCTAAAACATCAATTAGGGCGAGTTGAGCGATACGCGATGACATAGGCATATAAAGGTCAGTATCTTCACAGACATCAACGGTAAGCACTATGCTACATTCCTTAGCCAGTGGTGTACCTTTAGTGGTAATGCCAATAACAGTGGCATCGTTTTCTTTTGCTAAACTGGCCACTTCAACCAGTGATTTTGTCCGACCTGTGTGCGAAATCACAATAACGACATCACCCTGGCGACTATTTATAGCACTCATACGTTGCATTAATATGTCATCAAAATAAACAACTGGCACATTAAAGCGGAAAAACTTATTTTGCGCATCATGGGCAACAATGGCCGAAGCACCTAAACCAAAAAAGGATATTTTGTTGGCTTGGGTTAATAGATCAACCGAACGATTGACATCATTTGCGTCTAAGCTTTTACGGGCTAATTCAAGACTGGCCATGGTAGATTCAAAAATCTTGTCGGTATATTCTTCTGCGCTATCATTTTCATCGACATGACGGTTAACGTAAGGCGTACCATTGGCTAAGCTTTGCGCTAGATGTAATTTAAAGTCAGGGTAGCCTTTAGTGTCTAAACGACGACAAAACCGGTTAACGGTAGGCTCACTGATATTGGCTTGTTTGGCAAGTGCTGCAATACTAGAGTGTATAACGGTGCTTGGTGACGCTAAAATGACTTCTGCTACTTTACGTTCAGATTTACTGAGCGTGTCTAGTTCGTTAGTGATCTTTTCTAATATATTCATTATGGACTGATCCTAGATCTTGTTTATCTTCATTTCTAAAGTAAGTTTTAAACGTTATTTCAATGATAGCCTGCATCAATTAACAGGCTATTTTGTCTATACTGTAATTTATTTTCTGCTTAAGGAACAGAAAAAATGAAATTTTATTTCATAATGTAGGGTGAAAAGAAGTCAAAATAGGCAGAATGGTTACTCTTCAAACTGCACAGTATTTATCTCAATGGCAGTCATATCAACATTATGACTAATCTCATCTTATATATAAGCCAGTTATTCTCTGTGAAAGTTATTTGTGTAGTAAAATTACAAAAAGTTCTTTACTGTCAGCTAAACAAGCGCTAAATTAGGCTTATATGTAGTTTAGTTACAACTAATTTTTTTACGGTAAGTTCACTAGCGCCTAGGCTTGAGTGCAGGTTTAAGTAAAATTAAAGCAATAAATTTTATATAAGAGAAATGCTATGAGTAAGTTAAATGGTCAAGCAGCGAGTGAAATCGTCATTTTTGGAGCCTTAGGTGACTTATCACGACGTAAGCTATTACCCGCTCTCTACCAATTGGAAGTCTGTGGTTTAATCAATAAAGATAGCCGTATAGTAGGTGCCGCAAGACAAGAGCATAGTCTTGAAGAATTCAAAAATATAGTGGTCGAAAATTTAAATAATTTTGTTAAAGAAACAATAGATGAGCAAGTTCTGGCACGTTTCATTAATCGTTTGGTTTATCAACAATTAGATTTTAAAGAGGCTAGCTCATTTAATCAACTCGCTACGGCCTTAGCTAATGGCAATAGTGCCCGTGTTTATTACTTTTCAACGCCTCCGGCTATTTATGGTGATATTTGCCAGGGCTTAGCGCACGCCAGTTTAATTAACGATGCTGATCGTGTTGTTATGGAAAAGCCCATTGGTCACTCCCTTGAGTCTTCTATTGAAATCAACAATCAAGTTTCACAATACTTTACTGAAAAGCAAACTTACCGTATCGATCATTACTTAGGTAAAGAAACAGTGCTAAACCTATTGGTATTACGCTTTGCTAATTCATTATTTACCAATAATTGGGACCGTAACAGTATCGACCATGTGCAGATCACAGTAGCAGAAAGTGTTGGTATTGAAGGACGTTGGGGCTTTTATGACGAAGCAGGGCAATTGCGCGATATGGTACAAAATCACTTGTTGCAAATATTGTCGCTATTGGCCATGGAGCCACCAGCTGACTTAAGTGCAGAAAGTGTTCGCGCCGAGAAACTAAAAGTCGTTAAAGCCTTAAAAGCAATTAACCGAGACAATATTAAAGATAAAGTTGTTCGTGGCCAATACAGTGATGGTTTCTTAGAAGGCAAACCCGTACCTGGTTATTTAAATGAAGAAGGGGCTAATACCAACAGTAATACCGAAACATTTGTTGCGATAAAGGCCGAAATAGATAACTGGCGCTGGAAAGGTGTACCATTCTACCTTCGCACCGGTAAACGTATGCCGAAGAAACACAGTGAAATAGTGGTGCACTTTAAACAACAACCTCATAATATTTTTAAAGACAGTTACAGTGATTTACCCGCCAATAAATTAACCATTCGTTTGCAACCGGATGAAGGGGTTGAGTTACAAATGATGAATAAGATCCCTGGTATAGCTTCACAGATGAATATTCAAGAAAATAAATTAGATTTAAGTTTCTCTGATACCTATGGCGACGAGCGAGTTGTTGATGCTTATGAGCGTTTAATGCTAGAAGTGTTAAATGGTAATCAATCATTGTTTGTTAGTCGTGATGAGGTGGAAGCGGCTTGGATTTGGGCGGATAGCATTATCGACGCTTGGAAAACTACTAACGAAAAACCAAAACCTTACGCTGCAGGCTCTTGGGGGCCAGTATCTTCTATTTCTCTAATCGCGCGTGATGATCGCCAGTGGGTTGAATAATGCACCAGTTAACAGAGTTCTCAACACGAAATGAATTAGATGTCACTTTGGCACAATCAGTCAGTGAAATCCTTGCACAAGCAATAAAACTTAAAGGTAAAGCAAGTATCGCCGTTTCAGGAGGTTCAACACCGAAAGGATTTTTTAAGGTGTTATCACTAAGTGATATTGACTGGTCAAAAGTGACCATCACTCTAGCGGATGAACGTTGGGTAGCCATTGATAGCCAAGACAGCAATACGCGTTTAGTACATGAAAATTTACTACAACATAATGCTGCCGCAGCTAAATTCTTCCACTTAAAACAAGGAGAAGAATTTAGCGAGGAAACACTCATCGATTTAAATATTGCTGCCAAGGCGACTTTATTACCCCTTGATGTGTTGATTTTAGGCATGGGTGAAGACGGTCATACTGCTTCATTATTCCCCTGTAGCGACGAAATCAATGTTGCTCTTGATGAGAAAAACGATGCAGCACTCATGAAAGTGCAACCTAAAACAGCGCCGCATCAACGTATCAGTTTTACTTTTGCTAGCTTAATCACCAGCAAAAATATTTTCCTTCATTCATGTGGAGAAGGAAAGAAGACGGTATTAACACAAGCGTTAAATGGTGATGATCCGTTTGAAATGCCGATTAGAGCATTTTTACAGCACCCTAGCTTAAACACTCAAATTTTTTGGGCTCCATAACTCACTTGTTAAATAATACCAATAACATTAAGTTCGTGATCTTGTTGTGCATAGGAAAAATAAATCAGGGCAAGGCGCTCGATTGAGTAATAGCTGGCTATTGGGATTGAGAGCAACGCAGACTTGGAGTGTTTTAACCAGCACAAGTGGGCCGTAATTTAATGAAATTGGTATAAGTTTAAGTATTAAATAAAATTAAAAGTATATAAGTTGAGAGAGTAAATGAAACAGCAAATAGTAGATATTACCGATAGAATCATAAAACGTAGTGCTAAAACACGTGCTCAATATTTAGCAAAAATTGACGCGGCAAAATCAGACACAGTACATCGTGCAGGTTTATCATGTGGTAACTTAGCCCACGGGTTTGCTGCTTGTGGTAAAGAAGATAAAGCATCGTTACGCGGCATTCAACACTCAGATATCGCTATTGTCACCTCTTACAACGATATGCTTAGTGCCCATCAACCCTACCAGGCATACCCTGATATTATCAAGGCGGCAGTTAAAGATGCCGGTGGCGTGGCACAAGTTGCTGCGGGTGTTCCTGCCATGTGTGATGGTGTAACACAAGGGCAGCCGGGCATGGACTTGAGCTTAATGAGTCGTGATGTTATCGCAATGGCTACAGCAATTGGTTTGTCACACAATATGTTTGATGGTGCAGTAATGTTAGGCATCTGTGACAAAATTGTCCCGGGTTTACTGATCGCAAGTATGACATTTGGGCATTTACCTATTGTATTTGTTCCTGCGGGGCCCATGCCTTCAGGTCTACCAAACAAAGAAAAAGCCCGTGTGCGTCAGCAGCATGCTAAGGGTGAAGTAGATGAGGTAGCGTTACTTGAGGCTGAATCTGCATCATATCATTCTGCCGGTACTTGTACTTTCTTCGGCACAGCAAACTCTAACCAGTTAGTTGTTGAAGTGATGGGTTTACATTTACCAGGAGCCTCTTTTATTGCACCTAATACCCAGCTTCGTGAAGAATTAACAAAAGCTGCTGCTCGTCAGGCGACACGTTTAACCCAGCAGTCGGGTAACTACATGCCGATTGGTAAAATGGTAGATGAACGTTCAGTTGTTAACGCAATTGTTGCCTTATTAGCAACGGGTGGCTCAACGAACTTGGTCATGCACATTATTGCTTTTGCTAAAGCGGCTGGCATCATTATTAACTTCCAAGATTTTAATGACCTTTCTGAAAGCGTGCCTTTATTAACACGCATTTATCCTAATGGCCATGCTGACATCAATCAATTCCAAGAAGCTGGTGGTATGGCGTTACTGTTCCGTGAACTCATTGAAGGCGGACTTGTATACGAAGATGTTGAAACCATCTGTGGTCGCGGTTTAACTCGATACACTAAGAAACCTATTCTAGATAATGGACAGCTTAAGTGGGTTGATTGCGTTGAAAAGTCACTTGATGATGCAATTATTGCCACCGTTGCTAAGCCATTCAGTTCTCATGGTGGTTTACGCGTGATGAAAGGTAATTTAGGTGTTTCTGTTATTAAAACGTCATCACTTAGAGAGGGCAGCTTTGTCATTAACGCTCCAGCGGTTGTTTTTGAAGATCAACATGAATTACAGGCGGCATTTGACGCCGGTGAACTCGAAAAAGATTTTGTTGCCGTAGTCAGGTTCCAAGGCCCTAAAGCACGTGGTATGCCTGAATTACATAAATTAACGCCATTGTTAGGCGTGCTGCAAGACAAAGGCTTTAAAGTAGCCCTTCTTACTGATGGACGTATGTCTGGCGCTTCAGGTAAGGTACCTGCAGCCATTCATTTATGCCCTGAGGCACTTGACGGTGGTTTGATTGCTAAGGTTCAGACCGGCGACATGATTAACCTCAATGGTGAAACAGGTGAGTTAACATTGCTTGTTGATGAGCAGGAATTAGCCAATCGCAAGACGGCAATATTTCAAGTTAATGGTCATCATGAAGGTATGGGGCGTGAGTTATTTGGCTTTATGCGCCGTAATTTAAGTTCAGCTGAAACCGGAGCCTGTTCTTTATTTGATTAGGTTCAGTTAAAGAAAGTTACCCACAATTAATGACCGCATTAACTGCTGCCATTTCAGCTAAAAAGTTTAATACAAGTACTCGCTAAACACACTTTGATAGTGTTTAGCGATAATAATTAAAAAGAATCTAGTGATACTTATCTATAGGGTAAGGCTCGCAATGAAAGATAAAGAGGATTTATGACAGTATCAAGAAATTGGCAAATTATGCCAAAGGACCTTTTCAACATGGGACCAATTGTTCCTGTACTCGTAATCAATAACGTTGAAGAAGCGCTGCCCATTGCGGAAGCATTATTAGCTGCGGATGTTAAGGTGTTAGAAGTGACCTTACGCACACCAGCTGCGCTTGATGTGATTAGTATCATTGCTAAAGAGTTGCCAGAAGCAATCATCGGCTCAGGTACAGTAACTAATCGCCAGCAGTTACAACAGTCTTATGATGCGGGTGCTAAATTTGCGATTAGCCCAGGTTTAACTAAGGATTTATTACAAGCGGGTAATGAAGGTAATATTGCGCTAATTCCAGGTATATCTTCAATTTCAGAGCTTATGGACGGCGCTGATTATGGTTATGACCACTTGAAATTTTTCCCTGCCGAAGCATCGGGTGGTGTAAATGCTATCAAATCAATTGGCGGACCTTTCCCTGACATTCGTTTTTGCCCAACCGGCGGCATCAATTTAAATAATGTTCGTGACTACTTAGCCTTACCTAATGTTGTTTGTTGTGGGGGGTCATGGTTAGTTTCAAGTGATATCGTTGAGAATAAGGCTTGGTCTGAAATTACTAAATTAGCTAAACAAGCATTAGCGCATGTAAAATAGCCTTGCCATAAATGTAAACGTTTAGTTTTATCGGTAAATATTTACTGCTTAATAAGAATTAAAAAAGCCAGTCATGCTGAATAATGACTGGCTTTTTTGATGTCGTTTTAAAGACTGCTCATAATTATATTATTACTAAAGCTGTAACGATTTTATTGGTTGTTTTGTGCCATTTTTAAACGTTCAGCCATTGATAAAGGCTCATCTTTAGCTTTCTTTGCCTCTACTTTTTCTACTTTCTGTTCTTTTTCAATCTTGTCTACTTTATTATCGCCTTTAAATACCGACTTCATCATATTTTTCATGCCATTGAAGCTGTCTTTAGGTGAGTGATTGGCTTCGTATGTGTCATATAAAAGTGATTTGCTGGCGGGCTTCTCTGTTTTCTTAGCCGATTGTTTAACTTCTTTCTTATCAGGCGCTTTTACCGGCTCTTGTACTGCAATTGCCGCTTCTTCAACCTTAGTTTCGCGTCTGTGAGGTGTTGCTAATTTCTGTTGAGCAAGTTTGGCTTTGCTTGCATGAGCACTGTCGGCTAATGCTGTACTTGTATAGTCTTGTGGCATCGCTGTACTTTGATTACAAGAGGGCATAAAAATGTCATTAGAGCTCATTCTATGTGCAAAGTCGTCAACAACTTCAGACATTTCTGTTTCTGCAATATGCACCGCGTCTTTAACTTGCGATAGCTTACGGCTTAAACTTTTGTATTTTTTCTCGATGTTATCGATAGCACCTTTAACATCATCATTTAAGTTTTTCGTTAAGTCTTTATAGTCGGCAATTTGTTGTTCAAATTTACCTAAAGATGATTGACTGTGATTAATACTGTCGTCAATTGAGGTTAACTTTGCTTCTAAGCGTTGTTTTTTAGCTAAAAATTTGTCAGAAATTTCTTTTGGAATTGATGGCGCTTGTACTGTTGGTGGTAGTACGTCGACAAACTCACTAATACAATTGACCGGCTTCCATTGATTAAATGAAGGGTGCCAGCCATATACATTGGGGTTGCTGGCTAAATAATCTTTTGCTGCATCTAAGTCTAATGGGGCAGTTACTTCGCCATTATTTGAAAAAAACCATTTTTTCATTGTAAATACTCTTATCTGTTAACTTTAGTTTTATAATTAATCTGATGAACTACTTTGTTATTACTTAAACAATATTCAGTTATGAGTAATCAGTTTTAATTACGTTAGCTAGGTTCTTTTGTAGAGAGGCATACTGCTCTTCAATGGTCTTAACTACCACTCTAACTTCTTCCGTTAAATTATGAGCAATTTGGCCAAAATTATCTAAGTCAGTATCTATTTCATATAAAGAGTCGGAAGTCGTTTTAATCGTTTTATCTATACGTTCTAAGGTGGTAATTAATTCTTTTTCTTCACCAATTAAATCATCAATAAGGTCACTCGGGATCTCTATTGGCGGAGGAGGAGGGGTGATAGTGCTTTCAAATTCATTAATACAACTAACCGGGACCCAATGAGTATAAGAAGGGTGCCAAGCATATAAATCTGGATTTTTAGCAATTAAATCGTTTGACTCTTTTAGCCCTAGAGGACCTGTTACTTCACCATTGTCAGAAAAAAACCATTTTTTCATAATAATTATTACTCTCTTTTTTATCCGTTACCTTACTATCCACTAGGTAACAATTATGACCTATATCATTTATGAACAGCTGGTCTTCTACTATTTAACTATTTAACGTTAGCCTAGACCAACAGTCAAGCTATTTTGTTAATGCTAAGTTATAGTCCTGTATAACCTTTCTAGATTACCATCCATATAGCTTGTAATATAAATGTACTATTTTAAAGGCATAATTAACATACCTTTTTGCTTTAATTGAATAATAATTATTGTGATTAAATCAGCGGAAATGTAGACAAAAAAAAGCCAGTTATAAACTTTATAACTGGCTTTATATTTTTCGCAAGTGTTTTGCTAAGGCTTAGTTGCCTGCGCGCTACTACGGTTCACAACATCAGCCGTGATAGCCGTTCTACCTGATGATTGATGAGCTAGTCGCTCGTTATCAGCCATAAAGCTTGTTGGTATGTCTTTAATGGTAGTGATGGTTTCTGTTTTTGTCATTGGCGCCGTTGCACGACCAGAAAGGCGATTTGCTTTCTTCACTTGTCTCGCTAGCTTTTTATCCTTTGGAGCCGATTTTTTAGCTACAGGAGCTGTTTTCTTAGCGGGTTTAAATTTTACCTCAACCTTTTCTTCTGGCGCTTTGGTGTTGGTATCGGCTGTTTCAGTCGCAATAGCTACCGGAGTAACAATACTTGCCGTTTCTGGCTCAACAGTTTGAGTAGCTTGATTTGCCACCACTGATTCAACTTTAGTTTCAACAGTAGCTTCGACAACTTCTGTTTTCACTTCAGGTGAAGTTTCTTTAGTCGTAGCAATATATTCTTGTTGCTCTAAAGGTAACTCTTGCTGAACTTCAGTCACTGATTTAGCTTCAATTACTGGTTCAATTACTGGTTCAATTACTGGTTCAATTACTGGCTCAGCAACCGCAGCGGTTGAAACTTCTTCGGTTTTCGGCGTATCTATTACTACAGGAGTGCTTAACTGTTCTTCAACAGCTGTTGCAACGGGCGCAGCATTCACTTGTTCAACGACAGCTTCTTTAACAACTTCTTCAGTAGTTACTTTAACTTCATTTGTAGTAGTCTCTACCGTTTGTTGTTCTGCTATTTCTGTAACCGCAGTCACAGGGTAGCGCGCTGCTACTGATTCATCGGTAGGTACCGGCTCAGCGGTCAATGCTTGCCCTACTGGTGAAGCTTCAGCATTATTCTCAGTACTGTTATTACGACGACGACGTTGTCCATTTGCTCTTAGGTGTCTAGGTGAACGTCTATTGCGTGGTCTGTCTTCATTATTTACTTCGACATTAACTTCGACGTCTACCGCTGGCTTGTTAAGCTGTGCATTATCAGTCGTTTTAACGGCTGTTAAAGATTCTGCTGACTCGGTAGCTTTATCTGCAGACTGAATACGTATTTTTTTACGATTCGTTCTACGTTGACGACGTTCAGTATTTTTCTCTTCTTTAACAACATTATCTTTATCTAGGTTGTCATTTTTACGGGCTTGTCTCTTCGGTTTAGTCTGTTCGTCAGCACGTGCAGGACGAGGACTTCTTGATTCATTAGCACTGTTGGTCGAGTGAGTAGCAGAACTATCACTGTTTCGATCATTCCGATCATTTCGTTCAGTACGGTCATTGCGATTACGGTTGCCACCACGACTGTTACGACGTTTACCTTGTTGACTGTCACGTCTACCTTGAGAACGTCTAGGCTTATCAACTGGGCTGCTCTCTTTAACTTCTTCAACAACTTCTTCAGCAACAAAAAGCTTCTTCAACCAAGCAAAGAAGCCACTAGGTTTCTCTTGCTTTGCTATTGTAGTGTCGTCAGCTTTATCTGCCTTGTCACTAGGTCTAGGAGCACGTGTCGGCGCTGTCATTCCTTGAATTAACGGTTCGTCACGCTTCGCTGCAGATTTATCAAACTTAGGCATTTTAGCTTCTTCAAGTTCAGCTTCTTTTACCGGTAATTCATAACTTGCTTCAACGACGGTTTCATCATTCTTAACACGCAGCACTTCGTATTGCGGAGTATCCATATGTGGATTAGGAATGATCAAAACTCTGACATTATGATGTTTTTCAACATGCATAACTGAGCGGCGCTTTTCATTTAATAGATAGGTAGCAACAGGTACAGGTACTTGTGCTTGTACCTGCAAGGTATTGTCTTTAATGGCTTCTTCTTCCATTAAACGTAATACTGATAAAGCTAAAGACTCAACACCACGTACATGACCGGTACCACTACAACGTGGACATACACCTTGGCTAGTTTCACCAATAGAAGGACGTAATCGTTGGCGAGACATTTCTAACAAGCCAAAGCGAGATATTTTACCTAATTGGATACGGGCTCTGTCTTGGTGAACAGAATCACGCATTCTATTTTCCACTTCACGCTGGTGACGAACCGGAGTCATATCGATAAAATCAATAACGATTAAGCCGCCCAAATCACGTAAACGTAATTGACGAGCAATCTCTTCAGCTGCTTCTAAATTGGTATTAAAAGCAGTTTCTTCAATATCACTACCTTTAGTGGCACGCGCTGAGTTGATATCAATAGATGTCATCGCTTCTGTTGGGTCAATAACTATTGAACCGCCAGAAGGTAGACGTACTTCACGCTGAAAAGCTGTTTCAATTTGAGTTTCAATTTGGTAATGAGTAAATAAAGGTACATCACTGGTGTAAAGCTTTATCTTGTTTAAGAAGTCAGGGCGAACCACTTCAATGTGTTTTTTAACACTTTCAAAGGTTTTAGGGCGATCAATTAATACTTCACCAATATCACGACGTAAGTAGTCACGAATAGCACGTAAAATAAGGTTTGTTTCTTGATGGATTAAGAAAGGGGCAGGGCGACTTTTTCCTGCATCGCTGATTGCTTGCCAATGGTGTAAAAGTACACTGAGATCCCAAGCTAATTCGTCATAATCTTTACCAACACCCGCGGTTCTTACGATTAAGCCCATGCCTTTAGGTAATTCTAACTTACTTAAAGAATCTTTTAATTCGGTACGTTCATCACCTTCGATACGACGTGAGATACCACCTGCACGAGGATTATTTGGCATTAAAACGAGGTAACTACCGGCGAGACTGATAAATGTAGTAAGTGCAGCACCTTTTTGGCCACGTTCTTCTTTATCTATTTGAACGATGACCTCTTGGCCTTCACGCAACACTTCTTTAATGTTTGGGCGGCCTTGAAAGGTATAGCCTTTAGGGAAGTATTCACGTGCAATTTCTTTCATTGGTAAGAAACCATGGCGGTCAGCGCCATAATCAACAAAAGCTGCTTCTAATGAAGGTTCAATACGGGTGATTTTTGCTTTATAAATATTAGATTTTTTTTGTTCGTGACCAGGGCTTTCAATATCTAAATCGTAAAGTTTTTGGCCATCTACTAGTGCTACGCGCAATTCTTCAGATTGGGTAGCGTTAATTAACATACGTTTCATAGTTTGTCGGACTCATTTTTAGTCACAACACACCATTTGCTTAAGACACAAAGCAATCTGTTTTTCTGCTAACAGCAGTTTGTCAACCTCACGGTTGTCACGGTTAACCTGTCATTAAACCAAGTTAAGCTGTTATAAATTCTGATTGTTTTTATATCATCGCCTTAACGTTAGCTAGGCAATGCTAATTTATTTCTTTATGTGCTCAGCGTGTGTGCTGTGCAAAATACCAGCTTAATCGCTCCGGTATTATTTTATAATAATTGCTTTATGGTGCTGGGCTGATAACAAATTAAAATCAAGATGTTAAAACTGTTTATGCTTTTTTGACAATCTACAACGGTTAAATAATCAATAGTGATCATTTACTGTGTCAATTAATACAATAGGCCGTACTATCAATATGTCGTATTTTTATTTAGTTAACGCTAATTTGTTGCAATTAACAAAATATAATTTCGCATAAAAATGTGGCCGCAATTTGCCTCTTACGTCTCTCTTTAAAGCTTCTAAGGTTAAAATTGTTACGTTGATTAGCCTGTGTTGATTTTTTCATAAGGCTAGTTAATACGGTGTTAGCGTTAAATATCAACTAATAACCCTTATATTATCCCACTATCTTTACTTATTAGCTAATAATAAAGGAAGTTAATTACATTATTCGCTAAATAAAATGTGTTAAACTGCCGTTATGAAAGAAATAAACACTCAAAAAGCTAATCACGTGAATAAAAATAAATCAAACCATCAACAACGTCCTGTTGTAAAAAAGACACAGCATGCCAACAAATCTGTTGTAAAGAAGATAAAGCATTCAAATAAGCCTGCTATAAAAAAGATACAACAAGCAAATAAACCTGTTGTAAAAAAGATCCAGCATGAAAAAAAACCTGTTGAAGATACTGCGCAAATTAAAAGTGCAGAAGAAGTGGAAAGGCCTAAGGTGCGTTATATCACTATAGATAATGAAGATGCAGGGCAACGTATCGACAATTTTCTATTAAGAACCCTTAAAGGCGTGCCTAAAAGCCATCTTTATCGCCTTATGCGTAAAGGTGAAATCAGGGTTAATAAAAAACGAATTAAACCAGTTTATAAGTTAGCCATTAATGATGAAGTACGTATTGCTCCGATTAGAGTTTCTGAACAAAAAGATGCTGTTTCTACGGGATTAAGTATTGTTGCTAATTTAGAAAAGCAAATACTGTTTGAAGATGACCGATTAATTGTTATTAATAAACCTTCCGGTATGGCAGTACACGGCGGTAGTGGTTTGAGTTTTGGCTTAATTGAAGCATTACGTGCGTTAAGACCAGAAGCGCGGATGTTAGAATTGGTACACAGATTAGACAGAGATACATCAGGTTGTTTACTTGTCGCTAAAAAACGTTCGGCCTTACGCAGTTTACATGAGCAGTTTCGTGATAAAAATGTACAGAAATTTTATCACGCCTTAGTTAAAGGGCATTGGCCAACTAAGTTGACACGTGTTACCGAAGCGTTGAAGAAAAATGACTTAAAGTCAGGTGAGCGTGTTGTCGTTGTTGATAACCAACACGGTAAAGAGTCAGAAACACGCTTTAGGGTGTTAGAACGTTATCGCGGTGCAACCTTAGTAAGGGCATTTCCTGTCACAGGAAGAACACATCAAATCCGCGTTCATTGTCAAACGAGTGGTCATTGCATTGCCATGGATGCTAAGTATGGTCATGAAGACTTTGATGAGCAAATGAAGAGTAAAGGCTTAAAGCGATTATTCTTACATGCGGCGAGTATTGAATTTACTCACCCTGTAACGGAGCAACGCATGAAAATTGAAGCACCATTAGAGGCAAGTTTAGAGCGATTGTTATCTAAACTGGTAAAAGAATAAACGCTATGCCTGACCTTATGCCTGAATATAAGCCTAAATATAAATTAGTTATCTTTGATTGGGATGGCACCTTGATGGACTCCATTGCTCGTATTGTTTCGGCAATGCAAGCCGCTGCACATCATTGTCAATTAGACATGCCAACAGCAATGCAAGTAAAAGAGATCATTGGCTTAAGTTTACCTATCGCATTGGATATTCTCTTTCCGCATAGCTCCCAATCGCAATTGACCGCGATGCTCAGTCAATATAAATATCAATATGTCGAGGGTGATAATCCGCCAGCCCCTTTATTTGATAATGCACTGTCACTGCTAACTGCGCTTAAGGATAATAATACACTGCTTGCGGTAGCAACAGGTAAAGGGCGGCAAGGTTTACAACGGGTTTTTTGTGATAGCCAAACTGAGCACTTCTTCCATGCCTCACGCTGTGCCGATGAAGCGCGGTCAAAACCTGATCCGCAAATGGTCTTAAGTCTATTGACAGAACTGAACATTTTACCCGAGCAGGCTGTTATGATTGGTGATACTAGTTATGATATGCAAATGGCGCAAGCAGCGGGAGTTGATAGGATTGGTATCACTTTAGGAGTGCATGATAGAGAGGTATTAAACCGTTATCAACCAAAAGCCATTGTTGACTCTTTGGCAGAGTTGCAGCAGTTATTACTGCCTGCTTAGGGGCCGCTAACGCCTTATGATTTTATGCACGAGTATCTGCAATGACACCTAATATAAAGGCAGCCCCTAAGGGGACTGCCTTTATCATTTCTATACTCTATTAATGAATCTTGTTTTGCTCGGCCAATACATCGATACCCTGTTGTTTTAATAAGGCAACTAGCTTAATTAAGGGTAAACCTATTAAAGTATTTGGATCATCACCTTCAAGTCGACTAAATAAACATATTCCTAAACCCTCACTTTTAAAGCTACCAGCGCAGTTATAAGGTTGCTCGGCTTGAAGGTAATTAGTGATTTCCTCTAGGCTTAATGGTTTAAAATGCACGATAAAGGGCTCGACTAAAGCCGCCACAGTATCTTTTTTACTGTCATAGACACAAAGCCCCGTATAAAAGGTAATGCTTTTACCGCTAAATTTAGTTAATTGTATAACCGCATTGTCAAAATTATGGGGTTTTCCAATAATTTCTCCTTCACATACCGCTACCTGGTCTGAACCAATAATTAAAGCACTTGGGTACTGTGCGGTAACCGCTTTTGCCTTTTCAATGGCAAGGCGCTCAACTAAAGCCTGTGGTGATTCACCTTGCTGAGCACTTTCATCAATATTAGGCTTTGCGCAGTTAAACGGTAATTGCAGTTTTTCTAAAATGGTTTTACGAAATACAGAGGTAGAGCCTAGCACTAAGGTTTTCATATTGAGCCTTTAAAATGAGAATGATGAGTTGAGCAGGTAAAGTTAACGCAATTGATTATTTAAATGACAAACGTTGTCTAAATAAACAATTATTAAGCAATTATTACTATTATTGGAGCTATCTTGAGCTTTTAAACAAAATAGTGCAATTTTCTTTTGACACTTGCCTATAGGGACTATAATATGCGCGGCTTATGCAGAATCTTAAACTTCCAATAACAATTAGCCCATCCCGTAGTGCACAGCGCAGACTTGTGTGTGAAGGTGCGTTTAAATTGTCAGATATGACTCGATTACTTGCTGAATGCGAAAGCCGAAGCGATGAAGTCAAAGTTAGTGTTAAGTTTGATGTCGATGAACGTGGTTTGACAGTAATGTCAGGTACGAGCTCGACATTAGTTGCATTAACTTGTCAGCGGTGTAACGAAAATTTTGACCATAAACTTAAAGTAGAGTTTACTTTTAGTCCGGCCAAAAATGAGGAAGCCGCTGAAAAAATTCCGTCATATTATGACGTAGTAGAATTAGATGAAAATGGTGAAGTAAACTTACGCGAATTAATAGAAGAAGAGTTCATGCTTATTCTTCCATTAATTCCACGGCATAAAATTCGAGACTGTCCAGCAGATGCTGATTCAGTTTGGGGTGAATTGCCAGAAGAGCTTGAGAAGCCAAATCCATTTGATGTATTAAAACAATTCAAGTAGTTAATAAGCATACAGCCCTTTAACTAATAACCGATTTAGGAGAAACTCATGGCAGTTCAAAAAAGCAAAAAGTCTCGTTCAAGACGTGGCATGCGCCGTTCACATGATGCAGTTACACCAGAAAACTTATCAGTAGATCCAGTATCAGGTGAAACGCATCGTCGTCACCATATAACGGCTGATGGCTTTTACAAAGGCGTTAAAGTAATCGCTGTTTAAGCGATTACTTTGTTATAGTAAAATAGTTTAGGCTTCGCGCTTGAGCTTATATACTAATCTAACCATCGCGTTAGATGTTATGGGGGGCGACCAAGGCCCCTTTATAACAATTTCTTCAGCAATAATGGCGATAAAGCAACAGCCTAAATTGCACCTCATTCTTTGTGGTGATGAACTCATCATTACAGAAACTCTTGCTCGTCTCCATATTTCTAAAGAAAAATTAACTACTCATAAACAATTAAGTATTTTCGCTACTTCACAAGTCGTCTCTATGACCGATAAACCTATTGTGGCTTTGCGTACTAAAAAAGATTCATCAATGCGTAAAGCGCTTGATCTCGTTCATGACGGGCGTGCACAAGCCTGTGTCAGTGCTGGTAATACCGGTGCACTATTTTCAATGGCACACTTTGTCTTAAAGAACTTACCCGGGGTCGAACGCCCAGCACTTATTTCATCCCTACCTACCCATGATAAAGATAAACATGTCTTTATGCTTGATCTAGGCGCCAATGTCTTTTGTGACTCTCATGTATTATACCAATTTGGTGTTATGGGCTCAGTAATGGCCGAGCAAGTCGATGGCATTACTAAACCGCGCATTGCTTTACTCAACATTGGTGAAGAAGCCATTAAGGGCAGCGATCATATAAAACTTGCCGC
>NZ_JABSOV010000044.1 GCF_013215345.1 Colwellia sp. | reverse complement strand
TTGTACGTTAAAGTTTACCTGAGGATGTTTTTGGTGATATTTTGCGATGGCACTTGGCATAACATCAAAACCTAATGCGGGACTGCCCGCTATGCTTATTTGGCCATATTCAGATTTTTTAATGTTCTCTGCGGTATTCTTGATAGAACGCATCTGTTGGTATATTTTATCTACTTCATCAAACAGCATTTCCGCTTCATCGGTTGGGATCAAACGACCTTTAACCCGTTTAAATAAGTCAAAACCGAGCTGCATTTCCGCGTGAGATAATACTTTGCTGACCGATGGTTGGGAAACATGTAATATTTTAGCAGCATTCGTTATTGAGCCCGTGGTGTAAATGGCGTGAAAAATCTCAATATGTCGTAAGCGCATTTTTCTCTCCTAAGTGAGTGTATCAATAGTTACTTTAAGCAAAAAAGTAAACGGTGAGTGTCCATAAACAGCCAGCAAGCGTTGCCGCAAATGTCGCTGGTACTAACTGAGATTTAACATGGTCCATTAAATCACAACCAGTGGTCATGGCACTCAATATGGTGGTATCTGATATAGGTGAACATTGATCGCCAAAGACGCTACCATTAAGCACTGTGGCAAAACAAACCATCATAAATAGCTCGGGATTAGCCAGCCCTTGAGATTGGCAAACAGCCCAAGCTAAAGGCATAGCTAATGGAAACGCGATTGCATAGGTACCCCAACTGGTACCAGTAGAAAAAGCGATAACCATAGTGATTAACTGTAATATCAGCGGTAACAGCCAAAAGGGTAATTGTTCACCAAGTAATGACACTAAATACAAGCCGCCGCCAATTTCTTTGCTGATACTGCCAATAATCACCGCGAGCATTAATATTACAGAGGCAAGCACCACACCTTTTAAACCATTACCAAAGCCGTCAACAACATCAGTTAAGGTCATGCCTTTGATTAAGGCAATGCCAGCAGACAAGAGTAAAGCTGCACCAAAAGCCCAATTTATTTTAGGAGAGCCTAAATAGATAAAAGTGCTAACAGCAATAGCGATCAGGGTGACTAAAGGTAGGATAAATTCTAAGACATGGGAGTTATATCCCGACGGCACATTACAAGCTTGTAACTCTTTAGCACTTAACGGTCTTGCGCCAGGAGCATCTAACTGGCCTGTTTTTTCGGCTCTTTGTTGAGCTTGGCGAATTCTTTTACCGGAAAAAGTGGTGATATTTAAACATAATAATAAGGTGCCTATTACCGCGATAATGCCATAAAAACTGAAAGGGATACTGTTAAAAAAGAAGCTTATTCGGTCTGCTTCTGTCGCCAAAAAGGCTACTCCAGGGACAAAAATTAACGCTTGCACATAGGCAGGCCAAGCATTAAAAGCGATAACTAAGGCAATAGGTGAAGCGGTTGAGTCAACGATATAACTCATTTCTTCGTGGCTCACTTTAGCTTTATCAGCTAATGGCCTAACTGTGGTACCTACTAAAACGGTACTCATAGTGCCGCCTTGGAAAAATAATATTCCTAGCAGCCAAGAAATAAGCTTGGCTGAGCGTGGACCTTTAACAAAGTGCTCGGTCATATAATTAGCAAAGGCTTGGGCAGCACCGGTTTTAGACCAAATACCTAATAAGCCACCTAATAACCATAGATACAGTAATAACAGCCCAGCCGTACCTTCTTTGGCTAAATTGGGAATGATCACCGCATCGGTTAAATCGTATTGACCTAACATTATTGAGCCGACCACTATGCCAGCAAAAAGTGAGCTTAATGGCTCACGAGTGAGCAAGCATAAGGCGATGGTGATAAAAGCAGGCAACAATGACCACAGGCCAAAGTGAAAGGCAGGTTTAAGCAGTGTTAATTGCTGGTCGTCCTTTTCTACCCATTGCTGTGTAAATGGCGGCTGCTGACTTAGCTCATTTATGCTTAGGTTTAAGTTTTCTTGTTTGAGCGGTGATTGATGGTAGGGCACCACATCTTTGATAATGACTTCTTTGCCCTTATATATATAAGCATTTTCACCTGAGTCTGTTTGGTAAGTATCATAGAGGTAGGATTGCTCTAGCCAGGTTTTATCAACCGCATTATTAACGTAGATAGCGAAAAATAATCCTAGGCTAATAATAACCAGGGCTAGGCTATTGTTTTTACTCATGAATGACCATCCCTAGTGGTCAAGGTGCATATGTTTAGGGCACTGGCGTTATAGTAGGTTATAGCATAGCTATTAAAGCTTTGATCTTGTTTAGTCATTGGCAAAGCCCTTGGCAATGTGGCTCAATATAAAACGATAAGAAGACATAATTATCAGTTAATATAGATTTCAGTTAACATGGTTATCAGTAAAACAAGCTGATATATATTCTTAGTTCTAAGCTATAACCTTAGGTTATAACTTAGCTAATAGGGTCAAGTTAACTTGATACAGCCGACATGTATACAATTTTATCTTTTAAGATGAGCACTGCTAACCATACTGAGGCGTAACTTAGGTATAAGTTAAGGTGTAACAAATGGCAGGCTTAAATACAGTTGAATAACCAGCGCATTGGTAATATCTATAAAGAATGCGCCCACTAAAGGTACTACTAAGAATGCTTGTGGAGATGGACCATGTCTGGCAACCAGAGATTCCATATTAGCAACCGCCGTAGGCGTAGCCCCTAAACCAAAACCACAGTGACCACCGGCAATAATAGCAGCATTATAATTTTTGCCCATAACTCTAAAAGTAATAAAGTAAGCAAACATCATTAGCATAATGGTTTGGACTAAAATAATAACTATCATTGGCAGCGCTAGGTTGGCCAATTCCCAGACTTTTAATGACATTAGCGCTAAGGCTAAAAAAATCGATAAGGCCATGGTGCCCCATAAATCAATGCAAGCTCTGCTGATGGTGTAGCGTTTAGATAATTCAGTTAAATTTGTTGCTAATACACCAAATAATAGTGGCATCAAAAAAGCGGGTAAAATGACATCATTACTTTTTAACTCTAAGTACACCACGTGGCCAACCGTCATACATAATAAAATAATGAATAGGGTTTCCATCATTTTTTTCGGGGTCACTAGATCATGATCTTCCGGGTTAAAGGTTATCGTATCATCAAGCTCTTCATGATAACTATCAGCTTTTAGATTATAGCGTTTAATCAATCGTTTACTTACCGGACCACCAACCAAACCACCTAAAACTAAGCCTAAGGTCGCGGCTGCCATAGCCAGTTCAAATACAGTGGAAGGCATATTGTATTCACTAATAAATAAATCGGCATAAGTAGCGCCATTACCATGACCGCCAGAAAGAGTGACTGAGCCGCCAATTAAACCCATTAATGGGTCCATGCCGGCACCTATGGCTAATGAAACACCAACCGCATTTTGGACCAGTAGATATAAGGTTGCGACCCCTAAGAACAAAATAACCTTTGGGCCACCTTTGACTAATAACGAGTAACTTGCCCCTAAGCCAACAGTAGTAAAAAACACCGTCATTAACGGGTTTTTAAATCCCATTTCAAAATTAAAGTGAATATCAAAAAAGCTATGTGCTATGGCGGCTAATATTGAAAAGAGTATACCGCCAACAACGGGCTCTGGAATGTTATTGTTGCGTAAGAGGGCTACTTTGCTATTACAATAATAACCTGAAAAAAGAATAATTAATGCAACCACTAATGTTTCTAAGATACCGACGTTGATGTCCATGATTAAACTCACTTTATAGTTATGTGACTAAGCTAAGCTCACTCAATAAGTTGTCGTTAAAGAGTGGCTTGCATTAGACTGATTTAGTATGAGGATTTTTGCTGACGATGTGTTTTTACAATGCTAGAAGCACTTACATCTTGTTTAAAACATCTTGTAAGGATTCTGGCTCACGTATGCATGTCATTGATAAGGAATCGTCGGGGCCGCTGACAGCGTAAACAGCTACTCGAGGTAAGCTGTTGTAATCAAAATGATTGGTAAAGTAATAACCACCCGTATCGTGCACCATGACATAGTCATTGAGCTCTAACTTGGGTAACTGTTGATTACTGCAGATTAGATCACCGGCAAAACAACAAGGTCCTGCAACATCTGTGGTGACAACTTCTGAGTTTTGAGGGTTTTTTTCTATGCCTTCAGCGGTATAACCCGTGACTCTAATTGGCCATGATTTAGGTAAAAATGCCGTACGGGTGAGGATTTGTGCGCCGGCGTGTGTGGTGGCAATGTGACGACCGCCAGAGTTTTTTGTGTATTCTACACGGGTAATAATGACGCCATTTTTCGCAACAATAGCACGACCAAATTCAGTTTTTACTTGGTACTTACCGGTAAACAATAAGGGTACTTCAGCTTTTAATATGTCTGCGTAATCTTTAAAGCTTGGCTTAATTACTTCTGAGCTAAAGTTTACTGGCAAACCGCCACCAATATCTAAACGGGATATTTGTTGACTACCAATTACCGCATTTATTTCCTCGGCTAACTCGGTAATGACCTTAATGCCATATGCCATTAAGGTAAGTTCACAGCCTTGGGAGCCAGTGTGAGTATGAATACTCGTTAACCAAGGACGAGCCTTATAAATATTAATAAGGGTATTACGGTTATCATTATCCAGTAAGGCATAACCAAATTTTGACGTTGCTGTTGCTGTACTTGTTGAGCCAATTTTACCGGCGCCAATTTGTGGGTTAACACGAAAGCCAATGACAGATTTACTGTCAGGAAATTCAAGCATTAGTGCATCAATGCGTGCAAGCTCTTGTAAGTTATCAATGTTAAGGGCTATGTCACTTTTTATACAGGTGCGTAAGTCCTGTAGTGTTTTTGCAGGAGAATCAAAGATAATGTTCTGGGCAGAAAAACCTGCGGTAAGGGCAATTAATAATTCCCCAGGGCTGGCAACTTCAGCGCCCATACCATATTCCCGTAAAGGCTTTAATACATTGACTAAGGCATTAGCTTTTACCGCAAAGGTGTGGAAGAAATTAACGGGGAAAGCGGCATAAGCATCACTGACGGTTTTTCTTAAACCGTATAAATCCATCACGCCAATAGCGGTTAAATCATTATCGATAGCGTGTGCGTTGATAGCTGTTTTTATTATGTTTTGATTTCTGTTCATATGGGTATCTTTTTCAATTAAGGAAACATGCCACTGTTGCAATAACAGATGATTCTTCTTCGATACCTTTAAGATAATGTAACAATATGAAAATGGGTATTAGTTAATCTTTGCTAGGTAATAACTTAGGGTTATGTGCTCTAGTTGAAAGCGCTTGTAATAAAATCACGCGAAGTAACTACAACGTTTGGTTATACCTTGGTCAACAAAATGAATTTGCCTGGAAATCAGCCACTGGCTAGGCTTTTGTTTATAGCCAGTGGATAAATCAACTGGCTATAGCATCTTTCTCCCTGAAGGGAAGGACTCTTATAATACCAATTAAGGCAATTTATCGTGACTGTCGCTACTGATTTAGAATTATGTCGTTATATTAATGAAAGCTACCCTGAGGCAGATATAACTGCTTTTGAACGTTTTTCTCAGCAAATTTTTAACAGCTTACTCAGTGTTGATTTACAAATGCTATCAACCTCACAGCGTTATCAAACCGCTTTGATATTATGGCAATCCTTTGCTGATCGTAACAGCAATGAAAATAAAGTTGTCATCGAAAATAGACAACAACAAGGTGTGTTGGTTGCAGGCTCAGTCATTCATATTATTACCGATGACAAAGCCTTTATTGTTGATTCTATTTCGGCGTTATTAAAAGCACAGGGTTATAAAATAAATGTGTTTTTACATCCTGTTGTTAATCGAACTCATATTTTCGATGGTACCTGTAAAGCAGTAGATGCTGGTCGAGACGAGTCCATTTTATACATAGAGCTAGCTAATCAACTAGAGCCAATAGTGGTTGGCGAACTCGTTGAAACTATCCAAAAATTATTGGCAGATATCGCTAGAGTAACGCAAGATTGGCCGTTAATGATGGTCAAAACTAAAGGTATTAACCATAAGTCAGCTGATTTAGCAGATAATGATACTGAAACGTTTTTAACTTGGCTTTGTCAGCAACACTTTGTTTTTATGGGTTATAACTATATAAAAACAAACGCTAAAGGTAACGCGGAACCAGCTAGAGGCTGTTTGGGCACCTTTCATGATGATGTCGCGATTAAGACTGAGGCTTTAACACTTTCACCGGTAGAATTTAGCCGGTTTGTTGCTGACAGCAAGCCATTGATGGTCAGTAAGTCATTAGTAAAATCAACAATTCATCGCCATGATTACCTTGATTTAATCAGTGTTAAGGAATTTTCTCAGCAGGGTGATTTAATTGCTGTTCATCAGTTTTCGGGATTATTCACGCAAGTCGCTAATAATTTACAACCCAACAAAATCCCTTTTTTACAGGCTAAGTTAGCACAAGTTTTACAACAGCTGTGCTTGAAAGTAGATAGCCACGACTATCGTAATTTCACCCATATTCTCGCGGTGTTACCCAAAAGAGAGTTATATGAAAGTAGCGTTGCGCAACTGCTTGTTTTAGCGAAGAGCATTCATAACCTAAATGTAAGAAGTAAATCAGGCGTTTTTATTAGGGAGAATGATTTAAATGAACAAGTGTCAGTACTGGTATTTGTTTCTAAAGACGCATTTTGTACCGATTTACGTGATGAAATTGAAAGTGAGTTAGCCGGGGCTTATCAAGGTGAAATCTTATCTCGTCGTTCAATGCTAAATGATAACTACCTCGCGCAGTGGCATTTTATTGTTAAAAAAGGTGCTTGCCTTAAAAATGAAGTCGATCTCAGCGCCTTGATAGCAAGTATTGAGTCTAAAACACAAAGTTGGAATGAGAATTTAACTACACTGATCTCGCAATTGTGGCAGGGCCAGCAAGCAAACTTGTTAGTTAAGAAATATAGCAATGCTTTTTCGAAAACTTATAGAGAGCACTTTTCTGCTAAACAAGCCATAAGAGCAATAAAGAACATTGAGTGTTTAACTTCTGACAATGTTTATCAGTTTCAAGTTTACCGCTCAGCACAAAGTAAAAGTGAGCTTACCTTAAATATATATACTTTAGAGCAAAGCATTGCTTTAAGTGATTCTATTCCTTTTTTAGAGCAGTTTGGTTTCAGACCTGTCGATGAATTTAGCTTTCATGTCAGCTGTTCAATTAGCAATACTAGTAGCAAAGTTTATAGTTATACCCTTGAGTATCCTAATGAAGATACCGATATTGATGCATTAAAAATTAATCTTGAGTACGCATTGGCACAAGTGTGGGCCGGTAGCATTGAAAGTGATGGCTATAACAAGTTATTACTTGGTGCTGATCTCAGTATCAGGCAAATTGTTATTATTCGCGCTTACGGTAAATACTTACGTCAATTAGGTTTAGGTTACTCCGAAGAGTACTTCCAACAAGCCTTGCTTAATTACCCTGAGATTGTCCATGGTCTCATCAACTTATTCGAAGCACGCTTTGCCTTAACTGATGACTCAATTGATCAACGTAATGCCATGACTGAGGTTATCAAAGGCGAGTTATTAGCAAGTCTCAGTACGGTAACAAAAATTGACCATGACAGAATTCTCCGTAACTTTATTGCTGCCATTTCAGCCACCATAAGAACTAATTTCTATCAAGTTACTCCAAGTGGCGAGCATAAACATTACTGTAGCTTTAAAATTCGCAGTGGTGAAATTGATGATGCGCCGCAACCTAGACCTTATGTTGAAACCTTTGTTTATGCGCCGCAAGTTGAAGGTGTGCATTTAAGGTTTGGTCCTGTTTCTCGTGGTGGTTTACGTTGGTCTGATAGGCAAGAAGACTTTAGAACTGAAATTTTGGGTTTAGTAAAAGCGCAGCAAGTTAAAAATGTTGTTATTGTGCCACAAGGCGCTAAAGGCGGCTTTGTCTCTAAGAAACTGCCCGTTAACGGCACACGCGAAAGTATTCTTAACGAAGGCATAAGTTGTTATAAGGTGTTTATCTCAGCGTTATTAGACCTAACCGACAATAATACCGCTGACGGCATAGTTAAGCCGAAAGATGTGGTTTGTTTTGATGGCGATGATAGCTATTTAGTTGTCGCTGCAGATAAAGGCACGGCAACCTTTTCCGATATTGCTAATGCCCTCGCTGACGATTATGGCTTTTGGCTCGGCGATGCTTTTGCCTCGGGTGGCAGTGTTGGCTACGATCATAAAAAAATGGGTATAACTGCCAAGGGTGCTTGGGTGTCAGTGCAGCGACATTTTAACGAGATGGCTATTGATGTGCAACAAGATGAAATCAGTGTTATTGGAATCGGTGATATGTCTGGCGATGTCTTTGGTAATGGCATGTTGTCTTCAAAAACGATAAATCTAGTAGCGGCTTTTGACCACCGGGATATATTTATCGACCCAACACCTGATAGCCCCTTGAGTTATGTCGAGCGCAGTAGACTTTACCAGCTGGATCGTTCCTCATGGCAGGATTATGATAAGTCCTTAATTTCTGCTGGCGGTGGTATTTTCAGTCGCTCGGTTAAACACATTCCATTAACAGCACAAATAAAACAGTTACTTAATATAGATAGTAAGGTTGAACGACTGTCTCCAAATGACTTGATTCGTCATGTTTTACTCTGTCAGGCCGATTTACTCTGGTTTGGCGGTATAGGCACTTATGTTAAAGCCAGTAGTGAAATTAATACCGAAGTAGGGGACAAAGCTAACGACTTGTTGCGTGTTAATGGTAATGAATTACGCTGTAAGGTCATTGGTGAAGGCGGAAACTTAGGTTGTAGTCAACTGGCCCGAATAGAGTTTTCTAAAGGCGGCGGTAAAATTAATACCGATGCGGTTGATAACTCCGCTGGCGTTAATTGTTCAGACGCTGAAGTAAATATTAAAATATTGCTCAATGGCTTAGTTGATAAGCAAAACATGACTAAAACACAGCGTGATGCCTTATTAGCATCGATGACTGACGAAGTTGGCGCTATGGTATTGCGTAATAATTATTATCAAGCGCAAGCATTAAGTATCGATGAAGCGAATAGCCAATCTCATTTTGATAGTTTTACCCGTTTAAGCCAATACTTGGTCAATAGCATCGGTTTAAACCGTGAATTAGAGTACTTACCCGATGACGAAGAGTTGCAAGCAAGAGTTATTGCTCAGCAAGGGCTAACTCGACCTGAGTTAGCGGTGTTGATGGCTTATTCAAAAATGGATGTGCATGATGCCTTATTAAAAGAGCAGCATTTAATAACCGATAGCTACTTCAAAAAATACTTATTATCGGCGTTTCCTGTCATCTTGGCCAATGAATACCAAGCAGAGATTATTAATCATCCGTTAGCCAAACAAATTATTGCCACCAGTATCGCCAATGAAATTTTCAACCGTGGCGGTATACATGCGGTAAGAGAGCAGACCGGCGCAACTATCGCCGAAATTGTCAAAGCGTTTATTATTGCCAAAGAAGTGTTTGCTTTGGATGATATTTGGCATCAAATAGAAGCGCTACAAGGGTGTGTTTCAGCGCAGATTCAAATTAAGATGATGATAGAAGTCCAGCGTTTTTATCGTCTAATGGCTATTTGGTTTATTAACCACGCTAATGCAGATGAAAGTATCGCTAGCATAGTACAGCGCTTTACACCTGGGTTACATACCTTACAGCAGCTTAATGGTGACGACATTAGCCTACCATTCTCACCGGTTGATGAGTCACTCTATCAACTTGAGAGCGAGGGTGAAGCTCAAGCTTTGGTTGATAAAATTCATCAGTTAAAAGTTTCTAGCGTGGTGTTCTGTGACATTGTCAAAACTGCGTTTGAGCTCAAGTTAACGGTGACTGAAATTTTGCCCTGTTACTGTAAAATAAGTAACTTGCTCGGTCTTGCCTGGTTAATAGAGCAAACAGAGCGGGTGCCGGCGAAAGATCATTGGTCAAGGTTAGCGCGCTTTAGTTTATTACTTGATTTACTCGAAATTCGAGAAAAACTGGTGGTAAATGTAATTAACAGTAATCGAAATGAGCCGGCTGAAATCGCTATTGAGCTGTGGTCAAAAGACAAGTGCTCAGCGTTAAATAGGATAAATAGCGTGCTTGATGATTTAAAGAACAGCGGTAAAGTGCACATAGATAAACTCTATTTTGCTAACCGTCAATTAAGAACTTTACTTGCTTAATTACGCGCTTAACTGACCGCTTAATTTTGAATTCTTTAACAATTATCTATCACTTGCTTGTTTAAGCAGTGATAGATTCCGCCTAGTCTGCTATGGTGTTCTTAGTACTTTTTAATAGTTAAGTTCAATAGCGTTAAAACACGCATCCTCTGTTTATTAAATCCTCTATAAATTCATTTTATTGATGCTCTGTTAGGCTAAAAACAGTCTTTATTACGCCGAGTATTACGCCGAGTATTACACCTAGGATCACGCCGAGATAAAGTCAGGCTATAACCCAAGGTTATAGGGCAGCAATAAAGCGTTAATTGTTAACCTTGTAATTTAAGTTCATGGTTAAGGTGAATGAAACGTAACTAAATGATCAGGTAGCTAATAACCTGACAATTATAAAACAAGCTAAATTACAACGGTGGATGTCATGAGAGATAAATCAATATTTAAGTCTAAACTGTCACATTTGAGTTTATGCGTGCTAACAGCACTAAGTTCTCAAGTTGCCTTTGCTGCAGAAAAAGCAGAAATTAAAGAGGAAGAAATTGAAAGGATTTCTGTTGTCGGTTCAAATATTAAACGTGCTGCGGATGTGAGTACTTTACCCATAACCGTAATGTCGGCATCTGACATTGAAAATTCCGCGGCAGTGTCCGGTGATGAATTACTTCGATCTATCCCACAAATGGGGTCAGTTAACTTCGGTGAAACCACTGGTTCTTCTAATGTCAATGATGCACGTGGAGATGTAGGCTCATTTAACCTTCGAGGTTTAGGCGCTGGTAATACGTTAGTATTGCTTAATGGCCGCCGTATGGTTAATCACCCAGGTACTCAATCTAAGTCAGGCGCTAATAAAGTTCCGGTCAATACGGTTAACTCAAATACTTTACCTGTTTCAGGCTTGCGTTCATTAGAGGTTTTACGTGATGGCGCTGCTGCAATTTATGGCTCTGACGCTATTGCGGGTGTGGTTAACTATGCACTTGATAGTGAGTATGTTGGTAGTAAGGTAAGTCTTAGATACGGTGAATCACAAGGCACGCCGCTAAATGAAACAACCTTTAGCTACTTAGGTGGTTTAGAGCTTAACGAAGGCCGTTCAAATTTAGTTGGCTCGGTTACTATTTACAACCGAAATGGCATGATGGCAACAGAACGTCCATATTCAGCAAGTCATGATAGACGTCAATACCCTGGTTTACCTGAAGAATTTGTTGGTGATAGTCAATTAGATAACCGCAGCAGTGATACCCCTTGGGGCGAGTTTAGTAGTTCTTCTTACGGAACATTTCATCTTCAGCCAGAAAGTATGGGCGATTGTGATGCCGGTGGTGCAGACGGAGCATCCGGTGCGCTTGGTTTAGATGGTGTTTGTGTTGTTGGAGAAAGTGTTTCCGGTTCAGCTGGCTCTAAACCCGGTGGAGATGTGAAATTTGATCGTGGTACTACACGTCCATTATCTTCAGATGCACAAAGAATTAACTTTTACACACATTTCACCCATCAAGTTAATGATGATGTCGAATTTTTTGCGGAAGGTATTTATTACCAAGCGGAACTTACCAATCAGTCAGAGCAAAATCACAACGGTAGTAAACATCGATTTAACATAGCCGCAGATGCCTTTTATAACCCTTTTGACGAAAAAGTTACTTTACGAAAATATCGACCTACTGATATTGGACCAAGAACCGTTACCGTTGATGATACAAGTTATCGAGTACTAGCAGGTTTTAAAGGTTACATGGGCGAATGGGATTGGGAAAGTGCCGCATTTTATAGTGCAGCTGAAACCAACGATGCCAGTACCCGTATTGATATAAATGCTTTTGAAAAAGCAGTAAACTCTACCGATGAAAGTACCGCATACAATGTCTTTGGTGGTGGTGATATTAACAATCCAAATACAATTGGAAATAGACCATTAGTGTCGAAATCCATTACTGACCAGTTTTTAATTCAAGCTCACACTGATTCAACAACGAGTTTAGCATCAATCGATTTCAAGGCTTCGAATAGCGAGATCTTCGAAATGCCTGCTGGCGATGCTGGCCTTGCTCTAGGTGTTGAATACCGCTATGAAGATTATACCAGTGACCGTTCTAAGTATGTAGATGGTAGTTTGCCTTTTACGGACTATAAAGGTGTGGTTAATGAAAGTTCATTATATGGCAGTAGTGCAACAACGGACGCTAGCGCTAGCCGTAGTGTTACTTCCGTTTTTGCTGAGCTTATCTTGCCATTAATCGACAGTGGTGATCAGTATGCAGAAGTGCAACTTGCTGCACGTTATGAAAATTTTTCGGACGGTGGTGATGCATTAAAACCTAAAGTCGCATTATTTTACAAACCTACAAATTGGCTTAGCATGAGAGCATCGTATGCGGGTGGTTTTAAAGTACCTGGCCTACAACAAAGTTCTGAAGAAGCAAGCATGCCACGTCGTAGCTCTAAGTATGATCCGGTATTAGATGACACTTATGCTGTTATTGATAATCGTCAAGGTAACTCTAATCTAGCACCAGAAGACAGTGTAAATACCTCTTTTGGACTTATTTTTGAGCCACTTGAAAATTTAACATTTACTGTAGATTATTGGAATATAGAGCAAGAAAATTTGGTTTTCCTTGCACCTTATGAAACCGTTTTAGCACACGATTATGTTTTACGTGTAGATGGTGGTGCTGGTAATCCTAACGTTATTCGTGATGAAGATTTAGTCGCTAGCCAAGTAAATAATCGATATATCAATGCCTCAAGCCAAGAGTTGTCTGGTCTTGATTTCGGTGTGGTGTATGACTTTGAAACGTCATTTGGTGACTTTGAATTTAACGTAAATGCCGCCTATTTAACTAAATATGAAACATCAGTTGATAGTCTTTCTGCTACCGTACTTGAAGCCCAAAAAGATTTAGTTAAATATCCAAACCTTGAAGACGTAGAAGTTGCCGGTGTAGGTGACTTAATCAAACAAGATGGCAATCCTGAATGGCGCGCTAAAAGTTCACTTAACTGGCGGTTCAATGGTTGGGGCGCTGGTGTTAGCTTAAATTATGTTAGTGAGTTTGTTGATACTAGTACAAACGCGACAGTTGATGATGAAAAAGTATTTTTACCTATAGATAGTTTTACCACTGTCGATGTGTATGGTTCATACAAGGTTTCAAATGATACTCTTTTAGATGGTTCTTATATCAGAATAGGTGTTCGAAATATCGGTGATGAAGAGCCACCAGTAGCAGATAATTACTGGCATGGTTACTCAGGTGATTATCATTCAAACCGTGGTCGTTACTTATACATGAACTTGAGCAAAACTTTTTAAGCACTCCTTTTTGCTATAAAAGCTCAATCAGATATACGTAAGAGATAGACGTTATGGCTCGGTTAGTTAATGCTAGTCGAGCCATATTATTTTTAACCAACTAATAGTTTGAAAATTATGATTAAATTATTGAAAACTGCTCCGTTGTTATTACCTTTATTCTTGTTTGCATGTTCATCTCCTCATATTATTGAAAAAGAAAGCCCTGCGGTTGCCACTACTACAGAGCAATCAGCAGAAAAATCGGTACAATCTGCTGATAAGACACCACTTGCAATAGTCCGCAAGCAAGTTAACAGTGAAAACATTGCTAATAAATCATGTGATGCCGGCCCGGTAACGTTGACAGCTGATTTTTCTGCTGGTCGCATGGACGAATGTAAACGCGTGGCTGAAAATGAATTTGAAATTGTTTTAGTTCCTGAAAATACCCCGATAAACTCAAGCCCTTGGTACGCCTTTAAAGTACAGGCTGAGCAAAATACTGATATTAAAATTACCATGAAAGTTCGTGGTGATGAACATCGTTACCCACCGAAAATTAGTCGTGATGGTAAAACCTGGCAGCTGCAAGACTACCAGATTCGGGGCAAGCGCTTAATCATGAAGATGACGGCATCAGCTAAGCCAATTACTATTGCTGCGCAAGAAATTATTAATAATGAATACTATGTAGATTGGGCCAAACAATTAACCGAGAAAAATACTTTTACTCACAGCATTTTAGGACAATCAACACAAGGGCGTCCTATTTATAAAATAGAGAGCCGAAATGAAAATGCTAACGAGTGGGTGGTTATTTTAGGTCGTCAACATCCACCAGAAGTTACTGGCGCACTAGCACTTTTTCCCTTTGTCGAAACACTGTTATCAAGCAGCGAACTCAGTAATTATTTTCTAAGAAAATATAACGTATTAGTTATTCCCAATATCAACCCTGATGGTGTTGAAGCTGGTAATTGGCGCAGCAATGCTAATGGCTTAGATTTGAATCGTGACTGGGTAGATTTCAGCCAAGTTGAAACTAGCCTGATCAATGACTACTTGCAACAATTGGTTAGTCAGGGACAAAAAATACGTTTTGCGGTAGATTTCCACTCGACCAAAAGTGATATTTTTTACACCATGCCCGTTGATTACGGTGTTGAAAAAGCTTATTTTGTCAGGAATTGGTTAGCTGAGCTTGATCGTCAAATGCCAAATTTTGACGTCGTACTGAGACCCGGTAACAACCCTGGTTTGGGTGTTTCAAAACAGTATTTCTCTGATAAATTTGGTGTTCATGCTATTACCTATGAAATGGGTGACAATACCGATCGCACCAAGATAAAGCGTATTGCTTTTAAATCAGCTAACATATTGATGATTAATATGTTATCCAACGTTGATCATGATAAACAATAGGACATGCTATGAGTATATTTAATGTGAAATTTCTTGATATAAAAGTGATTGCTGAAAAATCACTTAATAAAAAAATAATTACCATGGCAGTAAGTTTAGCCTTGTTAACAGCTTGCTCTGATGACAGTGCTGTTCAAAGTGAAGTACAAAATAATGGGCAGAGTCCTGGCCAAAATAAAACACAGAGTAAGATACAGGGGCAATTAGCCAATAATGTTGATCTTTTAATTACTAACGGCACGGTATACACCGGGGACAGTAACCAAGCTCAACATCTCGATGTCGCTATTTGCCAGAAAATTATTTGTGGTTTATATCCGAGTGGTGATCATACTATTAAAGCGACCAAAACAATTGATGCTACAGGTAAAATTGTTAGCCCAGGTTTTATTGACCCACACACTCACTCTTTATCTGAGCTGTTAAGTAAAGATAAAAACCACAACTTAAATTACTTAACCCAAGGTGTGACTACCGTTGTTAACGGTAATGACGGCGGCGGTCCCGTTGATATCGCTGCAATGTCAGAAAAATTAACCAGTAATGGTATAGGTACAAATACTGCGTTATTAGTCGGCCATGGCAGTTTAAGAGAACAAGTTATGGGCAGAGCAGAGCGTTATTCAACACCAGCAGAGCTCAGTGAAATGTCGGCACTACTCACCACAGCGATGCAAGCGGGCGCTATTGGTTTATCAACCGGTTTATATTATGTGCCTGGTAGTTATGCTAACACTGACGAAGTTATTAGCTTAGCCAAGATAGCCAGTCACTATGGTGGTATTTATGACACCCATTTACGTGATGAAAGTACCTTCAATATTGGTTTTACCGCCGCGCTTGATGAAGCGATTAATATTGCCGACAAGGCCGATATTCACTTACATTTAGCGCATATCAAAGCATTAGGGGTTGATGTTTGGGGACAAAGTGAGCAAGCAATTGATAAAATTGAGCAAGCTCAAAAAAATGGTACGTCAATATCAGCAGATCAATATCCATGGTTAGCCTCTGGTACCAAGTTGCGCAGTGCGGTTATGCCAAATTGGGTAATGGCTGATTCTACAAAAGCTTTTCATCAACGTTTAAAACAAGCGGATTTAGCTGAAAAGCTGGCAAAAGAAGTTACTGAGAATATCCGTAGAAGAGGTGGTCCAGACTCGCTGTATATTACTGAGTTCACTGATACAGACTTAGTGGGTTTAAATCTATTACAAGTAGCGGAGTTGAAAAATCTAGCTATAGTTGATACCGCTATTGCGTTAATACTGGAAGGTGATGTGAGAGTGGCGTCATTTAATATGTCACCTAAAGACGTTGAACGTTTTATGGTACAACCTTGGGTGGTTACTTCTTCAGACGGTACAAATGGTCACCCGAGAAAATATGCTAGTTTCCCAAGAAAATATCAAACTTATGTGGTCGAGAAAAAATTACTCACTATGGCTGACTTTATTAATAGAAGCTCGTCACAAACTGCCAAGATACTCGGTCTAACCGAACGTGGCATGTTAAAGGTGGGCTACAAGGCTGATGTCATTGTTTTTGATCAACAAACATTTTCACCCAAGGCAACTTTTAGTCAATGGAATAACTACTCGGTAGGGATAGAACAGGTGATTGTTAATGGTACCTTGGTGATAGAGGATGCCCAGTACAAGGATATCTTAGCAGGAGAGTTTATTCAGTAAACTCATCAGTTTGTATTGCTGTTATTGACGGTCGTTTTTTAAAACGACCGTCATATTCACTTCCATGCCATCCATTATTGGCATCATGATATCCATTAAAATCTACTCAATCGGCTTTTCTGCTGTTATTAATAAATTAAGCGCCACTTGACCATTTTCTGCTTGTATAACTTCTATGCTAACTTGTTTCTGTATTAAACCTTTGCCTGAGTCAGCACTTGAGGCCTTATTTATATAAAATCCCATGACCAAAAAAGACTAAATCAATACCAAAGCAAATTTACCAATAGCTTAATGGCTAAATGCATCTATGCTAATTATTGGTGCATTTAGTTTCCTTTCTTCCCCTGTCTTACACTGTTGAGAATATCTAATATGTTTGGCTTAGAATTTTTAGATAATAATACCGCGATCTTTCTCGCACTCACTACAGACTATAATTACTTCGTTGTGTTTGCTTCTTATATTGTTGCTTGGATAGGAGCGTACGCGGGTTTATCTACCATTCCCTCAATGCGTTATGCTGAATCAGTTACCGCTAAGCGCTTGTGGCATGTTGGCGGCTCCTTAGCCATGGGCAGCGCTATATGGTCAATGCACTTTGTCGGTATGCTGGCGTTATCATTACCAGTAGCTGTTCACCATCATCTTGGACTAACAGCGCTGTCTGTTCTGCCCGCTATTGCGGCCAGTTATATTGCGCTATTTTTTATTGAACGTGATAATTACACTACTTGGCACCTTATCGGGGCTGGTATTATCTTAGGCGCAGGCATTGGTATCATGCATTATATGGGCATGGAGGCAATGTATGGCAATTTTACGTTAGTGTACCAACCCTGGTTTTTTCTACTCTCGATTATTGTTGCTGTGGTGCTAGCCATTATTGCGCTTTATGCCGGGAAGTTTAATGTAGATGCTGAAAGAGAACAGAATTATCAATTGCTTCGTTCAGCCGCTTTAGTTGGTGCCGCTATTACCGGTATGCATTACATGGGTATGCAAGCATCGTATTTTTTGGCGATTGACCATATCAGCCACGCTGAAGCTAATGCTTCACACGCAATGATGACCGTTATATTGATTGCCAGCACACTATTTCTATCGATGTTAGCTGTGGTATCCAACATCATCAACAAAATGTTTACCAAGCTTTTGTTAGCCAAAGTTGATGCTGAAGCTTCAACGCAGGCAAAGGCCGAGTTTTTAGCGAGTATGAGTCATGAAATTCGTACGCCGATGAATGGTGTCTTAGGTATGCTAGATTTATTGATAAAATCAAATCTCGATGAAAATCAAATGTATAAGGCAAAAATAGCGCGTTCAAGCGCTAAGTCATTATTAGCTTTACTGAATGACATATTAGATTTTTCTAAAGTAGACGCGGGTAAACTAGATTTAGAAGTCTTGCATTTTGACTTACGCAGTTTATTAATTGAATTTGCAGAATCTGTGGCCTTACAAGCTGAAATTAAAGGCTTAGAAATTATTCTTGATATTACTCGCATTGAGCATTCAATGGTCAAAGGCGATCCCGTTCGCATTAGACAAATTATTTCAAACTTGGTATCAAACGCGATAAAGTTTACCGAAACTGGCAATATTATTATCCGAGCTGAACTAATTGAGGATGAACAGTCAGATTTAATCTTTAGTTGCTCTGTAGAGGATAGCGGCATAGGCATTCCGAAAAAATCCATTAAAAACTTATTTCAATTATTTACCCAAGTTGATTCATCCACTACACGAAAATATGGTGGCACAGGACTGGGTTTATCCATTTCTAAACAATTATGCGAATTGATGCAAGGTTCAATCTCGGTCACCAGTATATTGAACAAGGGCAGTTGTTTTAACTTTAACATTAGCTTATTAAAAAGCAGTCAGTCAAAACAGGTAGTACCTCATATAGATGTCAGCAAATTATCGTTATTAGTCATTGATGATAATGCCACCAATAGGGAAGTATTACGGGGACAATTGGAACACTGGGGCTGCTGCGTAGAAGAAGCGGACAGCGCTGCAGCGGCGTTTTTAAAATTGGAGAGCTATTTTGACAATAAACGCGATCTTTTTGATGTGATTTTTGTTGATATGCAGATGCCAAATATGGATGGTGCCACCTTTGCGCGGAAAATAAGACAGGATAAGCGTTTTAATGAACTGCCTATGGTCATGATGACCTCGATGTCGACACAAGGCGATACAAAGTATTTTACCGACCTAGGCTTCAATGCCTACTTCTCAAAACCCGTTACCGGCTCAGATATTTTAGATGCGTTAGCGATAATAAAGTCTCCTGCCAGTGATATCGATTTATCTCAACCAATAATTACCCATCAATATTTGGCTTCATTTTCTCATGAAAATAGTGAGTTAGATGAACGTGAATTAGATGAAAATAGTAACTCAGGTGAAAGTAATATTGCAATCGATGAAATTGATGTACCGTGTCAAAATTTCTCCAGCAAGGTCAAGGTCTTGTTGGTAGACGATAATCGTATTAATACTGTAGTCGCGACTCATATGCTTAACGAGATTGGCCTCAATGTTACCGTGGCTAAGAATGGCCAAGAAGCCTTAGATACATTAGCTAACGCTTGCCCAGGTAAGCCCTTTACTTTGGTGTTAATGGATTGCCAAATGCCTATCATGGATGGTTATCAAGCGACCAGAGGAATTCGTTCCGGAGAAGCGGGTCATCATTATAAAGACATTCCAATTATTGCCATGACCGCTAATGCTATGGTCGGAGATGACGCTAAGTGCTTTGCTGCTGGTATGAGTGACTACTTAACTAAGCCAATAGATATTGAAATATTATCTGATACGCTTAATAAGTGGCTTAAAACTAATTAGTGGCATCCTTATGGTAACCAGCACTATCGCTATTGTAAAATAATCACTGTCAGGGTCAACACTCGATATAAACACTAAGTACCAGCTTTAGTTATAACCTAATACATAGCTATAATTTGATTCATCGAAATCAAAGTATCTCATTAAAGGCGAAGCTTCAGGGCTAGCAGTACTCTCTATTGTATCGTTATTATTTATTCTGTTTGTAATAGCGTTAGTACCAGAGTCATTATCAGCACTAGCAACTGAGTTGTTCTCTAGATTTCCTGTAAAGTCATCTGCAGCGCTATTATTGCACTTCGTTACTTTCCCTTGAGCATCGTCTGTACTAGCCATAATCATCACCTTGTTAAAACGTTATTTATCACCTTGGATAACCATAATGTAATTTTATGTTTAAAAATGAAATGACTTAAGTTTTGTTCATCCATAGCGCAAGGTTATAGGCTGATGGACACGGTATATCTAGGTTAATATATGGCTTTTACTGAGTATTGAGATAGCCAATTCTTATTGACCTAACTTACATTAACTTAGCTTAATGTAAGTTAGGTTATTTTAAATACTTGCTTGAAAATATTGCTCAGTAAATTGACCTTACTTACTTCACGGGGTGAGCTTTTTGTCACCAAGGACAAGTTAAATTGATAGGTATGACTACTGGGTTTAATGATACGAATTTGTCCTTGGTTTAATTCTTCTTGAATATAGCTTTGCGGCATATAGCCTAGATAACGGCCTGATAATATCATGGTTTTACGGGTATCAAATTGGTACGACTTAGCCGATAAATTAAGTTTCATTAATTGCTCTTTTCCATCGTTATCTATATCGATACCGGGATGAATGGCAGCGACTTCTGCTAAATCTTGTTCCGAAATTGAGCTATCAACTTGACTAAAGAAAGGGTGGTCTTTGGCGCAACATAGAAAAATAGGCTCGTTTGAAAGAGCGGTGTAACTTAATCCCTCTATCTGCTGGTAACTTGGGAATAGGCCAATATGGGCTTTATCTTTTAATAATTGCTTTTCAATAGTGGAAATTGAGTCACCGTCTAAGACAATATGTAAGTTAGGTGAGTCATCGTGTAGTTGTTGAATAACTTGCGCTAATTTTTGTTGTTTTAATGAGTCTAGCTGATCGGCGCACAAGATCACTAACTCACCACTAAGCTCTTTACCTAAGGTGCCCACCAGTAAAGAAAAGTCATTGAGTGAGTCAAATAACTCTATTATTGCCCGGTAAACCGCTTGGCCATCTTCGGTTAAGGCAAAGCCACCTCGACCACGACGACATAAGATTAGCTTCATCCGTGTCTCTAAGTTAGACATATGCACACTGATGGTTGAGCGGGTAATACCTAGTGCTAGCTCTGCAGCAGCAAAACCACCGTATTCAACAACAGAGCTGAAAATTCTCAGTAACCTTAGGTCATACTCAGTTACTGGCTTGGGAATAATTGAGGTGTTTTTCATAAGTAATATTCTTTATAAGTTTGGTCTAGTCCAAACAATAGGTTTAATGTTTTATATTTAACCTGAGTTTGTTATGGGTTTCAATAGGGGCATATACCCAAACCACAGATAATTATTAAGGATCTCGTTATGTACGGCCTAGCAGATAAACAATTATTGAAAAACTTTTCTTATATCAATGGTAGTTGGCATAGCAGTGCTACTGAATTTTCCGTCACCAATCCAGTGAATGGCGCAGAGATTATCAAGGTCAGCAATGCTGGTGTGGTTGAAACTAAGCTGGCGGTTAAAGCCGCTAAAGATGCCTTAGCTATGTGGTCGGCAAAATCGGCTAACCAAAGAGCGACTTTATTACGTAACTGGTTTGATCTGATGATGGCAAATCAAGACGATTTAGGTCGAATTCTAACATTAGAGCAAGGAAAGCCATTAGCTGAAGCTAAGGGTGAAGTTGCTTATGGTGCCTCTTTTATTGAGTGGTTTGCTGAAGAAGGTAAACGTGTTTATGGCGATATTATCCCTGGGCCATCAAACGACAAACGCATTATAGTAATTAAACAGCCAGTTGGCGTGGTTGCCTCGATTACTCCATGGAATTTTCCTAATGCCATGATTGCCCGTAAAGCGGCGGCGGCATTAGCTGCAGGTTGTACTTTTGTCGTACGGCCAGCAAAACAAACACCACTTTCTGCGCTTGCCATGGCAGAACTTGCTGAAAGAGCAGGTATCCCTGCAGGCGTGTTTAATGTTGTTGTTGGTGAAGATGCTCGCGGCATGGGTGAAGTGTTAACCCAACATCCTGATATCGCAAAATTCACCTTTACCGGCTCAACGCCAGTGGGCAAAACATTACTGAGCCAATGTGCCACGTCAGTTAAAAAAGTATCAATGGAATTAGGCGGCAATGCACCTTTTATTGTTTTTGATGACGCCGATATTGATGCCGCAGTGCAGGGCGCTATGGCGTCTAAATATCGCAATGCCGGACAAACTTGTGTCTGTACCAACCGTATTTTCGTGCAACAATCGGTACTTGAACAATTTACCGAAAAATTCGCCCAAGCGGTCAGTGAATTAATCCTAGGTGATGGTTTAGTTGAGGGCGTAACTATAGGCCCGATGATTTCGGCGCAAGCGGTCAGTGATGTTGAAAGCTTAGTGAGCAAGTCTATTGCCGCTGGCGCGACATTAATCTGCGGTGGTAAAAAAGATCCCGCTGGAGATAATTTCTACCAAGGAACTATTTTAACTAATGTGACTAATGATATGCCTATTGCCGCCAATGAAATATTTGGCCCTGTATCACCGATTATTGCCTTTGACACTGAAGCAGAAGTTATTGATATGGCCAACGATACAGAATATGGCTTGGCGGCTTATTTTTATTCTCGAGATATTGGCCGAATTTGGCGAGTAGCGGAAGGATTGGAGTTCGGTATGGTTGGTATAAACGAAGGTATTATTTCCAATGCCGCTGCACCGTTTGGTGGAGTCAAACAATCAGGTAATGGCCGTGAAGGCTCAAAGTATGGTTTAGATGATTATTTAGAAATCAAATATTTATGTATGGGCGGCCTAGATAAGTAACTAAGCTTTTAGTAAAAATTACAAAAACCAGCGCTTTTAAGTGAAGATGTTAATGACGCTGGCCAATTGATATAAAAATTGAACTAGGTAAATAAAATGACAAATTCAGAATTACAAAAAAGAAAGACACAGGTAATTGCCCGCGGACAAGGCAATATGTACCCAGTGTATGTGGAGCGTGCACAAAACTCAGAGATTTGGGATGTTGAAGGTAAACGTTATATTGATTTTGGTACTGGCATTGCCGTGTGTAATACCGGCCATAGTCACCCGAAAGTTGTTGCTGCGGTAAAAGCACAACTGGATAAATTTAGTCATACTTGTGTAATGGTTAACCCTTATGAAGTAGCGGTTGAATTAGCGGAAAAATTAGTGGCTATTGCGCCTGGTGATTCAGAGAAAAAAGCAATTTTTGTTTCTACTGGCGCCGAAGCGGTGGAAAATTGCGTTAAAATAGCGCGCGCTCATACCGGGCGTCGTGGTGTTATTGCTTTTAACGGTGGTTTTCATGGTCGTACCAATTTAACCATGGCGTTAACCGGTAAAATCACCCCTTATAAAAACTTATTTGGGCCTTTTCCTGGTGATATCTTCCACGCACCTTTCCCTATTGCTTGTCACGGCATTACCGTTGCACAATCCCTTAAAGCGATAGAAAACCTCTTTAAAGTCGATATTGCACCAACTGATGTTGCCGCCATTATTGTTGAGCCTATCCAAGGCGAAGGTGGTTTCTATCAAGCGCCAAGTGAGTTTTTACAAGCGTTACGCCAGCTTTGTGATAAACACGGTATAGTTTTAATTGCCGATGAAATTCAAACCGGTTTTGCCCGTACCGGTAAAATGTTTAACTTTGAATACGCCAATGTTGAGCCTGACTTAATCACCATGGCAAAAGGCATTGCTGGTGGTTTCCCTATCGCTGCAGTTGTCGGTAAAGCTGACATTATGGATGCACCCTTGCCTGGTGGTTTAGGTGGAACTTATGGCGGCTCTCCGGTAGCTTGTGCTGCAGCACTAGCGGTACTCGAGATCATTGAGGAAGAAAATTTAATAGTACGCTCTAATCAAATAGGCGAACTATTTAACGAGCAGTTGTCACAATTACAAAATAAATTCCCTAATCTGATTCTAGATGTTAGAAACAAGGGCGCTATGATTGCCATAGAGCTTATTTGTGATGGTGATGTGGAACAGCCAAATACTGAGCTAACCCAAGCCATTATTGCTAATGCCGCTAAGTACGGCATAGTGCTATTAGCATGTGGATTTTATGGCAATGTTATTCGTTTTTTACCGGCATTAACTATTAGCGATGATATAGCTAATGAAGGTCTTGCTGTCTTCGAACGTTTATTTACTGATGTTGTCGCAGAACTTGCCAAATAGCAGCTAAGTATCAGCGACTATATACTGAGTAGCTATTTAACTGTTTATTTATATCAACTGAGTAATTTAGCTAAAATGCTTAGTTACTCAGTTTCTGCATTTAAACCATACCCTCAGGTTATACATAGCCAATAGATAAGAATACATTTATTTGTATTTGATGGCATTTGATTGTTTATACTCGTTAATATTCGTCAATACTCGATAAGTCATTGCTTAATTAGCCCCTTTACTTAGTAAAAAACTAGGAACAACTATGCGACAATTTATAACAATAATAATTATCTTAGCCGCTTTTTCTTTTCAGCCTAATGTTAATGCAAATCAAACAGTTAATATAACTGGTCGTTTGCTTGATGAATCACAAAATCCTCTCAGCGATGTAAAAATCACCCTAAACAATAAAACGGTTATGAGTAATAAACAGGGCCGTTTTGTATTGCCTGTTGAACGTTCAAGCACTGAACAAACTATTTACCAACTCAGCTTTGTAAAAAATGATTATTTTAAAAACATCCAAACGTTTAGTCATTACGAATTGTTTTCACTGCAAGCTAAAAAGCATCATGGCGTTATCGCTGATATGACCCTTGTTGCCAAAAAAGCTAAGCGTGTAATGCTAGCTTTTGGCGGTGATGTGATGATGGACCGTCGTTATTACAAACCTTACTTTGGTGATTCAATTTTGATTCACCCAGAAACTAGGCTTAAAGATAGCAAAGCGGTGGTAGAAAATATTAAACCCTATATGAGTATCGCTGATTATGCAGCGGTAAATTTAGAAACACAAATCGCCGATAAAAAGCCCGGTGAACGTGCCCCTAAGTCAGTTACCTTTTATTCTCGACCTGAAATTCTTGACGCTTTAGCGTGGGCAGGCGTTGATTATGTCAGTTTGGGAAATAACCACACCTATGATTATTTAGAGCCTGGAATGCAGTCAACCTTAGCATTTCTAAAGCAAAGCCAACTGGGTTACTCTGGTGCTGGTATGAATGAAGAACAAGCGTTAAAAGCGCATCGCGATACAATCAAGGATACTGAATTTTCTATGCTAGGTTATGTCGGTTGGGAAGGACGCTCTGAGCCAACACAAACCGCAAATCACCAACATGGCGGTGCTGCTTATGGCTCAATGAACAACATTGTTAACTCAGTACAAAAAGAAGTGGCTAAGGGTAGAATCACCATAGTGCAATATCATGGCAGCCAAGAATACGCCAGCAGTCCAACGGGTGTAACCGAGCAACGATTAAAATCAGCACTAGATAATGGCGCCGCGCTTGCCATTGCACATCACCCTCATGTTACTCAGGGTCTAGAATTATATGACAATAAGTTAATTGCTTACTCAATGGGTAATTTCATCTTTGACCAAAACTTTACCGCTACCCAGCACAGTTTCATATTGTATGTTTGGTTAGATGAAGGGATATTTCATCGTGCTGAAATAGTGCCCTTATATGTTAAAGGTTATAAACCAACACCAGCCACCGGTGTTAATCGTTATACTGTGATGAAGCGATTAACAGAGCTTTCTAAACTTAGAAATACCCATATTCGTCAATCCGGTGGTCATGGTGTTATCACGCCAATAACTGCCTCAGTAACAGTTAAGGCAGTGAACACTAAAGCCGATAATCACAAGTCAGCACAGAAATCAGCAAACAAGGCCGCAGTGCAACATACGTTAACCTTTGCTCCGGGCAGCAACGTAGTGAGTTTGTATCATTTACCTTGGCACCAACAAATAAGTGAAATATCTTTACCAAACGAGCAAGTAAAGTATCGCCTAGGGAAAAACTTAATCAATGGTAGTGACTTTGAAAGCTACTCAACCTTTGATAGCCCTGAACGTGGTTTGTTTTTTGACCGAAGTATCATGAGTTTAAATAATTATGGTGCTAGCGGTAATACCAGTATGTCTTTAGCACTTAATAACCAACAAACTACCACCTTTGGTGTGAAGAGCTTTTGGCGGGTATATTCTGCCAGTAGACCGATGACCATTAAAGCTAATTATCAAAGCAAAAATGCAGTAAAATTGCATTATTACTGGCAAGGTAGAAAAAGCAGACAAAAATTATTTGATGCTTTTAAAAATAGTCCTAAAAACCTAATAGAAACCGTCGAGCTACCAGGTACAGAGCAATGGCAAAGTGTTGAAGTTGACTTTAATTCACCAAGAATTGGTTATAAAAGTTATCGCATTATGGTTGAAGCAGAATTAGTCGATGGCAGCATGACACAGTTAGCTATTGATGATTTTGCGGTGATTGAATGGCACAGTGCTTTTACTAATAGCTCAAAGCCACCATTCTTTACTCTTGATAGTCGCCAACCAGCTTATTTAGGTTTATCTAATACCAGTGAAACGGCTAAAGCCAGCTCCCAAGGGGTTGTTGTTAGCACAAAGTAAGTTCGAAATTTCAATAGCCCTGCACCTCGTGGGGCATCTTTAATGCAGGTATTAAATTACTGGCTTAGAGTAACTCAATTATCTACTTAGCAACACCAACGGAAGGAACTCCTTTTGTGCTTGCATCTACAAATAATTTCCAACATCACAACTTTGCACTGAGGTCATTGATTCAGATTACATATTTGTACGTTAAATATTGATCTATATCAAATAAAGGCGTCTAATGCGGAGTTTCCAACTATCTTAATTTGATTATCCTAAATTGACTGACTAATGTCATGCTAGCTTTCAAATTACTTACCGACTCACTTTTTTGGATATATCTTAATGCATAATACTTCAGCCAAAGAAATAACCTTTTCTGATTCCGAACAACTTGTTTCAATTACCGATCTCAAGGGTAGGATAACCTACGCTAACGATGAATTTTGCCGTGTCTCAGGTTACTCCCTAGCTGAGTTAGTTGGCGAACATCATAATATTGTTCGCCATGCCAGCATGCCCAAGGAGGCATTTTCAGATTTATGGAAAAAGCTAAAGCGAGGCGACTCATGGCGTGGCATGGTTAAAAATCGTTGCAAAACCGGTGGTTTTTATTGGGTTGACGCTTATGTAACGCCGCTCTATGAAAACAATAGCGTTGTTGGTTACCAGTCAGTAAGAACTAAGCCAACCGATAGTCAAAAGCAAAAAGCTCAACAATTGTATGACGGGTTAAATAATGGCAAATCAGACCGAGACTTTAATGCCAACACGGCTTTAAAACGTATCATTGCAGCAACTGTCATCCTGCTTGCTTGTCTAGCAACTTGGCAGTATTCAGCGCCGATAATGTCTACGGCTATTTTATTGACCACTATAGGGCTAATTTTTATCATTTTTACCGAGGAGCTATTGGTATTTCCAAAGCTAGCTGCTCAAACCAAAATAGAACTTGATAGCCCATCTCGACTTATATTTTCAGGTAAAGGCTTAACCAGCATCATTAATTACCCTGCAGAGTTATATAAAGCAAGAATAAACACTATATTAGGTCGCAGTAAAGACTCTGGTCGCGGTCTGGTCAAGGTAGCAACTGACCTTGAAGAAGCCGCAAATAATATGATAGAAGGCATACATGAGGAAAACTCTCATCTTGAACAGTTTGCCACGGCAATCACCGAAATGAGCGCAACCATAGATGAGGTGAGTGCCAATACCACACATACTCATGACAAAATGGTTCAAATTCAAGATGAATGCCAGCAAAATATTGAAATCACTAAAGTAACGCAAGCTAAAATTGTTACCTTATCAAATGAAGTCGGAGTAGCCGCAGAAAGTGCTCTTGATTTAGTAAAAGATGTTGATAAAATTTCCACCATTATGGCTGAAATACAAGGCATTGCCGATCAAACTAATCTATTGGCTTTAAATGCGGCTATCGAAGCAGCAAGAGCCGGAGAGCAAGGTCGTGGTTTTGCCGTGGTCGCCGATGAAGTAAGAACTTTAGCAAGTAGAACACAAGGTGCTACCGTACAAATTGAAACTTCAGTGCAAGCGTTACAAACAACGTTACAACAATGGAGTCAGGTAATGCTGGCCAGTAAAGTGAATGCCGAACAGTGCTCTCAAGATACGGTGAAAATCACGGAAACAATGGAGAATGTTATCACTAATGTAAATCTGGTAAGTGATATGACCGCTCAAATAGCGACGGCTACCGAAGAACAAAGTGTTGTCGCTAATCAAATAAATCAAAGCATTGTGACCATAGACGGCATCTCGAAAAATAATGCTGATTTAGCTGAACAGGTGAATAGCTGTGGTATTGAAATAAATAAAAGTGCCGAGTTAATAGAGGGCTTAAGTACCACATTTAAATAAACAATAGTCCCTGAGAATTACTGACTTTTAGCAGATGAAAAGCTCCAATCCACACTTCCTCTAGCCCTTGTTAATTTAGCCGTACCGATGAATTAGCAAGGGTGTTCTACACCATTTTCTGTAACGTCCATAACCACGAAATTTAACTCAACCCACCAATTTCTCCATGATGTTTAAATATCCTCATGGCTTGAAATTGACCCAACTCGTACCAAGATATGAATTAAGCTCACCCTATAAGGATGTTTATGTTACCTATTTTGTTACCTTTGTTTATTGCCATCGCCATCATTGGCTCTTTAATGGCAAAACCGTATTGGCGTGAATATAAGCGCGATCAAGTAAGAAGTTTACCGTTTAAAAAACAATGGCGTAAAATAATCCAGCAAAGAATGCCATATTTTAGGCAAATGCCTACGGATTTACAGCTGCAGTTAAAGCAACATATACAAGTCTTTATCGCTGAGAAAAATTTTATCGGTTGTAATGGCGTTAAAATTACCGATGAGATAAAAATTACCATAGCGGCGCAAGCATGTTTGTTGCTGCTTAATAGAAAAACTGATTATTATCCGAAACTAAAAACTATTTTAGTTTATCCCAGTGCGTTTGTTAAAGAGCAAAGCCAATTAAACCCTGATGGTACTCAATACACCAAAAGAGTGGCTTTATCCGGGGAGTCTTGGGATTTTGGCAAGATAGTCTTATCGTGGCAAGACAGCGTACATGGCGCAGAATTACCTAACGATGGCCACAATGTGGTTATTCATGAGTTTGCCCATCAACTTGATCAAGAAAATGGTAAAGCGAATGGCTCGCCTATTTTAGGAAAAGGGCAAAGTTATCAATGCTGGTCTGAGATATTTAGCCAACAATTTGACGAACTTAGAAAGCAAGCCGCAGCTGGCACACCGTCAATATTTGATTATTATGGTGCCACCGAGCCCGCAGAGTTTTTTGCCGTGGTCAGTGAGGTGTTTTTCGAAAAGTCTCAACAGTTCTCTCAACAACACCCAGCATTGTATAGTCAACTAACCAGCTATTATAAAGTTGACCCCATTCATTGGTAATAACTTGAATATAATAGGGTATTTGTACTATTTATTGATGTTTAATCTATAAAGCTCATAATTTTAAAGTTATAATATATGCACTAAAAACAATAATGTTATCAACGATAGCAGTAAATAGACTTATTAAGCGCAATAAGTCTATTTTATCAGGGATATATTTATTATATGGATGTACACCAAATATCATTTGCCAAGATCACTGTCTTGCGTAATGATCTTGCCGAAATAGTTGTTGATGATGGCGTCGATATAAACGTTAAAATGGTTGATGAAATCCATTATTGCTTACTGTCAATTTTCAATCACACATTTTCACTACTCATTAATAAAACTAACTCCTACTCAAGCCAACTCGATGCGCTGATGAAGTTTGGCACCTTGGCGGCAATAAACAAAATAGCGATTTTTGCCCCCAATAAAATGGCCAGAATGAGCGCTGATTTTTCAGCGACTATCCCAAGCTCTAAAACCTTAAACATTGAGGTATTCATTGACCGTGATGACGCGCTTTTATGGTTGCACTAAGGGCTATATCAGCAAAATGATACCTGATAGCGGCGTATCGGCAACCATTATGGCAGTAGGAATAAGAGTAAAAGCTGTTAGTTTGAAAATATAATGATAAACCAATCGCGTACTGTGTTTTTATACAGCTACCAGCTGGGTGTGTAATATTTGATCATTACTGGGCATCAAAATAAATCTAAACCAGGAATAGCTGCCTCGTCTGGATGTAAACAGTGATATAAATAGATTGCTAGGCCAGCATCTCCGGTCCACAAAGTGTACCTTCCTTGGTCGTAGTGTATGCGATCTTGTTGGCATTGTTTAATTGCATGCATGGCAAACTTTCTTGCTCTATCAAGCCAAACTGAATCTCCCGTCCTTTTATATAAATATAAAAACGCATAGCCGTTGCCGGCAGTGCCGTGGCAAATATTAGCTCCTTTGCTTAGTGGTCCTGCTTGCCAAACTAACTCTGCAGTTGTTGCTAATAAGTTATCCAGCTCGGTAGTATTTGACGATGCAATTTTAGGGGCTCTTGCCATAGCAGTAACTATGCCTGCTGCGCCATGACACCACTGTACCAAGAGTTTATCAATATTTGGCTTAGTACATAGTGGCCAATTATTTAGCTTTTTCTCGGTTTTAGCAGAGATAATAAGTGTTAAAACTGTGCGATGAAGGATTTCCTTAACTGAAATGTCTGCTATTAAATCGGCACCTTGTAGCAGGATATTAGCATTACCTACTATGCCATGACAGGCACCATAATAATGTCGCTTAGGCCCAAATACTTGACTTTGCCACAGCCATTCGCCGCTAGATTTATCTTGCTGCCAATTAGCTAGCAGCGATCTTGCCCCTTTAATAAACATTACTTTCCAGCAGGATTTCCCTGTTTTTTGATACAGAGCAAAGGCGGCATGCATCATGCCACTTTGTCCTGACGTTATTTCATGAAAAGGTAGCGCTAGTGTAGCTTCCATACACTTTAAAAGATTATTTGATACTTCATCGTTATTAGGATCTGCTAATAGTCTAGGCATCAAAATACCGATTTCGCCTAGCTGTAACCCCGGCTCGATTGCTACGTCTGGGTTTTGCAAAAATGAAGAATACACCTGGGCGAGTAAATGCGATAAGTCAGTTACTTGATAGCCGTAATTTTTTAAGATCTGTAAAGCATGAATAGTACCAGCCGAGCCAGCATAAGCAGCCCATTTCGGCCCAACCTTAGGATAACCCTCCGCATCAAGTGGGTGTGTAGGCCAACTAGCATTGGCTAATAAAGATTTTTCAATATCATCAATTATCGCTAAAATTTCTTGCTGAACGATATTACTATGCCAAGGTGTTTCCGTGAGGGGTTGGTGACGTTTAGGTTCAAATAGCATAATTACTCCTTCCTATTAACTTATCTAATACCAGTCTTAATCTAAGCCATAACTTAAGCCATAATAAAAGCTTGAAGATATACTTTGATATTGCTCTTTATTTTTATCATTTGTATATATTTACACGGTAACTGTGTTTATATACAGCACGCTTGCGATTATGCATTAAAATAGCTATTAAGGATAATTATTATGATAAAACTCTCAGTAAGTATTGACGTATCAGACTTAAAACAAGCCGAATATTTTTATATAGAAGCGCTTGGCTGTAAAAAAATTCGTGATCAAGGGGCTAACATGGTGGTACTTGCCGTAGATAATTGCGATATCTATTTACAAGAAAAATCAGCTGGCTCCAAGCCATTACCAGCAGAAAGTGATGTTAATCGTGATTATGGGCGTCATTGGACACCCATTCACTTAGATTTTCTCTGTGAAAATATCGATGAACTGGTTGAGAGAACAGTGAAGTTAGGCGGTGTGCATGAAGGAGGTGAGAGCGGTGACTGGGGCTCTATTGCTCATTGTGTAGACCCATTTGGCAATGGCTTTTGTGTAATTAATGAGTAAGTTTGCTAATAAGTAATCGACTACGCATCAAAAGTAAACTAGCCAAATAAATTAAATGTCACTGTAGACACCTGAGTTCAAATGGTGAATGTAGCGCTACCGTGAAAGTCATTGTGTGCAATAGTTATCCTTGGGATTATGCCCGCAATGATGAACTTTAATTAGTATAAAAAGTAATATAAAAATAATAAATCAATGGATAAATTGTGGTAAATGTGTCAGGTTATTTTACAGTTTAAATTTTACTCAATAAACTTTTAAAAAATTAATCCTTAAATTCAATAGCATAAAACTCTCGGTCTACTCTATGCATTCATTTCCGCAACCAACAGAGGAGAATACAATGAAAAATGTTAATTTAATGTCTAAATTGTATATCGTTTTAACTTTGCTCATAACTAATAGCGTTTATGCTGGTCAAGAACCAACAACACCTATACCTGAGCCAAGCATCCTATCGTTATTTGCGGTGATTGGTGTTGTCGTTTATATTTTGAAAAAACGTAACAAATAACAACTCATTCTTAGGTCACAACCTTCCTATGCTAGATATAAGAACGGATTACTTATTTCTGTGTTTAGCTTTCATACTTCTTTGGGAA
>NZ_JABSOV010000043.1 GCF_013215345.1 Colwellia sp. | reverse complement strand
CCATCTGATATTGCCTCGCGCCCTTCCCAGCTAATGACAACTACAACGGCATTATTTATATGTTGTATACAAGCTAATGCGCCAACCAAGCCCCCGGTATTTTCTCCATCGTTAGTAACGTCAGCTCCTAACAAATTAATTTCCCACTCATACAAATCAGCGGTTGCCATTTGTCCAGGATTACATAAAGCAGCCGCAGAGTCACATCTTGGATTCGGAGCATTTTCAGGAATTACCTGCCCGAAGGTTAGACCGTTATATACATTTAAAGCGCCAGCATTATTACTTCTCATTCGCTCTAAAATGTCTTGAGCCAAGGCTGAAGCAATAGAGCGCTGCATTGCATCGAAGCTTCCTTTTTTAGCAGAAGCTTGCATAGCTACAGCACCTAAGATACCGACAACCAAAATAACCATAGCAATAATTACTTCAATAAAGGTCATGCCATTTTGCCGCTGAATTTTTCTAATACTAGCCATATTGTTACTGATATGAGTCATCTGATATTCTCCTAGACATACAATAATTGTTACTAATTAAGTCATTAATAAAGCGCTTATCTAGCGTTTTTTTGTTATAACAAAGAGAAAAAAATAAAAGGTAAGGTACTGAAAAAGATACGTAAATGCAAGTATTCGCAAAATATTGGTATATGATATGAATATCATATAAAAGAATTTTAATTCTAGGGTCGATAAACAGACGTTATAAATAAAAGATTTAAGCAACCGCATAACCTATCCCTGCTACATTCCTTTGATAATTCCTAGCACTGATCACATCACTTAAGGGAATTAGGTATTCATTGGAAAAGAATAAAACGAACTTAGTTTAAAATGATGACTTATCCATGGGTAGCATTAGTTAGTTTTTATTAAGTGTTTTTCATTAAATACACTTAATAAAAACCCATAGTACAACTACTACCCACAATAGTTATTGTAAAAAATATTATCTTCTACGCTAACGACTGAAAACTGTACTTTAAAAACACATTCTAAATAGTTAATTTAATCAAATGTATTGAGCGCTATAAGTAAAATTATAGTTAACTTAGACTAGCGCAATTCAGCTGGGACTGCAAATACTATGCTTTCTTCTTTACCTGGGTGTTCAATAACCTCATGACCACCATAGTTTTTTAAAGTCTCAACAACTTGTTTAATAAGTACTGCAGGAGCCGATGCACCTGCGGTCACCCCCACTTTATCTACTCCGGTTAACCAGTCAATTTCAATATTTTCTGCGGTATCAATTAAATAAGAAGTCACTCCCATTTTACTGGCTAATTCTTTCAGGCGATTAGAATTAGAGCTGTTTTTTGCACCAACAACCAACATAAGATCAACTTTATCAGCTATTTCACGTACAGCATCTTGACGATTTTGAGTTGCATAACAAATATCGTCTTTACGCGGTCCTTCAATAAGTGGGAACTTTGCTTGAAGTGCAGTGATAACATCCATAGTGTCATCTACTGATAAGGTAGTTTGGCTACAAAAATAGAGTTTATCTGGATTTTTAACCACTAGGTTAGCCACATCTTCAGCTGACTCAACCAAGTAAATACCCGCAGAGTCACTACTATATTGACCCATGGTGCCTTCTACTTCGGGGTGTCCTGCATGGCCGATAAGAATACATTCGATATCTTTACGGCTGACACGAGATACTTCCATATGAACTTTGGTTACTAGGGGGCATGTCGCATCAAATATTTTTAATGCTCGAGCTTTAGCTTCATCCCTTACCGCTTTAGAGACACCATGAGCACTGAAAATCACGGTGTTATCGTCAGGTATTTCATCAAGTTCATCAACAAAAATCGCGCCACGTTTTTTTAAGCCATCAACAACAAACTTGTTGTGTACTACTTCATGACGAACATAGATAGGTGCGCCAAATAAATCTAAAGCGCGTTCAACAATACTGATTGCTCTATCAACACCCGCACAAAAACCACGAGGGTTTGCTAAAATAATTTCCATACCTTTCCTTCAAAATAAGCAGCAACAAAAGCTGTTTATATTATATCAATGAAACAAAGTAATTATCTATCTTTTAGCGTTAGTTGTATGACTTAGAAAATTAATTATCAATTTGAGGGGGATTAATGCAGTAAAACAAAGGGATAAAATAAAGCGAACTTCAATTAAAGTTCGCTTTATTTACTTCAGCTGAGTAGTGAAACCTAATGAATAATAAAACTTTAAAGCAGTCCTAACTTCTTATACTCTTTAGCCACTACCTTGCTAGGTAAAGGGATATAACCATCTTTTTCAACAATGGCTTGACCCGATTTAGACAGTATCATTTTCAAGAATTCAGCTTCCATAGGCGGCAGTGACTTATTAGGGTGTTTATTTACGTAAACATATAAATATCGTGATAAAGGATATTTCCCTGAAATAGCATTTTCCATATTAGCTTCAATATAATCATGGCCTTTTTTAGCTAAAGGCAAGGCACGTACTCCAGAAGTACGGTAACCTATACCTGAATAACCTATACCGTTTAGTGAAGCGGATACTGACTGAACTACAGATGCTGAGCCAGGTTGTTCATTGACACTGTTTTTAAAGTCGCCCTTACATAAAGCTTTCTTTTTAAAGTAGCCATAGGTACCAGAAACAGAGTTTCGGCCATACAACTGCACATCTTTACCTGTCCAAGCGCCTGATAAGCCAAGATCTCCCCAACGGTCAATATCCTTGTCAGCACCACACTTACGATTATTAGAGAATATGGCGTCGACTTGAGCAATAGATAACCCTTTTATCGGGTTATCTTTATGTACAAATACTGCTAAGGCATCGATAGCAACCCTAACTCGAGTTGGTTTATAGCCATAACGCTTTTGAAAAGCTTCAATCTCGCGCATTTTCATTTTACGACTCATCGGGCCAAGGTTGGAAGTGGCTTCAGTTAAAGCCGGTGGAGCAGTTGATGACCCAGCGGCTTGAATTTGTATATTTACATTTGGGTAAGTGCGCTTAAAATCTTCGGCCCAAAAAGTCATCATATTTGCCAAGGTATCGGAGCCAACTGAAGATACATTGCCAGATATACCACTAACTTTTTTATATTCTGGTAGATTTGCATCAAGTGCCAGTGCAGAAAAACTAACTAAACTTGATAAACTAATAATACTTAATACTTTTTTTAAACTCATGGTGTCTCCAATAAGAGCTTGAACTGTTTGGTTATGCACACTATACGAAGTGAATATGACAATTATATGGATGTTTTATGACAGGATTATGACGGACAACTATAAAGTAATATTGAACTTCAATCTTAGCTAGCGCGTAGGCTCAGATAAGATACTTTTATCAAAATAAATTGAAAATTCACTACCTTGGCCCCAATGGCTATTAATAACCAATTCAGCTTGATGGTGATGCAAAACGTGCTTTACTATTGCTAGCCCTAGACCAGAGCCACCCGTATCTCTAGATCTCGACCTATCAATACGATAAAAACGCTCAGTTAAACGATTAACATCTTCCGGTTTAATGCCATCCCCGTTATCTTTGACAGAAAAAACAGCTTTATCGCCCTGTAGCTGCCAACTAACATCAATACAACCATTTGCCGGAGTATAGGCAATAGCATTAGATAAAAGGTTAGCACAAGCACTTTTAAGCTCAGTTTCACAACCAAAAACGTAAACATTGGTGCTAATATCTAGCGTGATTTTGTGCTGTTTGTCCTGATTAAGCCAAGTTACTTCATCAACTAAAGTAGTAATTAATTGGGCCATATCTACCCATTGTTTGTCATCATGAGTATTATTTTCTACTTTTGCTAAATTAAGTAATTGCTCAACGAGACGGTCCATGCGAGATACTTGACCTTCAATGGTTTGAAATGCTTTTTGCCAATGTGGATCAAATTCTTCTTTTGAGGCTTGAATCATTTCAACATAACCGCGAACAACGGTTAAAGGTGTTTTTAATTCATGTGAGACATTGGCAACAAAGTCACGGCGCATATCCTCTAGACGCTGAAGATTGGAAATATCTCTCGCCAAGAGTAAAACGTGCTCACTGCCATACGCCATAATACGTATTTCTAACTGCACAGCTGGCTGTACCGGAGAGGTTAATAGACAAGGGGATTCAAAGTTTTCTAATGCTAAATAATCAGCAAATTCAGGGGCGCGTAGCAAGTTATCAATTCGCAGACCAAAGTCATCCGGCCAACGAACACCGAGCAGTCTGTGTGCTTTTTTGTTGCCCCACTCAACCGTTAACTCTTCTGATAACATCAATGCCGCATCAGGAAGTGCTTCAGCACCATCACGAAAACGGCGAATTTTTTCATTCAACTGCTTTTGTTTATTACGCTGCTGCTTAATTTGCCGGTATAGACCATCATATAAATATCCCCAAACACCACTTGCTTGCGGAGGAGACAGTGCCTTTGATTGCCATAACCATTTAATTAACTTAAATAGGTGATGATAATGCCATATTAATAAGAATATACTGCTTGCCAGCATAACTAACAGTACGTGATCGAATAACCATCCAACGAAAGCGCTGGCAATCAGGATGGCCAATAAACGAGAAACTATATTTTTAAAAGATAAACGAAAATACATGCGTGCCTAATTATTTTGCAATATCAACATAATGACCGGAAGTTTACTTCTGTAATTTACCAGAAAATCGGTAGCCTGCGCCACGTACCGTTTGTACAAATTCCTCATGACCTTCACCTGAAATGGCTTTTCGTAAACGTCTTATGTGCACATCAACCGTTCGGTCTTCAACATAAATATTGGTACCCCAGACATTATCAAGCAACTGTTCACGGGAATATACCCTTTCCGGATGAGTCATAAAAAAGTGCAATAATCGAAATTCGGTAGGCCCAAGCGCTAAACTATTTCCGTTGATAGCCACACGATGAGAAACGGGATCGAGTTTTAGGCCATGAAAGTCCACTTCCTCTTCCAAAGACGTGGGTGAAACACGACGAATAACCGCCTTAATACGGGCTATTAGCTCTTTCGGGGAGAAAGGTTTAGTCACATAATCATCGACCCCTGCTTCAAAACCTTTTACCTTATCATCTTCATCACTTCGGGCTGTTAGCATAATGACAGGGATGTTACGGGTGTATTCATTTTGCTTTAGTTTCTTTGCCAACGAAACCCCAGTGCCACCAGGTAACATCCAGTCGAGTAATATTAAATCTGGGTAGGGTTCACGAATTTTTGTCAAGGCTTGCTCGATATCACACGCTTCAATCGCATTAAAACCATTTTGATCTAATACAAAACTAATCATTTCCCTGATAGGGGTCTCATCCTCAACGACTAAAATATTCCGACTCATGTATACATCCTAATAATATGACTTACTGATAGGCCTAATGTTAGTAAATGAAATTTAACAAAAGATCACTCTCGATAGGTTATTGTGCATAAGTTAAATGACAGTTTTATGACAATAATAGAAAATTATTGATATATATACCATTCTGCATAAAGAAGTGATCACTTAGAGCTACATGGGCGACATTAGAACAATCAAAATATGCGTAGTTATAGTTATTCTACATCAAGCATATTTTGTGAAGTTATCATGGTGTTCCATGTGTTCCCAAAGGGCGAGTTTTAAAGGATTATATACTGCGTTATTGATTTTTAAAAGGACGTTGCATGGATGCAGCTTAATAGAGAATGAAGACGGTACAGGAAGTACCTTATTAGATAATGCAGGAGCAATTATCCTGAGCCTATTCTCCTGAATAAGCCTTACCTGCAATCAATACTTTGCCTAATAAGCTTGTAAACTCTCGCTAAATGAACACTTTCTTATACGGATTGGTATTCACTAGACTTTAAACGTAAGCAAGAAAAAAGTCGCTGATGCGACTTTTCATTGATAACTATTTAACTAAGCATTAATAATGCTATTGAAATTTAGAACTTGTACTGAATACCCGCAGCCAAATAATCTTCATCATTGCCCGTATCTAAATCAAAACTCGTATAAAAAACATAAAGCTTAGTGCTTTTCGCAAGTTTGTAATCAATACCTGCAGTTATACCATTTCGGTTGTCGCCATCTTTATGGTCAGCACCTTGAAATTGTCCTTTAAAGGTAATGTTATCCAAAGAATACTTAGCTGAAACCATCACACCGTTCATTTCTTTGCCTGTTTCAATTTCTTCTTGATTTTGTACCATTAAACCTAACGTAATACCGGCAACTTTACTCGACACGGTAGCGCGCATTGTATCAAAGTGGCCTGAAACTGCGCCATCCTTTGATTTTCCTGCTACATCAGAATCAAAGGCAACTGCAGCATAAAACTTTGATTTTTTTAAATTCTTATCACCGTAAAAAACGGCCATAGAGTAAGCGTCATCTCCGTCTAACTCGTCTTCAGCCATATAAGTCAGGCCTAGCTGTAAGCCGTTAAATTTAGGCGATTTATAACTTAGTGTATTACTTAAACGGTTTTCACCTACCCAGAGGTGTTTGATATCACCATTGTGATCACTAAAGATATCTACTTTACCTTGAGACTGTTTTAACATGGTATCATTTTTACCAAGTAGAACTTCGCCAAACAAGCCACGTAAACCGATATATTGGTTACGCCCTTTGAAGACATCACTGCTATCACCGTCCATATCTACTTCAAATTCAGCTTTATAGACAACTTCTAGGTCTTGACTTAATTCATGAGTGCCTTTAAAACCAATTCGTGAAGCGTTGCTTTTAATTTCAGTAAATTGACCGTCGCCTTCATCTGATAACTGAACTGAAATATCTGCTCTACCATAAACATCTACAGATGCAGCCATGGCAGGTACTGTGGCAGTATAAAACATTGCGATTAGTAGTGCTTTTTTCGTAAATTTCATTTTGTTAAACCTTGAGTAATTAATGATTGTTCAATTATTATAATTTGGCGATTTTATCTTCAGTTTGTTGTAATGAAATATTTAACTTTCGGTAAAACGATAATATGTTTCATAAACATCCCTAAATAATAAACTGTAAGTAAGTTGACTAATTTATAGTTGAACACTCTACAAGATCTTTATTACGCTTTTGTTACGGCCATAAAATTATATTGATAAATAATACCGATATATGTCTTAGTATCTATTTAGATAAAATAATGTTTCAATTGAATTAATTAACATAATTTTAGACTATCTATTTTAATTTCGCGCACTTTTAAAATGGATTTACTAGAATTAACAATAAGCGCCCAAAATCACCTAAAAGATAACTGATATGAAAATAACCAGCATATCTAGAAAGCTGCTATCTAAAGTACTCTCTGTTTATTTTATTTTGACCTTTAGTGTTACTGGCATTCAAATTATTGCTGAATATTTTAACACCAAAAGTCATATTAATAGTGAGCTACTGACATTACAAAAAACCATTAGTGGCAGTTTAACCCGGGCAGTTTGGGAGCTTAATACTCAACAAGCTGTTGATATATCAGAAGGCTTAATAGCCATTCCTATGATCAAGGGAATTACAGTAACTGATGAAGCTAACAATGTTATTACCCAACTTGGCGAAGTACTTACCCTTCCTTCTCAAGCCTCGGAAGAAATGTATAACGATCATCAAAGTATAAGTTCACTCAGTGAAGGGTTATTTGGACATTCTTTCCCATTAATATTTGAGTTTTCAGGTAGAACGACAACCGTTGGCACCGTTACTTTGTTATCGAGCAATGATGTTATATTTGCTCGGATTGAGGTAGGAATATACTTTCTCATCGGTAACGCCATTGTAAAAACCGCCTTTCTAATTTTCCTATTCTCATTGGCTTTTGCCAAGCTATTAACCGAGCCTTTACAAGAACTCACTGACCAAATGAAGCAACTCGATCTACATGATCCTGAAGCATCTAAATTTCATAATATGAATAATGAAAGAAATGAGCTTAATGTGCTCGAAGATGCTTATAACAACCTTATAGATGAGTTAATTGAATTCAAAGACAAACTTGCCTTATCACAACGAGAAACAAACTTAGCCAACGATAAATTAGATGAACAAAACTTATTACTTGAACAAGAGGTTGCTAGAAAAACCTCCACGTTAAGCAGTACCTTATTACGAATGGAAGTACAACAAAAAGACATGTTGGCTCAGCAACATCAGTTAGAAGCAGAAAATAATCGCCGCCGTAAAACCGAAAGTACGTTGATCACCACCAATAAAGATTTAAAAAGCTCGATAATTGAATTGAGTAAAGCTCAAGATAGACTATTGGAAGCCGAAAAGATGTCGTCACTTGGCGCACTGAGTGCCGAAATTTCTCATGAAATTAATACCCCTATTGGTATAAGTATTACCTCGACCAGCTATCTCTCAGATATCATCCATAAATTTCAGCAAGACATCAATGCACCACAACTGTCTAAGCGCACTATCGACAGTTTTATTGATAATGCTCAGCACAGTGTTGAGCTTTTATTAAGTAATTTACAAAGAGCTGCGGAACTAATCGCCAGCTTTAAGCAGGTAGCTGTCGATCAAACCAATGACAAAGTAAGGTTAATCAATGTCGCTAAATATCTTGATGAAATTATTCGTTCAATTCACCCGAAATTAAAGAAAACTGACCATAGTGTAAAAATCAATTGCGATCCACATATTGAAATTTATACTCATCCCGGAGCTATCGCGCAAATTATTATAAATTTAATCATCAATTCCATTGCTCATGCTTTCACAAATATAAACCAAGGCGAAATGACCATTGATATTGCTCTAGATCAGCAAAGGCTAGTGATACTTTATCGTGATAATGGTGTCGGAGTTAATGAGGAGCAGCTTGAGAAGTTATTTGATCCTTTTTACACCACAAAAGCAAGCAAAGGTGGAACTGGTTTAGGCACTCATATTATCAAGAACCTTATAGAAGACACTCTTAATGGCTCTATCGAGGCATATTCAAAAGAGAGTGAAGGCTTAAGCTATCACATGAGTTTTCCAGATATGAGGTATAGTTAAAAGCTTGCTGTCTAAAGAGCATAATTCAGGTATGATAATCGCCAAAATACTCCCTTATCAGCCTAGGAATTACTTATGTGGTTTAAAAACTTATACTTTTTTGCCTTTACTCGTCCATTTGAATGGTCAGAGGAAGACTTAGAAAAACACTTATCGGAACATCTTTTTACTCCATTGGGCTCGACTGAAGTAGCACACTTTGGTTGGATTAATGCTTTAGGCAAGCATGGCGATACTAGTGTTCATAGCTCCAACGGTAATTTTTTAATTTGCGCTCGCAAAGAAGAAAAAATGCTTCCTGCTTCCGTTATTAAAGACATGGTCGAGAAGAAAGTTAATCTACTTGAGCAAGAGCAAGGCCGTGGAGCCACTAAAAAAGAGCGCGAACAATTCAAAGAAGATATAACTTTTGAATTACTACCGCGTGCATTTTCTCGTATAACCGACACCCATGCCTATATTAGCCCAGTAAATAATATTATCGTTATCAATTCCAGTTCTCGTGGTAAAGCAGAAGACTTATTAGCATTATTACGCAAAGTACTTGGCACTCTTCCTGTTACTAGCTTTGACCCTGATATTTGTGTCGATGAAACCATGACTGATTGGCTAAATAAAAAAAGCCTAGGTGGTAAGTTCACTCTAGGAATGGAAGCAGAATTTAACGCCTTAGGTGATGATGGCGCTGTTGTTAGAGTTAAGAATCAAGACTTAATTAGCGAAGAGATTCAAACCCATTTAGATGCAGATAAATATGTTGTTAAGATAGCTCTTGAATGGGATGAGTCTCTGTCATTTATTTTATGTGAAGACTTAGCGATTAAGCGCCTTAAGTTCTTTGATGTTATCCAAGAACAAAATGACGATATTGATAGTGATGACATTGTTGCTAAACTTGATGCTGATTTTGCTTTGATGGCTGGTGAATTGAATAGATTTATTAGCGAGCTGTTAGCTGAGTTTTCTATGAAAACGACAGATCCTTTAGAAAAAGATTAACCTAGTTTATTTAAACTTTTTTGACAAAATAAGAAGGCGATAATATATCGCCCTCTTTCTTAAACACGATGATGTTAATATTTATAGCCAATATACGTTAGCTAGATAAACATTGCCCTAACTGCATCACATTTTTCTTTAAATTCAACACTGTCCATATAATTTACTTCAGGTAAGATTCCTTTCTTGGTATAACTAGTTAAAAGCGCCTGTTTAGTTGACTCATTTTTAAAGACATTGTGATAAATAGCTCCGGCACGTATGAAATCTAAATAGTGCACCTCGGTAGGCAAAATAGTTAAGTCACTCCAACTTTCTGCTAATAAGGTAAACTCTTCAGAAAATCCCCAACTGCGCGTGATTGCCCCCCCTACTCGTCCTGATAACTTAATAATAGCTTGTTGTAAAAAAGTCGGGTTAGCAAAAACATCGGGGTGATTTTCAGCCTCAGTTAAAATTGGTAAAACACCGATATTATGAATTAGTGCCGCCAAGGTTATCGTATCTAAGGAGAGCGAAGTATGTTTGTGCTCCTTTAAATACATAGCCATAAGGCTTACTGCCACCGAAGCAATATCGATAGTTTTTAACCAAGCTTTGTTCATATACATAGTTACCACATCGTTATGTGATACAAAGACCTGCTCAATTGCCATTGCCGTGGCAATACTTTTAATTTGCCTTAAACCTATACGAGTCACTGCTTGTGGAACCGTTTCAACTTTAACGCTACGTCCTAAAACCGCGTTATTAGCCACTTTAAGCATACCTAAAGATAGAGCTGGATCCTGAGCAATAATATCGCTCATATCATTTAAGTTAATCTCAGGGTCATCGGCAGCGCTTCTCACTTTTAACGCTATCTCAGGTAATGTAGGCAGTACAAGGGTGTCTTGTTTTATCTTCTCAGTCAAAATCGTATACAGGGCATTTTCAGTTGCCATAAATCCACCTTTATTTTTATTGTGCTTAACATTAAAAGTAGCACATTTTTCTAAAAGTAATATTTTTTCTTAATGATTTTCAAGTGAATAGCAAGGGCAGTTGTTAGCACAAAAAAGCGAGTTACCCCCACGACTCTGCTTAAAGCAAGGTTAACATTGATCCAGATCATGCTTAGCTTAATTGCAAATGGTAGCGGTAATCTCTATTGAGTATAATTTGCCGCCTATTTTTATTGCATCGTTATTATTTAATACTATTTGAGTACCCTATGATAAAACCTGAACTGCTTTCTCCCGCTGGTAGCTTAAAAAACATGCGCTATGCTTTTGCCTACGGTGCTGATGCCGTTTATGCCGGTCAACCACGTTACTCCTTACGAGTCAGGAATAATGAGTTTACTTTAGAGAATATTCAAATAGGTATTAATGAAGCCCATCAACTCGGTAAAAAATTCTACCTAGTAAATAATATTACTCCACATAACGGCAAGCTAAAAACTTTTCTTAAAGACATTACTCCTATTATTGCCATGCAGCCAGACGCATTAATCATGTCAGATCCTGGTCTTATTATGCTGGTTAGAGAAAACTTCCCAGACATGTCGATTCACTTATCAGTACAAGCAAATGCAGTCAATTGGGCCACGGTTAAGTTTTGGCAACAACAAGGTATAGAACGAGTGATACTATCAAGAGAGTTATCCCTTGATGAAATTGAAGATATTCGCTTTCATTGCCCTGATATGGAATTAGAAGTTTTTGTCCATGGCGCTTTGTGCATGGCGTATTCTGGTCGCTGCTTACTTTCCGGCTATATTAATAAACGCGATCCCAACCAAGGAACTTGTACTAACTCTTGTCGCTGGAAGTATGACACTCATGAAGCAAAAGAGACTGAAACGGGTGACATTATTGCTGTCAAACCTAAATCTGTTGATATTTATCTGCCAGAGCAAGATATTATCACTGCCCCACAAAAGCCTATTGATGATGTCATTTTACTACAAGAGCAAGGTCGCCCTGGTGAATATATGCCAGCATTTGAAGATGAACATGGTACCTACATCATGAACTCTAAAGATTTACGTGCGGTCGAACACGTTGAGCGCTTGGTAAAGATTGGTGTACACTCATTGAAAATTGAAGGCCGAACGAAGTCTTATTATTACTGCGCAAGAACGGCGCAAGTATATGGCAAAGCGATCAATGATGCCGTAGCAGAAAAAACATTTAATCCAAGTCTTAATACCGAGCTAGAACACCTGGCACACCGTGGCTATACCGAAGGGTTTTTACAACGTCACCGCCATGGTGATACACAAAACTATGATTACGGCTATTCAAAAAGTGATACTCAGCAATTTGTTGGTGAAGTGCTCGGACGAAATGAACAAACAGGCCTTGTTGAAATTGATGTGAAAAATAAATTCCTAACAGGAGACAGGCTTGAGTTGATGACCCCTAATGGCAATCAAACATTTACCCTACATAGGATGATTAATAGCAAAAACGGTGAAAGTATTACTGATGCAAAAGGCTCTGGCCATAAAGTAGCCATTGAGCTTGATACAGAGCTAGAACTATCTTTTAGTATTATCATGCGCTATTTAGATGAAGGTGGCACTACGCGCCATCCTTTTGTACAAAACCAACAAGCTTAGTAGCTAAAATAAAGGTTTGAACATAACAATGGCGACTATTCTGGCTATAAATAGCCTCGCATTAACTGGATGGGATTAGCAATATGGCATTAAAAATTTTAGACTCATGTATCAATTGTGATATGTGCGATCCTGAATGCCCGAACGATGCGATCTCCCTTGGCGCTGAAATTTATGAAATAGATGTAGATAAATGTACTGAATGTGTAGGCCACTATGAAAAGCCGACTTGCGTAAGTGTCTGCCCCATCGATTGTGTAAAACCAGATGCTAAAAATATCGAAAATAAAGATGATTTACAGGCGAAGTTTCTTAGTTTATATGGCTAGTTAGCTTTCAAAATACGAATCACTAGAGCAATAAGGAATTATTGCTCTAGTGATAAATCATTTTTAGCGAGTGGGTAATTTTATATCTTTTAAAAACTCATCAACCTCATGATTATTTTTCAATAACATAGCACGGGTAACAATATCTTTTGTTAAATGAGGAGCAAATCGCTCAATAAAGTCGTACATGTACGCACGTAAGAAGCTACCTCGTCTAAAACCAATTTTAGTGGTACTCGCTTTAAATAGGTGACTGGCATCAATAACAACAAGGTCGCTATCAATACGTTGGTCAATTGCCATGGAAGCAATCACGCCAACACCGACGCCTAAACGTACATAGGTTTTAATTACGTCGGCATCTGTCGCGGTGAAAGCAATTTTCGGTTTTTCACCTGCGGCATCAAAAGCGGCATCGAGCTCAGAACGTCCAGTAAAACCAAAAACATAAGTCACCAGTGAATATTGCGCAATATCCGCTATGGTGATATTTTGTTTTTTGGCTAAAGCATGATCAGGTCGAACAATGATACTTCGATTCCAATGGTAGCAAGGTAACATGACCAAATCATTGTACAAGTGTAGCGACTCTGTAGCGATAGCGAAATCAGCATCACCTTTAGCGGCTGCGTCACTTATTTGTGCGGGTGTGCCTTGAGACATATGTAATGAAACTTTACTATACCTTTTAATAAACCCCTTAATAACATCGGGTAAGGCATAACGAGCTTGAGTATGGGTGGTAGCAATACGTAATTTACCTTCATCAGGCTGAGTATGCTCACGGGCAACCGCTTTAATAGCTTCAACTTTTGATAAGATTTTCGTTGCAATATCAATGACATCTTGACCAGCTTCTGTGACATGAGTTAGATGCTTGCCACTACGACCGAATATTTGAATACCTAGCTCATCTTCAAGCATTCTCACTTGTTTAGAGATACCTGGCTGAGAGGTAAACAAACTATCTGCCGTGGCAGAAACATTTAGATTATTATTTAATACTTCAACGATGTAACGCAGCTGCTGTAATTTCATATGAATACTCAAGTGGCATTAATAAATACGAGGTTTTTAACGTTCTTATACCAAAATAATATACTTAATCGATCATTTATACCATAATAATTTTTTACTTTTTGTAAATAATATTTACCACTTCAGCTAAATTCGATAAAGTTTTTTTCCTTCGTTATACTATACCAAACAACCTCAAGATGCAGGATTCAGCTGGAATTAGAAACGTCTTTAGACAAGGCATTGATTGAAGAGAATGGTTATTCAGGAGAATAAGCTCCTGCATTCTCTATTAAGCTACATCCATGTAGCGTCCTTGTCGAAATCAATAACGACGGATAAAGCATTTCTAAACCAGCCCTACGGGGACGAACGAGCAAATCATATTCATTGTTGCGTAGGTAATTAAGGGAATGACCATTAATAAAATACGCGCCTTGATTATGAATCGCTCAGCCGTCCTGAAACGAGAATCTTGAAGTAGCTTGGGTATATATTTATAAATACCTTTGTTCAGCCATTTTTTGAGTTAAATGTGCAACTAGTCCTATGCTAAGCAATGCATTTTTTGTAGACTGCCTAGTAGTTTATTTATTCAAGAGAATCTTAGATGATCGCTATTATTGTTGGGTTAATCATTGCCTTAATCGTTATTGTTGTTGTGGTGACCTCTATTCAACAACATAAAGAAAAGTTAGAAGCGGAAAAACGCGTCAAGGTAGCTAAGCAAAAAGCGATTATAGATGAAAGTGAAGAGCTTATTTTTAATTTAGCAAACTTGCCTAGTAACCCTAACATTGTCAAAATATTAAACCGCCGCAGCTTAAATGCAGCAAAAACCATGCAAGAACTTATGCCTGAAGTTAAAGGTATCAAAAAAAGAGCTCAAGAATTAAAGTCTCGCTTACAAGCCTCTGAAGATCTTGCTGAAAATCAAGCCGGTGCCGACGATAATTTTGTCCTGCCTGATAACGAGCAACAACTCGTTGCTATTTTACAGTGTATTAAAAAATTACGCGCCGTACTTAAATCAGAGCAAAGCAAAGGTGCATTAGATGCGCAAACCTTTACCGCAGAAGATCAAAAATTAGCGACAATGCAGCTAAAAATTAACATTGAAAGTTTAGTTAAACGCGGCACTCAAGCCTTTAGTAAAGAGATGCTTGGCTCAGCCAGGCAATACTTTGAGAAGGCTCTACAAAGTTTAGCAAACAGTACCGTTAAAACTGACTATGTGGCGGCAAAGCATGCTGAGGTAACGCAACAATTAGAAGATATTACTGATGCATTGAAACATACGAATGCTAAAGATGCCGCGAAAAAAGCAAAAAGTGAAGAAAATGAATTAGACTTATTATTCCAACCGAAGAAAAAATGGTAAGTTTTTCTCTAAGCCAGCTTACTGCTGGCTTTATTTTAACAATTTAAGACCCGTTCCCCGTGGAAGTAATCCATACCATCAACTTGCCTGCCTTTGTTCGTCGAACGATGAAGGCATACGCTTTAAAAGCCCATATCAGGCAATTAGACTGTGACTTAAGCCGTATTGGCCGTTCTAGAAATTGGCAAATCAAAGCTAACTTTAGTCAAATACAAGCCCTAGTTAAACTTATCGAGCAAGAGCAAGAAGAAAGCTGGCTATGGCTTGGAAAATTACTTAAAAGAGAATATCAACATTTAAGCCATGATAACCTGTTAGCACTGGCTATTCGCCTTGATAATCTTACCGTCACCGCCTTAATGGCACTAACTGATTGTACTTTAGCACAAGCCAGAAAGGTTCTAGATAAATTAGAGGACTTAGATTAGGGCTTAGGTTAGGACTGTGTGTTGGTGCAATACTAGATATAAAAAACAGAAACAGGACAAAAAAATAGATACCCAAAGGTATCTATTTTTGTATTCAAACTAGAATAAATTCTCTAGGATGACTTTGTATCTACTTTTTTAGCGGCTTTAGCTTTACTTGCAGGCTTTTTCGCTGCTGGTTTTTTAGCAGCTTTCTTTTTCGCTACTTTTTTCTTAGGTATATCTTCTACCCACTTACCGTCAATATACTTAGCTGTCCAGCCAGTCGCTTTCGGCTTACCTTCGTCAGTAGCAATCTCAGTCATTACGTACTGCTCTTTGGTTTTACGGCTGTAACGTACTACCGCTAAATTCCCTTCATTATCTTCTGCGGGCGCATCAGCTAAGTAATAGAATTTTTCGGAAATCCTGTCTCTAAATCGTTGTAACTCAGCTACTTTCGGTGCTCTAGTTTCTCTAGAACGAGGGAAAGTATGCGCTGCTAAGAAAATACCGGCAGCACCATCACGAAGAACAAAGTGAGCGTCAGATTTTTCACATTCAAGTTCAGGTAATTGTACCGGGTCTTCTTTAGGTGGCGCAGCTTCACCACTAGCAAGCAATTTACGTGTATTCTTACACTCTTCATTAGTACAATCAAAATACTTACCAAAACGGCCAGATTTTAACTCCATAGGAGCTTCACAACGGTCACAATCTAAAATTGGACCATCGTAACCTTTAATCTTAAATTCACCCTTTTCAACTTCAATACCATCACATACTGGGTTATTACCACAAACATGTAATTTACGTGTTTCGTCAATAAGGTAACTGTCCATCGCGGTACCACATTTATCACAACGACGCATTGCCATAAGCGCTTCGGTTTCAGCATCTTCAGCTAAAACACTTTCAGCTTCTGCACCAGCCGTTAAATTCATGGTTTTGGTACAGCGTTCTTTTGGCGGTAAAGCATAACCTGAGCAGCCTAAAAACACGCCGGTTTGAGCCGTTCGAATACCCATTTTACGATTACAAGTCGGGCAATCAATATCGGTTAATACTGGCTCATTATTTTGCATACCACCATCTTCAGAGGGTTGGTCAGCTTTTGCTAATTGTTTGGTAAAGTTTTTATAAAACTCGTCTAAAACAGCTTTCCAATCAGCAGTACCACCCGCGATTTCATCAAGCTCTTGTTCCATGTTCGAAGTGAATTCGTAGCTCATTAACTTTTCGAAGCTGCCAGATAAACTGTTAGTAACAATTTCACCCATTTTTTCAGCGTAGAAACGTTTTTTGTCTAGTCGAACATAACCACGATCTTGAATCGTTGAAATAATTGACGCATAGGTTGAAGGTCTACCAATTGAACGTTTTTCTAACTCTTTTACTAATGATGCTTCACCAAAACGAGCTGGTGGCTTAGTAAAATGTTGGCTTGCTTCAATATTATCTAAGGTTAGCTTTTCACCCACTTTTAAATCAGGCAAGTGAGTATCATCACCTTTGCTTAGCTGTGGATGAACTTTAGTCCAACCATCAAATTGCATCACTCGGCCTTTAGCTTTTAAATCAAAGTTAGCTGCGCTAATTGTTAAGGTACTCACGGTATAACGAGCAGCAGTCATTTGACAGGCAACAAACTGGCGCCAAATCAGCTCATAAAGCTTCTTCGCATCAGGCTCAATACCTTCAAGAAATGCAGCTTCAAGCTTAACATTAGATGGGCGTATTGCTTCATGTGCCTCTTGTGCACCTGCTTTAGAGCCATATGTTTTTGGTTTTTCAGGTAAGTAATTTTCACCAAAGCTATCAGTAATGTACTTACGGCACATTTCTACCGCATCTTTACTTAAATTGGTTGAATCGGTACGCATATAAGTTATATGACCCGCTTCATACAAACGTTGGGCTAAGCCCATAGTACGTTTTACACCATAGCCTAATTTAGTACTGGCTGCTTGCTGTAATGTCGAGGTAATGAAAGGTGCCGACGGTGTACTTTTTGACGGTCTATCTTCACGTTTGCTGACAGCATAATCAGCCGGATTTAGTATTGCTAAAGCCGCATTAGTTTCTTTTTCAGTCGTTGGTTTAAATGCTTTGCCATTTTCGTGGGTAACATCAAGAGTTAGTACTTCACCTGTCGTTGCATGGGTATCAACAGCGATGTCCCAAAACTCTTTTGGATCAAACGCTTTAATTTCACGTTCTTTTTCGACCACTAATTTAACAGCAACAGATTGAACTCGTCCTGCTGATAAGCCACGTGCAACTTTTTTCCACAATAGTGGGCTGACCATAAAGCCAACCACGCGATCGAGAAAACGTCTCGCTTGCTGAGCATTAACGCCAGGCATACTCAATTCACCAGGGGTAGCAAATGCTTGTTGAATAGAGCTTTCAGTTATTTCATTAAAAACAACACGGCGGAATTTTTCATCGTCGCCACCAATAATCTCTTTTAAATGCCAAGCAATCGCCTCTCCCTCGCGATCCAAATCGGTTGCGAGATAGATAATGTCAGCTTTTTCTGCCAGCTTTTGCAGTTCACTAACAACTTTTTCTTTACCTGGCAGTATTTGATAATTGGCTGCCCAGTTATTTTCTGGGTCAATGCCCATACGATTGACAAGCGCTTGTTTATCGCGCTTTGCTTTATATTTGGCTTTTGCTGCAGGTGCCATCTTACGCACCTCAGCCGGAGACTTAGCAGCAACTTTTTTACCAGTGCTACTGTGCGGAAGATCACGTATATGACCAACACTCGACTTTACAATAAAGTCTTTGCCTAAATATTTATTAATTGTTTTCGCTTTGGCTGGCGACTCGACAATAACCAGTGATTTTGCCATAAAAATTTATAATCCTTCGATAAAGGCAAATTATTTTTTGCCTTTTTATTCAAACGCTAATCTAATCAACAAAGTGCGAGCGTACTTGTTATGACCATGCTAGCGATAAAAAAAACATGTTATTTAAAATTAATTTCTGCATAACTATCTATAGGTATATCTATAAATATGCAAACTGACAAGTAATTATTTTACTTCTCAGGGAATGCTATTCACCCACATAGGGGTTTTAGCTATAATAGGCATTTATTGATAACACTGTGCGCTAAGTGACACTTTGCCTATTTTTAGCGGCAATCATAATAGACTTTGCGATAAAACATAAGAGCATATTGTTAAAAAATTTAAATTTTGAACCTATAAGGGTCACCTGCATCAACAGATGATCCGAGTAAATAATCAAACAGAGACTTCAAATGACAACTATTACATCAGCATTTTATAACAAACTCAGCAATTGTTTGTGTCCACCTGGCAACGGCGTATTTACCGTTAATACCGCTAAAGAGCGTAAAGAGCAATTACATAAAACTATTTTCGGACAAGCAGTGGATGTTGATGATTTATGGAAAGCATCGTTAAATAAGCTGCCAGAGGCGTCTAAAGCTGTTATTTTAGGTATAGCATCAGATTGTGGTGGCGGAATTTTACGTGGCGCTAACTGGGGACCGTTATTCTTGCGCGCTAATTTGCTAGAGAACTATCCCGAGCTGACCGCTTTTGACATGGGCGATATTCGTGTTATTCCTCATTTGCTTGCAGACAAGTATTTAAATGAAGCGACAATAGCCAATTGCAGAAAGGCGCTTTATCAAGATGAGCACAGTAACTATGCCATTAGCCCATTAACTATCACTGAAGATGTCTTGCATGACTTTTATGCTGAATTCCCTGAAAAAGGTATTTTTGGTATTGGCGGTGATCACAGTGTAAGTTACCCGTTAACCAAAGCTTACTTACAAGCTAAAAAGCAGCAAGGTAAACGTGCCGCGATAATCCACTTTGATGCCCATACCGATTTATTGGTTGAACGTTTAGGCATTGATTTATGTTTCGGCTCTTGGTGTACCCATATTTTAGATGACCTGCATGAAAAACATCACCTCATTCAAGTTGGCATTCGCTCTAGCGGCAGACCACAAAGTCACTGGGAAGATACCTTTGGTGTTAGACAACATTGGGCAAAAGATATGAAAGCCCATGGTATCCAACAAACCATAGAGAATATTCTTAACCAACTTAAAGATGAAAATATTGACGAGCTTTATGTAAGCTTTGATATAGATGCCATTGATGAAAGCTTTGCTAGTGCAACCGGTACGCCAGAGCCTGATGGCTTAATGCCAAGTGATGCCATGGATATCTTGCGTGCCTTAGCAGCTAAATACCCCATTACCGGCGCTGATATGATGGAGATTGCCCCTTTCACTGATAGCTCAGGTCAAGGTGAAGTGGGTCGAGATAAAACCCTGAAAGTAGGTGCTGAGATTTCGGCATTTTTGCTTGAAGAGATGGCTAAGTAATCGATTCAAAGAAATAAGATTTTAATAAAAAACTAGTTAAAGATCAAAAAAAGGCTCCTAAGGAGCCTTTTATCATTTAATCTAACTTATTAATCGGGAACTGAACAATTTTGATTGCCCCCAAAAGGACCTTCGAGCCCTACCCCTTGTGTTGGTGGAGTTAGATCTTCTGAATTTACATCATTTGCTGCTACAGGTAATGTAAAAATCGTTTGATTTAAACTTTCACTACCTGTGACGTTAGCCGAAGCAATTAAATGTATATCAACCCAATGAGCATAACTTTGCCCATAATTGATTTTTACAATCGCTCGTCCATCTTCATCTGTCGTTACTGTTCCATCTGCTTTGGCAACATTACCAGGTGTTAACAACCCATCATTATTAGTGTCTTCTCCAAAATCTAAAATACCATTTAAATTGATATCTTCATTATCACAAAAAATAGTTGCTGTTCGTGCTTGAACATCACCAACTACAGCGTCAGTAATCCACACTTTAAATTTATCCCCATCATATAATCTTGTCCAGTAGCCTTTATAATACCGCTCAGGGATTAGAGAAATGGTTAATTCGACATTCGCCACGGGATTAGAATCGACATCTGTAACAAATACTGAGAATTCCTTAATGTAATCCGTAACATCTGGTTCTTCTATTGTATTACCCGTACCCAAAGTAATAAACAGCTCCCGGTCAGCAACAGTTAAATTAACCGTATCTGTAACAATTGGCAGACTACCAATCACTGTCGCGGTAATCGCAACCCCCTCATGGGCAGAGGTATTATTTGAAGTATAAACGGTAGATGCGCTGCCATTACTATCAGTTACTGCAGTAGCAGGGAATATTTCACCACCACTAATATCGTCTACTTCAAACTTTATAGTTTTATTTTTAACCAAATTACGATTAACATCTCTTACTACCACAGATATAGTTGACGTTTGCTGATTAGGGCCAATTGAGCTTGGTGAGGCTTGCGCTATTATTGTCGCAGCAGTATCTGCATAAAACTCAAATTCAAGCTGATTTGTTAACTCAATAACCTTGCCATCAAAAGTGTCCGTACCAACAAAAGTAACTAGGGCTTTGCCAGCATTATTGGACGTTAATGTTGCTGTTACTTCGCCATTGACATTAGTAGATGCCATATCAACCGATAAGACTCCTCGGGTAGTAGTAAAGCCAACTGGCACACTTGATACCGGAGAACCATTTCTTTGCCAAGTAAGCGTTACAGTAGCCGTTTGTAGCAAAGAAACATCTGGGACAATAGGTGTGTCTGATGGGTTAACCGTGTCAACTCCGTTACTAAAATTAGTGAATAAGAATGAATCTGCTTGAACAGAAACACTCTGGTTAGCCGAGGCACCAAGGGCTGTAATAACAAGAGTATTAGTACCACTAGAAACACCTGTTACTTGTATCGTGGCTTGCCCTTCTGCGTCTGTTGTTACCAAGGCTGGAGTAGGGAGTTCTATGCCTGCTTCGCCTCCCCCCAAAGATATTGCTACATCGGTTTTTGCCACGCCATTACCATCTGAGTCTAGTACTTTAACTATATAATTCGTCTTATCATCTAATGCTAAAGAGCTTGAACCCGTTAAAGTTAATATTGTACCAACAACATCTATTTCTAGAGAATCGCTAATATCCCCACTCGTTACGGTAACTAATATAGTCCTATTGCTCGGTTCATCTTCAGTCGATAACATCATCGACACTTTACCGTCTGGGCCAGTAACGTTTGTACTATTACCACTGTTATCGATAATCTTTGCTAAAGCACCTGAGTTAGCCGCAAAGTTAATAGTGACTCCTTCAAGTAGATTATTATTTTCGTCTTTAGCTATGACTGATAACTCTATAGTTTGAGCACCGCTCGAGGCAATTTGCGGTGAGCTAGCAAATAACCGAATAGAAGCGGCCACTGGTTCACCTACAATAACTTTTACTCCATCACCGACACTAGTGAAACCAATTTTAGTAAAGCCTGTATCTGAACCTAAACCTGTAGCAGTAGCTGTAACTTCAACACCACCAGCAACATCAGTTACTTTAACAATAATTGACGCTATACCCGAAGCATCGGTAACCGCAGTACCTATAGCAGGATCAAAAGTGGCCATAGTTGCATCATTCAAGGTAAATGTTACAAGTTGACCTTCCAAGCCCTCACCGTTGTCAAGTGATAGTATACTTGCAGAAATGGTTATTGCATTAGCCGCTGATAAATCTCCTGCTGACTTTTCAAGGCTAATTTTAGCAGCACCAGATGAACCATCGTCACTTTCACCATCCCCGACACTATCAAAACTAATATTATCAGACTCACTTTCATAGCTGGCGATAACATTAACCGAGCCTTTTACATCGGTTACTTTTATCACTATTGTAGCAACGCCATTTGCATCCGTTGTCGCAGTGCCCACGACAGGGTCAAATGTAGCAGAGCGTTCAATGGCTAAAGTAAAGCTAACCGTTTTATTAGCCACAGCATTACCATTATTTAGAACAGTAGCTGAAACAGTAATATTATTAATCGCAGATAAATCACCATCGGACTTTGTAACGGTTAAAGTTACGGCATCTCCGGTACCACCGCCATCACCACCACCGGTAAGATCACCATCTCCATCACCACAGGCTACTAAAGTCATCATCGACATGAGTAACATGGTAAAACTTAAACGTCGAAGTAACTGCATAAAGCTTCCCTAAATTTATTTTTAATTTTACATACTTTAACCATATTAACTTATAAATAACAAAAAGGTACTGGTTATTAAAAAAAAATTAGCTTCAGTTAATGAGTTAACCATTTTTTAACTTATTGCAGCTTTATCAATAGCTGTAATAAAGTAGTTTTTAATCTAGGCAATTATTGCTAACCTTAGCGCTGAAAATTGGAAGTGTAATATATGTATAATAATTACAACTTAACTTACAACCTAGCTGAAGTAACATAGACACTATGACAATTGAACAAACAACTTCCCCTACCCTCAAAAAAACCAGTTTAACCAGCCGTATTGTTATCGGTATGGTTAGCGGTATTTTTTTAGGAACCTTCTTGCAGTGGTTAATGCCAAATGGCTCTGACAAGCTTATCAACCTTTATTTTTTTGATTTATCCCTAAGAGGTTTACTGGTTGATGGTGTGCTAGAAGTCATAGGGCAAATATTTATGGCCAGTTTGCGTATGCTCGTTGTACCACTAGTTTTTGTCTCACTAGTTTGTGGCGTTTGCTCGTTGAAAGATACCAGTAAACTTGGCCGAATCGGTGGTAAAGCTATTGGTTTATATCTTGCCACCACCGCCATTGCTATCAGTTTTGCTATTTTTGTCGCCTTGCTTATTGCTCCGGGAGAAGGAGTAAATATGGTATCGAATAGTAGTTTTACCAGTAGAGAAGCGCCGTCTTTAGCGCAAGTTATAATCCAAATGTTCCCTACCAACCCTTTTGCTTCATTTGCCCAAGGCAACATGTTACAGATAATTGTTTTTGCACTGCTCTTTGGTATTGCCATTGCACTTTCAGGAAAAGCTGGTGAACGCATAGCTTCATTATTTGAAGATTTAAGTGAAGTGATCATGCGCTTGGTTACCATTTTAATGAATATCGCCCCTTATGGCGTTTTTGCATTATTAGCAACCTTATTTACCACAGTGTCACTAGACACCTTTGGTAACTTAATAAAATACTTCTTTGTCGTATTCTTTGTCTTAGTTATTCATGCTTTAGTGACTTACCCTATTATCTTAAAAATGTTAACCGGTTTAAATCCGCTGATCTTTTTAAAGAAAATGCGCGACGCTGCTATTTTTGCCTTCTCGACTGCCAGCTCTAACGCAACTATTCCAGTCACCTTAGAAACTGCAACTAAGAAGATGGGTGTTAAAAACTCTATTGCTTCATTTACTGTACCACTAGGTGCCACCATTAATATGGATGGCACAGCAATTATGCAAGGTGTCGCCACCGTATTTATCGCACAAGTATTTACTCAAGACTTAACTTTGGCTGACTACTTAACCGTTGTACTTACCGCGACTCTCGCCTCTATTGGCACGGCAGGTGTTCCAGGTGTTGGTTTGATTATGCTAGCCATGGTATTAGATCAAGTAGGTTTACCTGTGGAAGGTATTGCGTTAATTATAGGTGTTGACCGTATACTTGATATGACACGTACTGCAGTTAATGTTACCGGCGACAGTATGGTCAGTGTAGTAATTGCTAAGAGTGAAGATCAGTTTGATGAAGATATGTATTTAGACCCAAAAGCCGGTCATAACATTGAAGAGATTGATTTTAAGCACTTAAAAGATAACTAAAGACTAGCCTTATAACTGGCTAATAGTGATTAAAAAAGCCTTGTTGAGTAAACTCAGCAAGGCTTTTTTGTAGGTATCAGAATGAGGTTATGAATTAGTTACTGTAAAAGCAAAACTAGCGAGCCAATGATTAACTCGTGCCAGCTTCATATCTATCTCATACCTAACTTGGAAAAATATTATTGCGTTGTAACAGCTTGCCGATAAAGCTTTCTGCAGATAATGAAGCTGCTTTTGAAAACTTCTCTGCTAAGCCTTTCTTCACTTCAAACTTTATCGCTACTACTTTATGACTTTTACTTTTCCCTTGTAAGTAGTCATCACTGGTTTGGATGCTATCAACTAAACCAAGCTCTAAGGCGGTAGTACCAAACCAGTGCTCACCGGTTGCAACTTTTGCAATATCTAAGCTAGGTCTACGCTCACTAACAAAGTTTTTAAATAACACATGGGTTTCTTCCAACTCTTCAATAAACTTCTCTTTACCTTTCTCTGTGTTTTCACCAAACATAGTGACTGTGCGTTTAAATTCGCCGGCAGTAAATTGCTCAAATTCAATATCATGCTTTTTCAATAACTTGTTGAAATTTGGTACCTGAGCAATAACACCAATAGAGCCTAAAATAGCAAAAGGAGCGGAGATAATATTGTTAGCTACACACGCCATCATATAACCGCCACTAGCCGCTACTTTATCTACTGATACGGTCAGTGGAATATTATGCTGACGAATACGGTCAAGTTGTGAAGAGGCTAGACCATAGCCGTGCACCATACCGCCGCCACTCTCTAAACGAACAAAAACTTCATCTTCAGGCTTAGCCACAGAAAGTATAGCTGTCACTTCTTCACGTAACGAACTAACTTCTTTAGCATCAATACTGCCATTAAAATCAACGACAAAAACATGAGCTTTACTTGGCTCAGCATCTTCGCCAGCTTTTGCTTTTGCTTTATCGGCTTTAGCTTTTTCTTTTGCTTGTTTTTTATCGGCTTTTTCTTTTTCTTTATATTCTTCCTTGGTTAATAAGGCATGAATAATATCTTCTTCGGTCTCGATAAATTGCTCAGACAAGTCGGTGATTTCAAGCTCACCTTTTTTGTGTTGCTGTTTCATCGCTGCACCAGCAATGGCTATAATAATGGCAATAACAGCCAAAACGAAAGTAACAGTTTTTGCTAAAAACATTCCGTATTCGTATAAAAATTCCAAGAGAACTCCTGAGGATTAATTGTTAAAAAATGGCAAAAATAATGCTGGTAATTCTACACTATTTTATTCGCTTGCAAACAATTGATAAAACGATATAAATACTAGGCAAAAAAAAGCCCTCAAAAGAGGGCTTTCCAAAATAAAATGTACTAATAAAATTTATTTAACCACATCAGTATTAGTTACTTTTATCAATTGTCCCATAGTAGCAAAGAAACCGACAACTTGACCTTGCATTTCTTGAGTGACAGCACCTGTTACTAGAGGATCTTGCACTGAAACACTGTTAGGAACAGGGTCTAATATTGAACCATGATGGCCATAAATGAAGCGTACCGCACCAGAGCCTTCAGTATCACTACTAACAGTTGGCAAACCAAGTAAAGCTATCGCACCTTCAGTACCACCAAATGGCGTAGTAGTTACCCTATTTGGTACAACTTGGTCTGAGCAGTTATCAGTGGCTAAGATATCTTTACATACACCACCATCACTATCAACGCCATTACCTACCACTTCTATTAAGTGTGTTGGTGTTGCATTCGCTTGAATGATACCAGCATAGTTTGCTGGGTCTCCAGCATCAGTTACCGTTTGCGCGGCAAAGACAAATTGAGTGAAAGTAGCATTTAGACCAGCTTGTTGTTCAGCAGTTAATGCTGCATAAAAAGCTAAATACGCTACAACGATCTCTTTTTCAGTTGCAGTAGACTTACCATTGTCATCTAGCGGGTATATTGCATCAAGCATTGCTTTAAACTCAGGCGAGGCACTGTAGGTTAAGTTAGCTTTTATCAAGTTACCAAAAGAGCCTGACTCCATCAATAGGTTAGCAATCATCACACCCGGCATTGCTAAAGTATTAGTATTCACTGCAAATAATGGGTCTACTTGCGGATCAAGCGCAGTATTTGTTAAAGCAACAAAGTTGATGCCTGTAATAGCACCTAATGAATGCCCTAAGAAGTGTACATTGGCGCTATCAACTTTTATTTGATTACCTTCTGTATGAAGGCCACCTAAGAAGTTTAAACCTAAGCGTAAACCAACTAAGTCTGATGTTGACTGACGTAAATTATCACGTGTAGTTAACAGGCTCGCTAGGTTCATATAGTGAGTGGCTGAAACTGTTGAAGCATTAATATCATCAACTCCATCAGGAACATCATCAGGGCCAGTTATATCAAAACCACGGCTACCACCAGGAAATAAACCACCAAGGGCATCAGGATCACCATGTAAAGGATGGTTAATTGCGACTGTTGCAAAGCCATACGCTGAAAGAATACCTGTGATGGCTAACATATCTTCTTTTTTCGATGTTATTCCGTGTTGCAATATAACAACCGGCCAGCCATTATCTGGTTCAACTAAATCAGCAGATAAACCTAAATTTGGACGAACAGCATTCGCTACATTTACATCCGGCGTAGTCATTTGCACAACAACAGGCATGTTAGCATTAGCTTTAGGCACAGGACTAAATTTGGTTAAATGACGTTTCGTATCAAAACCAAGTGCTCTAAGACCTGGAGCAGGCAAACCTTTTGCCGCCGATATCGCTATACAAGTGCCATCATCAACACTCACTGGCTCAGTTGGGATAGTTTCAGGAGGAAGCTGTCCCGCGGCAATCTTTGCAGCCACGCCAGCCAATATAGCACCCGAATCACATAACGACTTCCACCAATCATTCATAGGAGCCATACCATTTTCAGCGGTCGGTACACCTAGATAATAAGGTAATGTAATACTACCTTGCATAAAGTTAGCTGTTGAGTATAACGGTACTAATGATTGTGGGATTTTGTTTTTGTCAAAGTCAGGGTGCCCTTCAGGATAAGGAGCTAAAATATTAGCAACAGACATCCCGGTATCTTGAACACCTATTGTTGGAATACCTTTCATTGCATTAGCAACCATCGCAGGTACATTATTAGCCATTAAAGCTTTAGTGGTCGCTAATACATCAACAGTCGATTGTGTAGTGAATGCCATAGTGTAAATTAAGGCATCTTTATCAGCACCCGCTACTGCAATCGCATTTTCATAACTATTTATCACACCTTGCAAACTCTTTTGATCATCAGTCACTAATGGGTGATTAGTAATATCTTGACGAACAGCTTCATAAGTTAATGAAGCTGCAACAGCTGTACCATTACTGTCTTTTAAGTTATTGGTTAAAGCTAGAATATAAGTTGTTTTTGCTTTCAGAGGTTTTAAAGGAATAATTGCAATACTATTGCCTGATGCTTGAGCTGCAAAGTCAACACCAAAGGTTAATTCACCAACAACCGTACAAGCTGCACCACGAGGCACTTCTTCACAACCAGGATCACCACCCATTAAGGTTTCAAATATTTTTACTGAGGCAGGATTTACCACAGAGCTGCCATCAAGTGATGTGCCCGCAGGGAAATCAATAGCAAGTACAAATGGATTAGTCGTTGACCAACCATCTATAGCTCCCATTGCAGTAGATGGTTCAGCATAATTAGGCGATTCAATCTCATTTCCCTCTTCATCCTTTTCACCTGAAATTATATTGCCGTCTTTATCCCTTTTAATAGGCATATGTAAGGTACCATCAGGAGAACCCGAGAATAATAAATCATTAGGGACTGATAAAACGCCATTAGAAGGGTCAAAAACAATACGTGCTAACGGCATTACCGCTGAGCCATTTCCTGCCACTTCTTTTTGTACATCTTCGATTGTTTCGCTATCACAGGCACTTAAACCAAGTGCGCTAATAATAGCAAGACTGAGAGCTAGCTTTTTCATGTTATATTCCCCAATGCCTTAATTTTTATTATGTATATTTGTTAAAGTTATTTTACTTTTAAAGTTCAAACTACCGTTTGAATAACTAGTTAGACCAGTTAAAGTTACCCCAAGATGTCACAAGGTGCTAGTAGTTTTTTACTTTTTTGTATTATTTTGTCTTAGTTTGTGTTGTTTTTCATGTTAATAAACTTTTTTCTCGTCAATGAAAATGTCAACGAGTAGAATAGACAGGTATTTTTCTCACACACAGCGAAAAGATCCTAAGATGTTTAATTATTCAATAAAAGATGCTTGTTTAAACAACAAAATCATTCTAGTTACCGGTGCTGGTGCTGGTATTGGCCGCACTGCTGCATTAACTTATGCCAAACTTGGCGCGACAGTAATTCTTCTTGGTAAAACGGTTAGTAAGCTTGAAGCTGTTTATGATGAAATTGTAGCCCTTGGCCAAGCTGAACCCGCTATTATCCCTCTAGATTTAAAGGGTGCCACGAAGCAAAACTATATTGATATGTGTTCAACAATTGTCAGCCAATTTGGTCGACTAGATGGTGCATTACTTAATGCCTCTATTTTAGGTGAGCTTACGCCATTTACTCAAATTCATGAGCAAGTATTTAATGATGTAATGAAAGTGAATGTCACCGCGCAATATCTATTGGCCCAAGCATTAATACCAACATTATTGTTAGCACCAAAATCATCTTTGATTTTTACCTCATCAGGTGTTGGCAATCAAGGGCGCGCTTACTGGGGACCATATAGCATGTCAAAATTTGCCACTGAAGGCATGATGCAAGTTATTGCTGATGAATATGACACTAGCAGTATGCGTACTAATGCAATTAACCCAGGCGCTACTAATACCAACATGCGCTCGTGTGCATTCCCTGCTGAAGATAAAACAGTAATTGCTAGCCCAGAAGATATTATGCCTTTATATGTTTATTTGATGTCTGATGACAGTGTTGAAGTAAATGGTCAAACCTTAAAGGCTCAGCAAGATTAAACTACTAGGGTAATCCTCTAGAAAATTTACCATAAAAAAAGGCAAGCTATGATAGCTTGCCTTTTTAATGAGTCATTTTGATTAGCTGTTTGCTTAATCAATACATTGTACTGCTCTATTGTATTAGCGAAGCTCTCTTCTTAAGATTTTACCGACATTGGTTTTTGGTAGCTCTTTACGAAACTCAACCAATTTTGGTACTTTATAATTAGTAAGGTTTTCGCGACAATGCTTAATCAGCGATTCTTCCGTTAGATCATCGGACTTACTGACCACGAATATTTTCACAATCTCACCAGAGACATCATGCGGAACACCAATTGCTGCAGACTCTAGTACGCCGTCATGCATGGCCAGTACTTCTTCAATTTCATTCGGGTAGACATTAAAACCAGAAACGATAATCATGTCTTTTTTACGATCGACTATAGTAAAAAAACCTTTATCATCCATCATGGCAATATCGCCCGTAGCAAACCAGCCATCTTTTAATACTTCGGCTGTAGCTTCCACGCATTTATAATAACCTAACATCACCTGAGGACCTTTAACCCACATCTCTCCAGACTCACCAATGTCAGCTTCACTGCCATCTTCACGCATAATTTTAACATCGGTTGAAGGCGCTGGAATACCAATAGTGCCATCATAAGCAGCAAGATTGTATGGGCTTATAGAAACCATAGGTGCACATTCGGTTAAACCATACCCTTCCAACAAGCGTGAACCTGTAACTTGTTGCCAACGTTCAGCTACTGGTCGTTGCACAGCCATGCCGCCACCCAGTGACATTTTTAGGGTACTGAAGTTTATATCGCTAAAACCAGGGGTATTCAACAATCCATTAAATAACGTGTTAACGCCAGTTATCGCAGTGAATGGATATTTTGATAACTCTTTAACAAAGTTTGGCATATCTCTAGGATTGGTAATCAATAAGTTGGTGCCACCTAAAGTAAAGAAGGTTAAGCAATTCGCCGTTAAGGCAAAGATATGATAAAGCGGTAAAGCAGTTACTACTAACTCGTTACCCTCTTCCAGTAATGGACTGATAGCGGCTTTAGCTTGCTGTAAGTTTGCCACCATATTGCGATGCGTTAACATTGCACCTTTAGAAAGACCTGTAGTACCACCGGTATATTGCAAGAAGGCAAGATCATCACCGCACAATGCTACTGGCGTCAATTTAAGCTTCATACCTTGTGCTAATACTTTATTAAAGCGCACGGCACCGGGTAGGTTAAACGCAGGTACCATCTTTTTAACATACTTAACGACGCAATTTACTACAGTGCCTTTAACTAAGCCTAAGCGATCACCCAGTGATGTCATAATGACATGTTTCACCGGCGTCTTATCAATCACTTTCTCAAGAGTCTGCGCAAAGTTTTCGATAATTAACATTGCTTTAGTATCAGAGTCTTTTAATTGATGCTCAAGCTCACGGGCGGTATACAAAGGGTTTACGTTAACAACCGTAAGGCCTGCTAACAAAGCGCCAAATAATGCAATAGGATACTGTAAACAGTTAGGAACCATGATGGCGAATTTATCGCCTTTCTCTAAGCCTAAATCTTGTTGTAAATAAGCAGCAAAAGCCGTTGCTTGTACTAAAAGCTCTTCATATGATATTGAAGCGCCCATATTAATAAATGCAGTTTTATCACTATATTGAGTAGAGTATTTAGTGAACATGGCGACAATGGATGGATACTTATCAGCATCTATTTCGAATGGCACTTCACTTGGGTAACTTTTTTCTAACCAAATTTTTTCCACAATGGCTTTCCTCAATAGGTTATTACGTTGTTATTTTGATAACAATTATTTTATTTATAGCAACTCTTATTTTAATACCACTGTTTTAGCAAAATTTTCATCATTGCGCCAGTAAAATTTAAACGCTTGTTTGAATTTTATTAAAAAAATTACTAAGTAAATATGATATTTCTTTCGTTTGCTCCATATGAACATGGTGACCACCTGACAAGCGGATAGTTGTCAGGTTATCCACACTGGCTGAAAACTGCTCTACCCCTGTGGCAACCATATCCATGCCTTTATCACCATAAATTAATTGCAGCGGGCATTTAATATCACTAAAAAGCTGTTGCCCTTGCGCTAGGCTTAATCGATAAGGTGAAATAGTTCGTAAGCGTGTGTCTGAGCGCCAACGATATAAAGTACTAGCATCATCTCCCGCTATACTATTACTTGGCTGAGGTTTAACCTCTAGCAATGATCTTTGTACAATCAATTTTGCATGTTCGATTTTTAAGTCACAAACATGCATGCGTGCTTTAATAGCTGTTTCTTCGGAAAAAGCCCGGTTTGACTTAACTGGCTTTACTCGGCTCAACACGCCTTTTCTTAACTGGCTAGTTGTTTGCTCTGTTGGCGCACAAATAAAGCCAAATGAGTCAATCAAGGTCAGTGACTTTACCTTTTCTGGAAAAGCCGCTGCAAATGCACTTGCAATCATAGCGCCCATTGAGTGCGCAACGATATCAATGGCAGGCCAATTATTAAGGCTAAACAAAGCCACTAAATCACTAACATAATCAAAAAAATGGTAATGAGCCCCAACACTGCGATGGTCTGAATGACCATGTCCAGGCCAATCTAAGGCAATAATACGTCGACTCGCGAGTAAATCACCTTGTTGCACTGTTTGCTGCATTATTTGCTGCATAAAAGGTAAAAAGCTTGCGGCATTATCCAAGTAACCATGTAAGCATAGCACTGGTTGGTGCTCTTTATTGCCACAAGCTAGTGCTGCTAATGTTAAGTCCTCAAGTTGAAAACTCAGCGCTTCAATTTTCATCATACCTGCCATAAAAGTTAGCCATAAGGGTTAGGCCCTTGATTTAAGCATAAGACTTTTGATTGGTTTTAATTAAAGAGTAAAGCGCTGCCATGGCTAACACGCACCATATTAAAACCCAAACCAACTCAGGCACCATAGTCATTGAGGCCAAAGCCGCACCATCACCTAAATCACGACCATCAAATAAATAGGTTGGGCTAAACAAGCAGTTTAATAAAA
>NZ_JABSOV010000042.1 GCF_013215345.1 Colwellia sp. | reverse complement strand
GTCTGCTAGGGCATCACCAGCAAAAACAAAGCTAGTTAGTGCTTGCATAGCTGCTTGTTGTTTCTCTTTTGGTACAGGTGTATAAGGTAGACTTTGTGTTTGGCTACTATCAACTACGTTACGCTCAACATAAACACCACCTATTTGGCGAGAAATCACCTCAGCTTGACGTCGGTATTGACCAAACAGTGAATTGGCTGAAATTAATAACTGCTGATGGGACTGTCCATCAACGAGTGCTTTATCTTTTAACTCGCTCAATAAACCTTGAATTAAAGTCATTCGCTCGCTTGCGTAAGCGACAGGGTTAGATGATAAATCACCGGTCATTATACGTGGATCTATATGACGACCAGGAGCACGCATATCATCAGCATCATTACCAAAAGCTAAGCCTTTTTCACTAGAGCGCGCCAATATTTTTGCTAAACGCTCGGCTTCTTGCTCTGAGTCATCAAGAGCAATTGAATAGCCATATTCGATGGCCCAATCATCATATAGACCAGGCTCTGTTTGAAAGTAATCACCTTGGGCAGTGCCTTTAGGAGAAACGTTAATGGGAGAGTAATCCATTACTGAGCCAGTTAATGCGCCTTGAGTAAGTGATTTATCGTGAATTTCTTTTTCATCCCACAAAATTGAGGCTTTCATATTGTGATTTAAACCTAGGGTATGGCCTACTTCATGTAGTACCAAATGACGTAAGCCTTCTTTTAGTACGGCTTTATTTTCTATGTCATTACCATTGGACATCGCTTGGCTAAGTAACAAGCCTTGTTGCAATTCATGACCAGCACTGCAATTTAATGCGCTTGCTGAGCTTGGCCCTTGATTTATTTGCTCTAAATTATTAAAACCAACACTAGCTGCGCCTTGACTATATAAGCTGTTATATATCCAGCGGTTTTTCATAAAGATAAATTCAAGCATGATATCAGCACCTAGCAGCTGACCCGTTAATGGGTTGGCTAAAGATGGCCCGTAACCACCAAAGCGCGGTTGTGGTGATGAGGTCCAACGCAGTACATTGTAATTTAGATCCCCTGCTTGCCAAGTGGCATCATCTGGCTGAATTTTAACTTGTAGAGCATTTTTAAAGCCTGCTTTTTCAAAAGAGGAGTTCCACGCTAATACCGCCTCGCGAATGGTGTCACGCCATTCGAGTGGTGTAGTATTTTCAATCCACCAAACAATTGGCTCAACTGGCTCTGATACCGCAGCGCTTGGATCTTTTTTTACCAGGTTCCAACGATTCATGACATCTTTATAAGGTGCCCAGCTACTTGAGGTCATTTGAGTATATTGACGACCAAAGTAACCAATACGGGCATCTTGGTAGCGTGGGGTAAATTCTTCTTTAGGTAGCTCTATAAAAGAGTGTTGCAACTTAATTGATACTGAACGCGGATCCGAAACGGCTTTAGAGCCATAAACACTTGGGTTAGGATTATTGAAAACATAATCGACAACAATATCAACATTATTATCGTAAGCGCGTTTGCTTAGGATGCGTGATTTTTTACTATTTAACTTGCCTACTTTAAAGCGCTTTTTAGCTTTTTTATCATCAACACGTGCCCAAGGAGAAACTTTATGCAGTGCTTCACTTAAGAATAGTTTATCGACTTTTAAAGCAATTTGGCCATTTTCTACTTTTTCAATCTTCAAACTGGCTAATACCGCTTCACTTATATTGGCATCTTTAGCACGGCTAATCGGGTTGTTTTCATCAAATTGATAGCGAGAGGTTTTGGTGACTATGTCGACACGGTCAAAGTAACGTCTAAATTCAATGATTTTTTCACCACGGTAACCACCACGGAAATGTCCAGCATCGGCAAGGCCATCAACGGTTTGGGCAAAATGTAAAAAAGGGGTGTCCAACTGGCTTTCATCCAACAACATTAACGTTTCGCCAGTCTTTTTATCTTGATAAAAATCAAACAAACCTAAGGTCGCGGTTTTATTTTCAATCATTTGCTCAATGGTTTGGTCTTTCTTCTTCGATTTTGATTTTTTATCATCTGCGGCAAAAGCAACCTGATTGGCGCTTAACGCAAGAGTAAGTGCTATTGCTAGACTGGTTAATTTCATTGGAATTTCCTTATGGGACGGTTGTTATTGTTATATTTTTAAAATACTTAACCTGAACTTTGGATAATGAATTTTTTAACACTATGAAATTTAAATAGTAAATTACACGTTATACACAATGATGATAGTTTAGTCCTTATCAAGGCATTTTTACCTAGCCAATAGCGGGCTATTGGTAGTAGAAATAACGCTGATAGCGGTTAAAATAGCTTTGTTGTGTAATATTGCTTATCCAAGGTTCAGCTTGCTTATGCTAATTTACACATGATTTTAGTTAAAGTAACTAAGCAGGCTTAGCAAAGGGTAACAAGATGTTGCAAGGTGTATTTTAGCTGGATAATTTTCACTTAGTCTTTTTCAGCTTTATAAATTTATTTTTATTAAGCTAATTTATTAAATACTCTTTAAACCTTTTTATGTTGTTCGGTATCTTAGTTAATAGCGGACATTAGTTTAGACATTAAATTTAGATATTAATTTTATATATTAACTTTGGATAGTTATTTTGAACCAGTCAGAGGCTTTAGCACTTGGATAGCCAAACAACAGCAGATAAACACCATAAAAAAGTCATCGACGGCCAGGGACTATTTAGCGCTAATAAAGCTCAGCAATCCAGCAACATTGATGGTGAGCAGGCGTGGATAGCACAAGCCAAACAAGGCTGTCAAAGTGCTTTTTATCGACTCTATGAAAAACACCATAAGTCAATTTATGCCTTGTGCTGGCGTATGCTGGCAGATAAAGACAGCGCTGAAGATGTCTGTCAGGAAGTATTTGTAGTGTTATGGCAAAAAATTAATAATTTTCGCGGCGAAAGTAAGTTTAGTACCTGGCTGCATAGTGTTGCCACCAATGTAGTACTGGGGCATTTACGTAAAAATAAAAATTGGCTGCAGCGGGTTTTTAGTATTGAAGAGCAAGCACAAAATGTAGTCGAGGCAAGTGTCCACCTAACGGATGATTCTACCTTAATGATGTTAGATCGACACATTGCTCGCTTACCCGAACGGGCCCGTTTAGTTTTTGTTTTGTTTGCTGTTGAAGGTTACCGCCATGAGGAAATAGCCAAAATGTTGAAAATGGCGGTTGGTTCAAGTAAGTCGCAATACCACAGGGCGAGAAATTTATTAAAGGAATCATTAACGACTAATGATTTTATATCGGTTGAGGAGGAATTAAGTCATGAATAAGCAAGTACCTCAAAAGCACTTAAATCAAGGTCATGAGCATCAAGGGCAGCTACCTATAGATAAGCTGATTTCAGATAAAAAACTGAATGAGCAAGTGGCCAATTTAGCTAATGAAATGTCACCGGAAAGAGATTTATGGCCGGGTATCGAACGTGCGCTTAACCATAAAATCCAAGTAAGTTTAGGCGATAAGCAAAGTAATGTTTTTGTTCCCAGTGCGTGGGCAGCGTCTATTGCCATGGTAATGCTGATGTCTTGGTTTACTTTCTCACCCTCGACAGTTGAACAAAGTGTTCCGGTAATGGTGCAAAATCAGCAGAAAACTAGCCCGACACCAGGGCAGCTGGTCAACTTTATGCAGCAAAATTTTAAGCTACAAAAACAAACATTGCTGGCAAGTTACGGTCAACCCACGGTGGATAGATTGCCAGTAGCGATGCAAAAAGAATTAACGCAATTAGCGGATGCCAGAGCATCAATAAGAAAAGCACTGTTAACGGATAATAATAATGCCGACTTATTGAATTTATTAGATTTTACTCAGCAACAAGAGCTGAAGTTATTACAACAATTATATCGCCAATATCAAGTGATTTAGCTAGGTTTTGTCGTTACAGGCAAAGTTAACAAAGAGCAAGTTAACAAAAAATTAGCGCTAGCTAAACACAGTGAAAAGTATATAAAAGAAGAGGTTTTCATGAACAAACTAACAAGAAAAATACAACAATATGCCAATATCATCACAGTGACGGTTTGTCTAATGTTAAGTGGTCAAACACTTGCCGCCATTGAGATTACACAAAGCTTACCGAGCGACAATGTTACCAATGTTTCTATCAGTAATCATAGTGGCTTTATTAATGTGGTTGGTTGGGATAAAGATAAAATATCCGTTACCGGTACTTTAGATGATGATGCCGAAAAACTTATTTTTGAGCAGAAAGGTGCGCAAGTACTCATCAAGGTTGAATACCCCCGAATGGACAATTGGCGCGCGGATGGTTCAAAAATAACCGTGTTTATGCCCAAAAACATCAGGATGAAGTCTGCAAGTATTTCTAGCGATATTCATATATCAAACTTACATGGAGGCGTAGAAGTTAAAACGGTAAGTGGCGATATTTTGGCGAAAAACATCAGTCAAAGTGTTGAACTCAGTAGTATTAGTGGCAATATCAATAGTCATGATTTATCCGGTAAAGTCTCGTTAGCTGCGGTCAGTGGCGATATTAACGATAGTAACTCTACCGGACGGTTAGAAATAAGATCGGTGAGTGGTGAAGTTGATATTAACAGCCAAGCCAAAGAAGTATTTTTTAACAATGTTTCCGGTAATAGTGAGCTTAATTTAGCTGAAGTTATTGAACTACGTATCCGAACCGTCAGTGGTGATTTACAGGCCAAGCTAACCTTAGCTGAAAAAGCCTTACTAAAAGCTTCCACGGTAAGTGGTGACTTAGCGTTCACCTTCCAAAAAGGCATAGATGCTGATTTTAGTCTTAAATCGAGTGTTGGCGGTGACATAGACAACAATATTACCCAGGATAAAACTGAGCACGCTGAGTATGGACCTGGCGCTAAGTTAAATTTTCAAACGGTTAATGGCAGCGCCTTAGTCAGAGTGTCAACCGTTAACGGTAATGTAGCGGTAAGTAGCAAATAATCTATTTTCTCATTAAGCATTTTTTAGCAAAAATTGTATATTCCCATAAGGCAAATTCTGCTACATTAGCACTCCTTTTTTAGATACTCGTGGTTGCTGTTTTAACTTAGTTAAAACCGGCATTAAGACAAGCGCGAGTATAGTGATGTAGCAGAGTAGGGTTAAGGTAATGGCCGAAAAAAAGCCACGTAAATTTGCGAAAGAACGGCAATTTATTAGAGATAAACAAATTGATGAGTTAAAAGTACCACCGCACTCGTTAGAGGCTGAACAGTCGGTACTTGGTGGTTTGTTACTTGATAATGAAACCTGGGATCGCGTGGCAGAAAAAGCGGTTGCCGATGATTTTTATAGTCGCTCTCATCGCCTTATATTTGAAACAATTGGTGCCTTAATTGAACTAGGCGAACCGGTTGATTTAATTACTCTCTCTGAAGCCTTAGAAAATGATCAAAAACTAGAGGATGCCGGCGGTTTTGTTTATCTCGCAGAGATGATGAAGAATACCCCTAGTGCCGCTAACATCACTGCTTATGCGGATATTGTCCGTGAACGAGCCGTTACTCGTGAAATGATTAGTGTTGCTAATGAAATCGCCGAAGCGGGTTATGATACCCAAGGACGTAGCAGCGCAGAGTTACTCGATTTCGCTGAAACCAAAGTTTTCGCTATCGCTGAAAAGCGTGCCAGTAAATCACAAGGCCCTGAAAGCTTAAATTCAGTGTTAGAAAAAACTGTTGATCGCATTGAAAAGCTTTGTTCAACACCTTCGGGTGGTGTTACCGGCGTTCCCAGTGGTTATGCTGATTTAGATAAAATGACGGCTGGGCTGCAAAAGTCTGATCTTATTATTATTGCCGCACGTCCTTCCATGGGGAAAACCACTTTTGCCATGAACTTGGCCGAGCATGCGGCGATGACACAGGAACACCCAGCACTTATTTTTAGTCTAGAGATGCCCGCGGACCAAATCATGATGCGTATGCTGGCCTCGTTAGGACGAATCGATCAAACTAAAATCCGTACCGGTCAACTAGAAGATGAAGATTGGGCACGATTATCATCGACCATGGGTTTGTTGATGGAAAAAGGTAAAATGTTCATTGATGATGCTTCTGGGTTAACACCGACAGAATTACGAGCCAGGGCACGTAGGATTCACCGCGATCACGGCGGTATCTCTATGATCATGATTGATTATTTGCAGCTAATGCGCGCACCGCAATTTTCTGATAATCGTACCTTGGAAATTGCTGAAATCTCTCGTTCATTGAAAGCCTTAGCGAAAGAGTTAAAAGTGCCTGTAGTTGCGCTTTCTCAGTTAAACCGTGGCTTGGAGCAACGCTCTGATAAACGCCCAATTAACTCTGATTTACGTGAGTCGGGTTCAATTGAGCAAGATGCCGATTTAATCATGTTCATTTACCGTGATGAGGTTTATAACGATGATAGTGAATTTAAAGGCATGGCAGAAATTATTATTGGTAAGCAACGTAACGGGCCAATTGGTCGTGTGCCGTTAACCTTCCAAGGTAAGTACTCGCGCTTCGACAACTACGCCGGACCGCATGTTTTAGAAGAAGACTAGCCGAATAGTATTCACCTTGTCGTTGTATTGCTCAATTTATGCGTCAGAAGTACTCATTGACTAACGTCAACTCCGTGCTTCTTCCTTTAACTTGAACAGTACAACTTAAAGCTGAAAACTATTAATGATAGTTAGATAGTTAGATAGTTAGATTTTTAAATACTAACCAAACAGTCGTCATCCCCGAATTGTTTTGTCGGGGATCCAGCTTTTAATTCCTTATCTTTCTAATCAATAGGTCCATAAAGAATAGATTCCCGATGAGTAACTTCGGGAATGGCGGTAATGAAATTTACTCGCCATTAATTGTTACTACAATCGTGCGGCTGCCTGCATGGTTCCTATGTTCACCAAGATAAATACCTTGCCAAATCCCTATATTCAATTGCCCATTAGTAATGGGTAAACTTAAACTATTACCTAATAGGCTTGCCTTAATATGGGCTGGCATATCATCGTCACCTTCATAGGTATGCTGGTAATATGGCGCTCGCTCTGGGACAAAGTGATTAAAGTGTGCTTCCATATCTGCGCGCACCGTCGGGTCGGCATTTTCATTGAGGGTAATGGAAGCCCAGCTATGTTTGATAAAAATGTGCAGAATGCCACAACTAATGTGATTTAGTTCCGGTAGCTGGCTTAGGATTTCATCGGTAATTAGATGAAAGCCGCGCTTCCGAGAGTGCAATGTTATTTCAGTTTGGTGCCACATGACTTATCTCATTAACCTATTGTTATGACTTTTAATGTTAACCAGTATACAAGTTGGCAAATTCTTTGATAGCTCCAGGCAGGAGATTTTCTATCATCTCTAACTGTTTATTCTTTTTATTATAACGAGCATAAAGCTTAAGTGCTGCTAACTTGTCGTAGGCAGTCTTAGCCTTTAGCTTTAGTCAAAGGATTAACTAAAGCTAAAGGCTAAGGTTAAAATCTAAGACTACAGGCCAAAGAAAAAGCACCATAGTGATAAGCTGTGGTGCTTTTTAGTGTTCGTTTTAGATTTAGATTTAGTTTCAGCTTTATAATAGCTCTAGCGGTAAATCTCTGCTGTATTTTTACCGACTTAAATTAATCTTGCTCGTGTAACCAAGCCGCGTGACGAGGTGCACGTTTAGTCACCGACCATTCTTCAATCATGTCATAAGCTACACGATTGAGTTCTTTAAATTGTTCGGCAGTACCCGTATCAGCAGCAAGCTCTAAACGGTGGCCGTTTGGATCGAAGAAATAAATAGACTTAAAGACACCATGATTTACCGGTCCTAAAACGTCTACGCCTTTACTTTCTAATTCTTCTTTCGCAGATACTAATTCATCATAACTAGCAACTCTAAGGGCAATATGTTGCACCCAAGTAGGGGTGTTTTGATCTCTATCCATGGCTGGCGAATTAGGTAATTCAAAAAATGCTAAGACATTTTCATTACCAGCATCAAGAAAAATGTGCATGTAAGGATCTGGCGCCTTGGTCGAAGGTACCTCATTTTCAGCAATCGCGAGTACTAAGCCCATGTTTAACTTGTCTTTGTACCAGTCAGTTGTTGCTTTGGCATCTTTACAGCGATAGGCAACGTGATGAATTTTTTCAACATTAATCATAAAGAGACTTTTTATTAAAGTAGGTTATGGGGTAATTTTAATCATAAAGCACTAAATAAGGCTAATTTTAGCCTTATTTAGTCAATTGTTATACGTCAGGGGGAGTTGACGGCTGTAAAACATTACTTACAGCCGAATAAGTTGATAGGTTTTCTTGAAGCTAAAGCTAAGCGAATACGAGGCTAAGAATAAGCATAAACTAGGTCATAACTAAGTAAGAATTACGGTTTTGTCATCGTTTATGCAAACTCGTTGTTCTGCATGTATCCTTACTGCGTGGCTCAATGCGGTCGCTTCTAAGTCATGACCCATATGTACCATTTGTTCTATGGTAAAAGTGTGATTAATAGACTTTACTTCCTGAGCAATAATAGGACCTTCATCAAGGTTTGCAGTTACATAATGGGCGGTAGCGCCAATAACTTTAACGCCTCGTGCATGGGCTTGATGATAAGGGCGAGCACCTTTAAAACTAGGTAAAAAGGAATGATGGATATTAATGGCTTTACCTTGTAATTGCTGACATAAACCATCGGACAATATCTGCATATAACGGGCTAAGACTAACAAATCAACCTTAAGCTCGATCATTAAATCACTAATTTGTGCTTCTTGTTCAAGTTTAGTCTCAGCATTTACCGGTAAGTAATAAAAGGGAATATTATGCCATTCAATTAACGATTTGCAATCTTGATGATTGGATATTACACCAACGATATTGATGGGTAATACTCCGGACTTCCACTTAGTTAATAATGAGACTAAACAGTGGTCATCTTTAGATACAGCAATCAAAATATTAGGCACATCATCACGTTTACGTAATTGATATTGCATGGCAAGTGGTTTTGCTAATTCATCCAAGGCGGCAACAAATTCACTACTAGAAACGGTTAAATTACGATCATCAAAAGCAATACGTGAAAAGAAGGTTTCACTATAAGGGTCACTGTATTGCGACGTTTCGGTAATGAAAGCACCGTGTGAAAACAGGCTTTGCGATACTTTGGCTAAAACGCCTGAATTGTCAGGGCATTGCCAAGTTAAAATATAATGCGTGGCTAAAGACATAATTACCTAAGTTCTGATGAGTATTAGCCCATCATTAGATATTTCTCGGTGTATTGCCAGTGCTTTAATAGCTTGTTTGGCAATATGCTAGAGGGTAAATAGTCAGAAAAGCGAATCAATTGTTCGGATTAGTTCAAATCATCTGATTCAAATGAATTCTGAATTTTAATCTTATTTTTAATGTAAAGTTGCTCAACTTTTTCTCTAGCCCAGGGCGTTTTACGTAGAAATTTTAATGTTGATTGAATACTTGGGTTGTCAGTGAAACATTTTATTTTAATGGTTTTACCTAAGGTTTCAAAACCAAAGTAAGCTTCTAATTCAGTGACTATAGTTTTTAAATTTATGCCATGAAGCGGGTTGTAGGGCTGGTTATCCATTATTAATTCCAATCGGAGTATACAAAAAACACAATAACGAGAGTATATACCCGTTACCATTCAAAGTGCAGGATTTCAGTGGGAATTAAAATGACTTTAGGCAAGAAAAATAATTTGATCATAGTCATTCTATGGTTTGATTATTTAACGCGGCGTAAAGTCATTTTAAACCCATCGAAGAGGTGCTTGAGCAACATCACTTCATCGTTGCTGTAAATTATAATGGAATAACCATTATTTCATTACAGCGTCTTGAATTGAAATTACTCAAGCACCCTGAAACATGCATCTTGATTGATAGCGGGTATTTCATTATTGTGTTTTTATTGGGGGTATTGCTTAGCTTTCAGGCTTTAAATCTTTATTGAGTGTAAGACAATTAGCTAAAGTATTTTGTTAACTCGTCATTGCCGCCAATGTGCTTACCGTCGATAAATATTTGTGGCGTGGTATCGGCTTTAGTAATAGCGCGCATTGCCGTAATGCTAGTATCTTCACCTAAGATCATCTCTTCGTATTGTAAACCTTGCTCAGCCAATAACGCTTTGGTTTTTGCACAATGTGAGCAGCCGTGTTTAGTAAAAATAGCCACTTCAGTTTTTTGTACCGCTGCTGGGTTAATAAAATTAAGCATGGTATCAGCATCTGATACTTCAAACGGGTCGCCTGGTAAATCAGGTTCAATGAACATTTTTTCAATAATGCCATTTTTTACTAACATGGCATAACGCCAGCTACGCTTGCCAAACCCAATATCAGACTTATCAACTAGCAAGCCCATACCTTGGGTGAAATCACCATTACCATCAGGAATGAAGCTAATTTTGTCAGCATCTTGGTCTTTTGCCCAAGCGTTCATAACAAAGGTATCGTTTACTGAGATACAAACAATTTCATCAACACCATTGGCAAAAAACTTAGGCGCTAATTCGTTATAACGTGGTAAGTGAGAAGATGAACATGTAGGGGTGAATGCTCCTGGTAATGAAAAAACTATCACTGTTTTATTAGCGAAAATATCATCGCTAGTGCGTGCGCTCCATGTGTCATCAGCTATGATTGGAAAAGTGACTGCAGGGACTTTTTGACCGGTAATATCAGTAAACATAATGAAATCCTTTAGGGGGTTAATTGTATTCGTTGCGCCGAGTTCGTACTTGAGTTAACTCGTTAAGATGCAGCTATTATGCTAGCTAAACTTGATTCAGTAAAACGTATTAAATCTATCATTACAATAGGTAAAATCTATTTATAAAATAAACTAATAATAAATTTATTAATAATGGCGAAAATAAGCAAGAGAAAAGAATTCCATCTATCCTTGCTCATAGTCACTAACGCATGATAAATTAGTCACTCCTAAGTTGTATATACAATTTGGGCGATAGCCAATTTTGAGGGGATAACATGAATAAGAGTTATGACTTGGTCACTGGGAAAATAGGGTTGTTAATTAGCATGCCGCACAACGGGCAATTAATCCCTGACAGTATAGCTGCCACCATGACAAATACCGGACATCAGGTTCCAGATACTGATTGGTATATGGATAAACTCTATGACTTTGCCCAAGGTCTTGGTATTTCGATTATAAAACCGAAATACAGTCGCTATGTTATCGACTTAAATCGCAATATAGACGGCATAAATTTATACCCTGGCGCAAATAGCACTGAGTTATGCCCAACTACAGCCTTTGACTTGTCACCATTATATATCTCTGGGCAAGAGCCCGATGAAGCTGAAATTCAACGCAGAATTGAGCTTTATTGGCAACCTTATCACCAGGCATTAAACGATACTTTGGCCCAAATGAAAGCACAGTTTGGTAAAGTTATTTTATTGGATGCTCACTCTATTTTGTCACATGTGCCACGTTTTTTTGATGGGCAATTACCGGACTTTAATTTTGGTAGTGCTAATGGTGAAAGCTGTAGTAGTGAGCTGATTAATAAAGTAGCACAGCTTGATTTATCTCCTTATTCTAGTGTGGTTAATGGCCGCTTTAAAGGTGGTTATATCACCCGAGGTTATGGCAACCCTAAAGAAAATATTCATGCGGTGCAGTTAGAGTTATCACAGCATACCTATATGGATGAACCTAGTGATCGCTACAATGAACAAAAAGCTGAGCAGGTAAAAGAAAAATTACAAGTATTTGTTCAATGCTTAGCTGACTTCAGTCAAGAGAAGTAAATCAAGAAAAATCAGGCAAGTTTAAGTGACTGCTAGCTAAAGTAGCCATTAGTTTAGTAAGCAGCATCAGTAACTCCGTCTAGTAAATAAGTACAATTAGAGAAGTTTGGTAGGGTAATATGAAATTATACGCAGAAAATATTTTATTAAAAGATGGTTGGGCTACTAAGCAAACCATCACTATTGAGCAAGGTGTTATTACTGCCATTGAATCTGGCATGATTGCCGGCGCTGAAATAGCAAAAGGTGCTGTCATTCCAGGTATGGTTAATTGTCATTCACACGCTTTTCAACGAGCTTTTGCTGGCTTTAGTGAGCAAGGCAGTGAAGGTCAAGATAGCTTTTGGACCTGGCGAAAAATCATGTATCAATTTTTAGCCCAGCTAACCGATGTTGATGCTAAAAATATTGCTAAACAACTCTATATTGAAATGCTCAAAATGGGTTATACCCGAGTTGCCGAATTTCATTATTTACATCATGATATTGATGGCAGTACTTATGACACTAATACTGCTGTAGGTAGCACATCAAAAGCCATCTCATCAAAAGGGAGTTCAGCTAATCTTGCCACTATGGCACAAGCGATTTTTACAGCGGCAAAAGAATCCGGTATCGGCTTAACCTTATTACCTGTGTTATATCAACATGGTGGTTTTGGCGAACAAGCACCGAATGACGGACAAAAACGCTTTATCAATTCAACTGAGCAGTTTAATCAGTTAGTCAGTGACTGCTTTGCCTTAAGTGAACAATACTCAAATACCAATGTTGGTATTGCGCCGCATTCTTTACGCGCTGTTGATAAGGCTTCACTAATTAGTGCGGTGACACATGTGCGTAGCTTAGATAAACAAGCACCAATTCATATTCATATAAGTGAGCAACAAAAAGAAGTTGATGATTGCTTGCAACATTACGGTAAACGACCGGTGCAATGGCTACTTGATAATATCGAACTGGATAAGTTCTGGTGCTTAATTCATGCCACTCATATCGATGAGGCCGAAAGAAAAGGCATTATAGCTAAACAAGCCATCGCGGGTATTTGTCCAACTACTGAAGCTAATTTAGGAGACGGAATTTTCCCAACCACCGAGTTTTTAGCTGAACAAGGTACTATCGCCATCGGCTCTGATAGTCATATTTCAGTGAACCCTATTGAGGAATTACGCTGGCTTGAATATGCACAACGTCTGATAAAGCAGCAACGCGCTATTTTAGCTTCAGATGAACAAGCGTCAGTTGGGCAAAACTTATGGCAGCAAGCTGCTCAAGGTGGCGCGCAAAGTACTAATAGTAATACCGGTAGTTTAGCGATTGGTAAACAGGCTGATTTACTAGTATTGGATAGTGATAAAACTAAGTTATACGCTAATGCTAATCAGCACTTGCTTGATAGTATGATTTTTGCCAGTCAGCAAAACCCAGTGGCCGATGTGATGGTTAATGGTGTGTGGCAGATAATAGCTCAACAACATGTTGAGCAAGAGCAAGCCAGTGATAACTTTGCCAAATTATTAGTAAGGTTATCCGCTAGCTAATATGGGTTAAGGATAGGTGCTTTAATCCAAGGGTTAAAGCATGCTAGCGTAACGGTTAATGACTCGACAGACTTTTTCTTGATTTTTGATATGAAAGACAATATCGCGCTGTTCAGTTTTACAAATAGTAAAATAAAACTCTTTAACTACTGCTCTTGATGAGGTAATAACTTTTAACCGCTCAACTTCTCTTTCTGAAAAACTTTTCAGGTCACCTTCTAAATCTTGATAAATTTTATCGGATTTTAACCGTACTTTAGTGTCACTAAACTCAGTGAAACCCTCAAGTAAAGCTTTCTTTTGCTCGTTATAAAATTGAGTCACTTCTTCATTCGGGTAGAAATGTAAATAGAGTGCGGCAGCAACGATTAAGATCAATAAATGCTTCATAATATGTCATATAATAAATTAGAAGAGCTGACTTTATATTAAATTACTCGCTAAGGTAATAAATTATTAGCTATTATGCACGTTTGTTAATAAAATTAACGTTCGTATTAAGGCTAGCAAGTAGCCCGCTAGTAGTATTTTACTCGCTTACCAAGGATTCATCGTGAGAGCAAACGACCCATCATCCTCTGCGCCTAAAACAAAAAAGGCGGCGGTTGAACAGTACATCCCCATTAAAAATGTCAAAATTCATGGCAATAAAAACACGGGTAAAGAACGTTACAAACCCGGTGATCAAATATATGTCCGTAAAGTATCTGGTTTTTTTCAAAAACTTAGGCAGCGGATGAACCTTGTTTATTTTGCCTTCTTTCTAATACTGCCTTGGCTACAGTTTAATGGTCATCAAGCGGTATTGTTTGATATCAGTGAACAACGTTTTACCCTGTGGAACCTTACTTTATGGCCACAAGATTTAACGTTGCTGGCGTGGTTTAGCATACTGGGTGCTTTTTTACTGTTCTTTGTCACTACCTTTGTTGGTCGAGTCTGGTGTGGCTATATGTGCCCACAAACAGTGTGGACTTTCATCTTTATTTGGTTTGAAGAGAAAATCGAAGGGACAGCAAATCAACGAAGAAAGTTAGACAAACAAGCATTAAATCGCAATAAAGTCATACGAAAAACATTAAAACATTGTGCTTGGTTATTATTTTCGCTGTATACCGCGATGACTTTTGCTGGCTATTTTTCGCCAATGCAGGACTTGTTTATTGATGTTTTCACCTTAGATACTAGCGTGATGATGGCCGGTATTTTAGCTTTTTTCACCTTTGCCACCTATGGTAACGCCGGTTGGATGCGTGAAACTGTGTGTTTACATATGTGTCCTTATGCACGTTTTCAATCAGCCATGTTTGATAAAGATACCGTAACCGTTGCTTATGATAGTAAGCGCGGCGAAAGTAGAGGTGCTCGCGGACGTAAACAAGATCATAAAGCTATGGGGCTAGGGGATTGTATTGATTGTAATTTATGTGTAGAGGTTTGTCCTACCGGCATAGATATTCGCAATGGCTTGCAATATGAATGTATTAACTGTGGCGCTTGTGTTGATGCATGTGATGGCGTTATGGATAAGATGGACTATGAGCCAGGCCTTATTCGTTATACCACAGAGCATGAATTACAAGGTAATAAAGTCCATCTACTACGTTCTAAGCTTGTTGGTTATGGGGTGTTACTGGTTATTATGAGTACCATGTTAGTGCTTGAAATCGTTAATCGCGTGCCGTTATCTTTAGATATTATTCGCGACCGAACCGAGCTGGCGAAAGAGAATTTTAATGGTGACATTGAAAATGTCTTTACCTTAAAAATCCTCAATATGTCGCAAACCGATAATACCTATAAGCTGTCCATGAAAGGGATAGAAAATACCCAATGGCACGGCAAACAAGAGGTGACCGTTAAGGCCGCTACTGTTTATACATTGCCAATAAGTCTCTCTGTAGACCCTTATGAATTGGAAAGTTTTATGACTAATATTACCTTTACCGTTGAACAAATTGCACCGGAAGGTGAGGCGAAGATCGAGCAAGAAAGCCGATTTTTTAATAAACACTAATGGCTTCATTTGATTTTAGTGCACTGTCACCAGACTTAATTATTGATGGTTTAGAGAGTGCCGGATTTAGCGTTGATAGCGGTTTATTAGCGCTTAACAGCTATGAAAATCGAGTTTATCAATTTCATGATGATAACTTAGTTAAATATGTGACTAAGTTCTACCGACCACAGCGTTGGCAACTTAAGCAGATTCACGAAGAGCATGATTTTTCCTTTGAGCTTGAAGAGCAAGAATTACCGATAGTTGCGCCACTAAAAGTTAATGGCAGAAGTTTATTTGAATTTAAAGGCTATCATTTTGCCGTATTTCCTTGTCGAGGTGGGCGTATTTTTGAGGTCGATAACCTCAACCAACTAGAGTGGATGGGCCGTTTTATTGCTCGAATTCACGCAGTGTCTTCGCAGAATGACTTTCAACATAGGCCAAATTTCAATACCGATGAATTACTGTTGCAAGCACGTGAGAGTATTATTGCTTCAAACTATGTTCCTAAAAGTTTAACTACGCCCTTTTTTACCATTTTAGATCAGGTTATTGCGGTTGCCGCTCAGCAGTATTTACCGGCACAACACACCAAACAAATTCGTTTACATGGTGACTGTCATGCAGGTAATATTTTATGGCGTGATGAAGGACCTCACTTTGTTGACTTAGATGATTGTCGAACAGGGCCTGCTATTCAAGACCTTTGGATGATGTTATCAGGAGACAGGCAACAGCAGTTGTTACAACTTGATACATTATTGATGGGCTATGAAGAGTTCTTTTCCTTTGAAAATGACCAGCTTATGTTGATAGAATCATTAAGAACTATGCGACTGGTTAATTATATGGCATGGTTATGTAAACGTTGGCAAGATCCTGCTTTCCCACCAAACTTTCCTTGGTTTAATACCGAGAAATATTGGGAGCAGCAAATACTGATGCTGAAAGAGCAAATGTCTGCCTTGCAACAACCACCGTTAAGTTTGAATAACTTTTAGCCCTTGTAATGCATATAAGTAATTAATGTAAGTTATTTATAGTTGTTACTGTTATTGGGCCATTTTACTTTAGGAAAAAATAATGAATAAAATACTAAAATCTCTTTTGTTGATGCCGCTGTTGGTTTTATCTGTAGGTGCCACTGCTGCGCAATATACAGAAGGTGAGCAATACACTAAAGTGAGTGAAACGGTTACTAAGAAAAAAGAAGTGCGTGAATACTTTTCTATTTACTGTCCGCATTGTATGACTTTTGAATCTTTTGCTCATGACTTAAAAAAATCACTACCTGCAGATGCAAAGTTTGTGCGTAACCATGTTGATTTTCTTCGTGCCGCTAGCCCGAAGGTTCAAGCGATGATCACTAAATCAATTGTTGTTGCTGAGCAAATGGACAATACGGATAAGCTTGTTGGTGCTATCTTTAATTATGTACAAGTACAACGCGCAGTTATTACTTCAGAAAAAGACTTACGTAATATCTTTGTGTTAAATGGTGCTGATGGTGAGAAGTTTGATAAGTTAATGAAAAGCTTTAGCGTGAATTCACAAGCAAAATCATTAAAGAAAAGCCAAGACACTATGAGTGCTAAACGTGCTTTAACTTCTGTGCCAGCTATTTTTGTTAATGGAAAATACCGAGTCAACGCAGCAAAATTAGATAAAAATAATTTGGAACAAGATTATAAAAATCTAGTTAAATACTTACTTGAATTAGACTCATAAGAGCTATTACGACTCTTGTTAATAGTGCTGAGTTAATCGTACTGAATTGATAACATTGTTTTTAATAAATGTTAGCTAATACAAAAAGGCAGACTGTATCTTTACAGTCTGCCTTTTTTTTGTTTAGCAGATGTTAGTTAATTGTATTAAATAACATTGCATTAAATAAGATTAAATTAACTAACGTCAACTCACTGGTTAATTAGATAGCTCAATAATCTTAACCTTGATGGTTATGGCATTACCTTGTCGATAAATTTTAAAAGTTAACTCAGTATTTGGTGGTGTTTCAGCAATGATATCTAGGGCAGTTGTAACGCTATCAATTAGCTGGTTATCTATTTGATAAACTACATCGCCCACCAGTATACCAGCGCTTTGTGCCGGGCTATTATCCATCACATCATCAACAACAAAGCCTTTTAACTCTGGGTGGTAATTTTGCGTGGAAATTCCTAACCAGCCGCGTACTACTTTGCCATTTTCAATGATCTGACGCATTACTTTATAGGCGAGTTGATAAGGTACGGCGAAGAATATTCCCTGAATAGATAATTGCGGATTGGACTGGGTGAACTTCCTTGAATTAATACCCACTAAAATACCATTACTATTGATGAGTGCGCCGCCTGAGTTACCTTCATTAATAGCAGCATCCATCTGCAAAAATTCTAAATAGCTGGTGTTACTTAAACCACTACGGCCGGTAGCGCTAATAATGCCTTGGGTTACGGTTTGGCCTAAATTAAGTGGGTTACCAATGGCAAGGACAATATCACCCACTAATGAGGTTTGTTGTTCTTTTTGTGGAATAACCGGCAGGTTGCTAGCGTTCACTTTTAATACCGCTAAATCAGTATAATGATCAAAGCCTATTAACTCAGCCGGGTATAATTGACCACTTTGTAGTAATACCTGAATCAGGTCTGCTTGGCGTATCACGTGTAAGTTGGTCAATATGTAACCGTGACTATCCATAATTACCCCTGAGCCTAAGCGGGTACTTTTACGGGGTTTACGGCCGTATTGTGGGTTCACTTCAATTTGTTCAGAATAAATATTTACCACTGCAGGGCTGGAAATACTAACCGCTTTAGCAAATGACATAGGTGCTTGCTGCGCTTGACTGCCTTTGAAAAGGCTGGTTACCAAACTCGTGCCATTCAAACCGGGAACTAATCCAGGAATCAGCAGTAATAGCAGCACAGCTAAGAATACGCCGTAACTGATTGCTGTAAGTGTATATTTGATTGAAGAGAAGAGTTTCAAAGGCTATCTTATTTTATGTTGCACCAAGTTTTTCAGTGTAACATAAAAAAAGCTGATGATAATGACTGCAACCACTGAAGAGTTAGCGTCAATATCATCAGCTTAGCTGTATATTCTTCTCTTTAATCTAGCTATTCCATGTAGCCAATTAGCGGATCATTATGTACTGAGCATGATTATCACGAACAATGTTTAGCGCCAATACACCGGTTTTATCTTTTAGGTAGTCGCGTAATTGGGCAATATCCTTGATGCGACTACGGTTAACACCAGTGATAATGTCACCCGCCTTTAATCCGGCCATTTCAGCTGGAGAGCCTTGAGCAACTTGCTCTATGATTATCGCCTGATTTTTAGTGTCATTTTCTAGTAGAGTTCCCTCTAACATACGGTGAATACTTGCGGCACTAATATCAGCGCTCTGATCTTGCTTTAATTTAACGGTAAAAGTTTTTTTATCACCGTCTCTTATTACTGTTAAGTTAACTTTTTTATTGGCGCCAATTGAGCCTATTTTAGCGCGCAGCTCAAGGAAGCTTTTGATCGCTTTACCGTTCATCGCAACAATAACGTCACCGGCTTTAATACCCGCTTCATCGGCGGCAGAATCTGGCATTACCTGTTCAATAAAACCACCTTGGCTGATGTTTAGTTCCATGGCTTTAGCTATTTCGCTATTCACACTGCGCCCAGATACACCAAGAATACCGCGGTGAACTTCACCAAACTCTATAATTTGTGTCACCAAGTTGTGCATCATATTACTTGGGATAGCAAAACCAATACCGACATTACCGCCACTGGGTCCTATTATGGCGGTATTAATACCAATTAACTCACCGCGTAAGTTAACTAAAGCACCACCGGAATTACCACTATTTATCGCTGCATCGGTTTGAATGAAATCTTCATAATGTTCGATATTTAAATTACTACGGCCAAGAGCACTAACAATGCCCGAGGTTACTGTTTGACCTAAACCAAATGGGCTGCCAATAGCGACAGCGAAATCACCTACACGTAACTCATCAGAGTCAGCCAGTTTAATTTCACTTAAATTTTCAGCGTCGATTTGTAATAAGGCGATATCAGTTTTAGCATCACTGCCTAGCTTTTTTGCTTCTATTTGGCGGCCATCTTTTAAGGTGATCATGATCTTGTCAGCGTTTTCTACCACATGGTTATTGGTAACGATATAGCCTTTATCACTATCGATAATGACACCTGAGCCTAAACCGCGAAATGGCTGTTGTTGAAGTTGATTTTCACCCTTGTTACCAAAGAAAAATTTGAACGCATCAGGGACATTTTGCTGTGCTACTTTATGAGTACCTATCACAGAGATACTGACTACTGCTGGGGTTGCATGTTCAAGCATAGGCGCCAAACTTGGCATCATTTGACCATCAACTTGCGCTGGCCAATTAGCTAAAACTGGCGCGCTAGAGAGTGCTAGAGTAGAAGATAATAATGCCGCGCTGATGATAATAGATAATTTAGAGTATTTAGATGACTTGGCGCGTTGAGATAGTTTAGATGAATTTTTCATATTTAAGAGTGCTCCGAAAATAACGGTTAAAAAAAGTTAACATACATACCAGTTAACTTCTTTATCAATACCCCAAAATAGACTGAACTGAAAGGCTTTAGTTCAGTAAATCATGTATAAAATTACTCTGCAGTTGTAACTTTTTGTTTCTGTTCGTCAAATAATCCGCTCGGATTATCAGAATAATCCAGTGGCGCTTCAGTGATGACTTCAGTTACGGCACTGCTGCGTTTTTGATGACGTAAAGCTGCTGTTTGCGCAAGTTGTTGCTGAGTCTCTGCTGAGAAAAAGGGCATGCTGTCAACTTCAACCGTGGTGGCTTTTTGCAGTAGTTGGGTACTTTCTTGCATTTGTTTCATCGCCGTTTGGCAAGTGTTATTCATTTGCTCAAGTAACTGGGCAGAGCTTGATAAATGTTCGGCAACATCAAGCTTGTATTGATCTAAAGCAGCTTCACTCTTATTAACTTGTTCTGCTAATTTACGTTGCTCTTGACTGGTGCTGGAAAGAAGACGATTTGCGAAAAAACCACCAATGCCGCCGATGATAAAAATGACTAAAGCTATTACTACATTCATAGGGTGTACCTTACATTGTAAAGAGGAATTAAGCTGTTGGGTAAATATGGTGCCAGTTTGGTATTAATATAGTGTCGAGATAGATTATACTATCATCAAAACAATTTGCTGAGTTAATGCTTAGTTAAATATCTTAGCAAATAGTTACTTTTCAAGTACCTCACACGCATTAAGAATTGATTTTAATAACATAGGCTCTCAATGATAAAGCTCTCTCCTATTGATAAGTATAAGCAAGATTTAACCAGAGATGATTTTCTTTTTGATGCAGCACAGGAAAATGCTGTTATCCATCTGCAACGTTTATATGACGATTTACAAAATAAGCCCTTAGCAGTTTCAGGCTTTAAAAAAGTGTTAAATCGCTGGAAAAAAATCTATAAAAAACAAGAGCAGCAACCGATTAAAGGTTTGTATTTTTGGGGCGGTGTTGGTCGAGGGAAAACCTATTTGGTTGACACCTTTTTTGACAGCCTACCGTTTGAAAATAAAATTCGTGTGCACTTTCATCGCTTTATGCACCGAGTTCACCAAGAGCTCAAAGGCTTAACAGGACAATCGGACCCGCTGAAAATCATTGCTAAAAAGTTTGCCGATGAAACTCAGATCATCTGCTTTGATGAGTTCTTTGTTTCAGATATTACTGATGCCATGATTTTAGGAACATTATTTGAAGAGTTATTTGCTCATAATGTTACCTTAGTAGCTACCTCTAATATTATCCCCGATGAACTGTATCGTAACGGCCTGCAACGTGAGCGTTTTCTCCCGGCGATAAAGCTGATCAACGAACATACTCTTATTGTTAATGTCGATAGCGGTGTAGATTATCGTTTAAGAACCTTAGAGCAGGCTGAAATATTTCATTATCCTCTTGATGCCCAAGCTGAAGAAAACTTACAGCATTACTTTAAGCAACTCTCGAGCGATGAAGGCAAAGCGGGGCAAGTCATTGATATTCATAATCGGCCATTAGAGACTGTTTTGGTGAGTGATGGCGTGGTCTATTTTGACTTCTCGGTACTTTGTGAAAGTGCCCGTAGTCAGGGAGACTATATGGAAATAAGTCAACTGTATCACACAGTATTAATGGCTAACGTTAAAGAAATGGGCCCAGATAGTGACGATACCACGCGACGATTTATTGCCTTGGTTGATGAGTTTTATGAGCGTAATGTAAAGTTAATTATGTCGGCAGAGCTTGCCTTAGAAGACTTGTATAGTGGTGGCCGCCTAGCTTTTGAATTTAAACGTTGTTTAAGTCGTTTACAAGAAATGCAATCACACGATTACCTGGCTAGTGAGCACATTCCCTAAACATAAGAATAAACATTAGCTCATCTCAGTTTGCTATTAAAAATAAAAAGCCCGATTCACTTGCATAGTGAACCGGGCTTTTTGATATATGTTACTTAACTATTGAATGTTATTCATCAAAGCTTAGTGCTTTAGTTTGTTAAAACACTAGCTATTAGTACATTAGTTTATTAATACATTAGGGTGTAAAGCTTTCGACGAAACTTTGCTGCTAGTGGTTCGCCATCAGGTAACGATTTTAAGACACCTAAAAATAGCTCCTTACTTTTATCTTTAGTACTTTCATCACCCGCTTGTACTAAACGAAATAATATTGTTAGGGCATCTTCATGGCGATTCACTTGGCTATACTGAGTAGCAAGTTGTTGACTGAGGTTGATATCATCAGGCGTTGCTTTTAACTGTGTTTCTAAGGCTTGAATTTCAGGAGAGTTCTCCGCTTGCTCTGCTAACTCTACTTTGGCCAGTAATACTTGGTAGTCACTATTTTGATCAACCATCATTATGGTGTCTATCAGTGCCTTAGCTTCAGCAGTTTTTCCCGCCTGTAAGTAAACCTCAATTAACACTAACTTAATGTCGGCACGACTATTATCAATTTGATAGGCTTGGTTGATAGCTGTTTTCGCTTCGACTAACTGGCCATTAGCTAGGGCAATTTTCGCTTGTCCTAATAATACATCTTCTGGCTTAGGTAAGTGCTTCTCTAAAAATATAGCTATGCTAGCATCGTCTTGTGGTCCGGAAATACCGTCAAGGGGTTGGCCATCTTTTAGTAGAATAGCCGTTGGTAAGCCTTGAATGCCAAACTGCTGAGCGATTTGCTCTTGGCTTTGACAATCGACTGTCGCCAAGGTTATATGGTCAGTTAATCCTGATAGCTTAGCAGCTAATTTATCGCGTAATTCAACACTTTCAGGTACTTGCTGAGCCCAAAAGGTTACCAGTACTAATTTGCTTTTTGACTCTTCAACAACCATTTGTTGAAAGTTATCTAGGGTAATGGCAATCATATTTATTTCTCGAATGTGTTGGTATTAATTATTAAAATCTTAACTATAAAACGGGTAACTATTGAGAGTTTTAACACGTCATTGGTGCTGCTTATTCATTTTCTTCTTAATTATTGATTTTCTTAATTCTCTTGCTGAGCCTAGCCAAAGATAAATCTAAGCTAAGATAAACCAGAGTAAGCCTACACCTAAGAATAATCGATAGATAACAAAGGGCATCATGCCTAACTTCTCTAATAAAATAAGAAAGTAATGAATACAGGCATAAGCACTAACAAAAGCGATTAAGCTGCCTAAGCCCATGGCAAACCAATCAACTACTTCACTTGATAAAACTAGCTTTAATGTTAAATAACTTCCTGCCATAGCTATGGCGGGAATAGAAAGTAAAAACGAAAAACGCGCAGCATGGTCACGGCTCAAGCCCAACATTAAACCTATGGTCATGGTAATACCTGAACGAGAGGTGCCAGGAATTAAGGCGATCGCTTGTGCTAAGCCTATTAACATTGCCCCTTTAAAGCCTAATTTTTCCATTGGCTTATGTGTTTTTCGTTTACCTGCTTTGATATCAGCAAAGCCTAAAAGAAAGCCAAAAATTAAGGTGGTTGCTGCTATTACTAAGGCTGAGCGTAAGTGCTCTTCGATAAAGTCTTTACCTAATAAGCCAAATAAACCGGCAGGAATAGTGGCAAATAAAATCCACCAGGCAAGTTTGCCATCGAAACTTTGACTGCCTTTTTCAGGGCCAACACCGACAGTGCCTAACCAAGCAACGCTCATAGCACCCACTTCTTTACGGAAATATATTATTACCGCTAATAAAGTACCAACATGCACGGCAACGTCAAAGGCTAGTCCCTGATCTTGCCAGCCTAATATTTGTGACGGCAAAATGAGATGGGCGGAACTGGAAATAGGTAAAAATTCGGTTAAGCCCTGTAATAAGGCAAGGATAATTATTTCTAAGGTACTCATGTGTCGTTAGTTGTCCTTTAACTTTTAATCTGAATGTTGGTGCGGGTCACTCTACCAGCAGTTAGTGACAATGCTAAGCTGTTGGTTGTTTTTATTGTAATCATGCCACAACTCTTGATAACATTTTTTTAATATCGGGTGTTGTAATTCAGGTGAAATTTGACTCAGCGGCCATAAGACAAAAGCATTTTTAGTTATTTCATCTCGAGGAAGTTGTGCTGGCTGCTTAATAATTAAATCATCATATAATAACAAGTCTAGGTCTAGAGTACGTGGACTAAACTTTTTTGCATTATGGTCGCGACCGTGCGAAAACTCTATATCACGTAACATATTAGCCACTTGTTCAACACTCTGTCGGCACTTGATCCCTATCACCATATTGTAAAAAGCGGGGCCATCAAATCCTATCGCTTCACATTCAAATAATGAAGATAAGCTTAACTGCTCAAAAGGTAGTTCAAATGCTTTAGCTAACGAAAGTAACCCTTGTTTAACATAATGCTCACGTTCAACATTACTACCCAGTGAGATATAAATTTGTGCCATTAAACTTGGGTCTCTGTGGTTTGCTTACCACGTTCGATTTCTACACCAACAGTTTGTGCATTATGTACCGCCCCTGGTTTACCAACGAAGAGCTTTAACCAAGGGATATGGTATTGAGTCATTAAATAGCTCGCTAATCGTTCAGCAAGCGTCTCAATTAAGTCAACAGGGTTGTCGTTAGCAAAGCGCTCTATAGCCACTGAAATCTCGGCATAATCTAAGGTTTTAGCCAGTTCATCATTTTTTGCCGCACTAGCCGTATTCCAACCCATGGCAAGATCAATGACCAAGGTTTGTTTTATTTCTTTTTCCCACTGAAAAAAACCAATAGTGGTTTGAATACTTAAACCTTTAATAAACACCTTGTCCATGACTTACCTATTATGTTGTTAGAAGAACCATTGCAGTAATTAATTGCAGTATTTATGCAATTGTTACAAAATAAAGAGCGATTTTACCTGCGAAGTGCTAGAAAAACTAGCAGAGATGAAGATAGAATAATAATTCTGTTTTTTGTGCCAATAATGGATTTTGTCATCTAAATGTTATTACTCATACTAACCATGATCATTGTTGCTTATTTAATAGGTTCTATTTCTAGTGCAATATTAGTGTGTAAATTTTTAGGCTTGCCGGATCCTCGAACAACAGGCTCAAAAAATCCGGGCGCGACTAATGTCTTGCGTATGAGCAATAAGCTAGCTGCAGCAACTGTATTGTTTTTAGATATTCTTAAAGGCACTATTCCGGTATGGTGTGCTTACTTTTTAAAAATTGATTCGCTTTACTTAGGCTTTATAGGTATGGCCGCTTGTTTAGGGCATATGTATCCAATATTTTTCAATTTTAAAGGCGGAAAAGCTGTTGCAACTGCGTTAGGGACTTTGCTACCGATTGGTTTTACTTTGGGAGGCTTGCTCATTATTACTTGGGTATTAGTGGTGAAGGTTAGTAAATATTCTAGTTTAGCGGCTATTGTTACCGTATCTCTGGCACCACTTTATGTTTACTTGCTAAAACCTCTATATGTTTATCCAACTTTAATGCTTAGTGCTCTGATTATCTTTCGACATAGAGAAAATATTAAACGCTTGTTTAAAGGCACAGAAAGTAAGATTACTCATAAAATTGAATAAACCGTATAAGTAATCGTGACACCCTGAATAGCTGTGATACAAAACTCAGGATGCGTTACTTATTTGGTAACTAAGCTATTACTTAACTGGAGGTAATGAATCCAAAGGCCATCTAGGGTTAGCTTTAAAGGTTAAATCAGCATCGGTACCTGCTTTTAAACGTTGTAAGCCCGCATAAGCAATCATGGCGCCATTATCGGTACAATACTCAGGGCGAGGATAGAAGACACTGCCGCCAAGCTTTTTAGTTGTCAGGGCAAGTTTCTCACGTAAAGCAGTATTAGCACTGACACCACCAGCAATCACTAAACGGCTTAATTGCTCTTGTTGCAAGGCACGTTTACATTTTATCGCTAAGGTATCAATCACGGCTTGTTGAAAGGCATGGGCAATATCTGCGTGGGTTTGTTTTAACTGCTCTTCAGATAACGTCGGCTCGATATTAATGCATTCTTTTCGCACTAAAACCGCTGCAGCTGTTTTTAAACCACTAAAGCTGAAATCTAATCCTGGTCTGTCTGTCATAGGGCGAGGTAATTTAAAGCGTCCGGCTACACCGATTTCAGCCATTTTAGCAAGAGCTGGACCACCAGGGTAGTCTAAACCAAGCAACTTAGCTGTTTTATCAAATGCTTCTCCTGCGGCATCATCAACCGATTCACCGAGTAGTTTGTATTCACCAATAGCGTCGACACGCACTAGCATGGTATGACCACCAGATACTAATAATGCGACAAAAGGAAACTCAGGAACATCATCCTCAAGCATAGGTGCTAATAGGTGACCTTCCATATGATGCACAGGCACAGCTGGTAAGTCCCAGCCATAAGCTAAACTTCTACCAATTGAACAACCTACTAGTAATGCACCCACTAAACCTGGGCCTGCAGTATAAGCCACACCGTCTAGATCTTGAGGTGTCAGGTTAGCATCGGCTAAAACTTGTTTTATTAAAGGAATAGTCTTACGAACATGATCTCTTGAGGCCAACTCTGGTACCACACCGCCATAATCGGCATGCACAGCAATTTGACTATATAAGCGATGAGCGAGTATACCTTGTGGACGATCGCCTTGACCATCATCATAAATGGCAATGCCAGTTTCATCACAAGAAGTTTCAATACCCAAAATACGCATAGTTATAGTCTCAAAAAATAGTAAAATGTTAGCTTGTTATTATTACGCCAGAGCATAGTAATAATAAGGAGGGCGATTTTAACGTGTTTGTAAGTTAGGCACCAGTGCAATTAGCCAAAAGTTATCAATAGCGCCTAAATTAATCTTTACATTTCTATCTGCTTAGAAGTAGAATACGTCACCAATTTTTAATAGAGTGGGTGTGGATGAGGCAAGCATTGCAAATATTTGTATTGTTAAGTCGAAATCAGTCACCAATTTATATAGCTACCCTAAGGTAATAAAGTACATGCCAGTAATTAAAGTAAGAGAAAACGAACCATTTGACGTTGCATTACGTCGTTTTAAACGTTCATGTGAAAAAGCAGGAATCCTTTCAGAAGTTCGTCGTCGCGAATCTTATGAAAAGCCGACTTGGGAACGTAAACGTAAGAAAGCAGCTGCTGTTAAACGTGCTGCGAAAAAAGTTTCTCGCGAGAACGCTCGTCGCGTTCGCATGTACTAAGAATTATCTTAGTATAACTATTCTAAGAGATTGATAGATGTCACTTCTAATACAACTCAAAGATGAAATGAAAACTGCTATGCGAGCCAAAGACAAATTACGTCTTGGTGTTATTCGCATGGCGCTTTCTGCAATAAAACTAGCAGAAATTGATCACAAAACCGAAGCAACAGATGACAATATTATTGCCTTGTTAACCAAAATGGTTAAACAGCGTAAAGAGTCAATTAAAATGTTCAGTGCCGGTGGTCGTGATGAATTGGCTGAGAAGGAAGCAGCGGAAATCGTTGTTATAGACTTTTTCATGCCGCAACCGCTTAGTGCAGAAGAAATTAATGAATTAATAAGCAAAGCAATTACTGAGTCTGGTGCAGCTTCTATGGCTGATATGGGCAAGGTAATGGCGGTGTTAAAACCTTTAATGCAAGGTAAAGCAGACATGGGCGCGGTAAGCGGTCAAGTTAGAGCGGCACTTAATGCATCATAGTTAACACAGTATTTAATACATTAAATAAAACCGTAATAGCTCCGGCTCTTACGGTTTTTTTATGACTTTTTTATGATAAGTTTTTAGCTGGAAATTAAAAAACCCAACTACTTCTTCACTGGTATTGTGTAGAATACTCATGTGATATTTCCCTTTGACGATGACTTTTAACATTATGGCTGGACGCATTTCCCGACAATTTATAGATGATTTATTAAGCCGAGCTGATATTGTTGACCTGGTAGATAGTCGAGTGCCGTTAAAAAAAGCCGGCAAAAATTACCAAGCTTGTTGTCCATTTCATAATGAAAAGTCCCCTTCTTTTACGGTAAGCCAAGATAAGCAATTTTATCATTGCTTTGGTTGTGGCGAACACGGTAATGCCATCTCTTTTTTAATGGAGTTCGATCGCCTTGATTTTGTCGATGCGGTAGAAGAACTTGCTTCTTATTGTGGTATGGAAGTGATCCGAGAGGAAAATACAGCTAGCCCAGAAGAGCAACGCCGACAGCAGCAAGTTTATCAGCAAAAACAAGATGACTATGAGCTAATGGCGAAAATTAGTAGTTTCTTTCAGCAGCAATTAAAAGTGGCTAGCGACAAAGAAACGGCTATTGATTACTTGAAAGGCCGTGGTTTAAGTGGCGAAGTTGTTAAACGCTTTGGCATTGGCTACATCAGTGATGCTTGGGACGGTATGATGAATTCCTTCTCACGCAATGGCCAAGCTAATCAGCAATTGATTGATTTAGGTATGGCGATTGCGGGGGATAAAAAGCGACCTTATGATCGCTTTCGTGGTCGTATTATGTTTCCTATTAGCGATAAGCGCGGCCGAGTAATAGGGTTTGGCGGCCGTGTATTAGGAGATGCAAAACCCAAATACTTAAACTCACCTGAAACGCGTATTTATCATAAAGGCCAAGAGCTTTATGGCTTACATGAAGCCAAACAAGCCAATAAACAACTTAAGCGACTGGTTGTGGTTGAAGGCTATATGGATGTAGTCGCTTTAGCTCAACATGGCGTCGACTATGCCGTTGCTTCATTAGGTACCGCGACGACATTTGAGCAGTTACAAACATTATTTCGTACTGTGCCTAATGTGGTCTGTTGTTACGATGGCGATAGAGCAGGGCGCGATGCTGCATGGCGGGCTATGGAAAATGCCTTGCCACTTATTCGCGATGGTTTTTCGTTAAAATTTGTTTTTCTACCCGATGGTGAGGACCCTGATTCATTGATTAGGGCACAAGGGCAGCAAGCTTTTGAAGATATCCTTGATAGCGCAATGCCGTTATCAAAATTCTTATTTGAACAATTAATGCAGCAAGTTGATATGAGCTCTCTTGAAGGGCGTGCAGCTTTAGTTGAATCATTTCAACCCTTTTTAGCTAAGCTACCAGAAAGCATTTTAAAAGATGCCATGCTTAATGAAATAGCGAACAACTTTGGTACCGGTAGTGAGCAATTTCTAGCAAAGTTCACTAAAAATATAAAAGGTGAGGTGGCAAGGCCTGCGCTTAAAGCCAGAACAAAAGTCACCCCTGTGAGGTTAGCACTTGCTTTATTGTTAGAGCATCCCCATATAGCAAGTAGCTTAGGTGAAATAAGTGTATTGCAGCCTTTAACTGCTCCAGGAATACCGTTGTTAATGCAAGTGTTAGGCGTATGTCAGCAAAACCCCGATATTAAGTCAGCACAATTACTTGAATATTTTCGAGGAACTGAGCAAGGCAAACAATTAGCTAAGTTGATGTGTTGGCAACATCACGTTGAAGCTGATGCAGCGACCGATGTTTTTCTTGATAATATTGAGGCGCTATTGAATAACTTTGTTGAGCAGCGGAGAGAAGTATTATTACAAAAAGCCCGTGCTGGACAAATAACTGCTGAGGAAAAACAAGAGTTACAAGCAATACTTAACTCATAGTTTTGACTATACTTAGCAAGCAATAATGAGATTAGAGCCACAATATTGGCTTGAAATTTCACCAAGCGATTAAGACAGGATATTCGCTGGTAACTGTCTGAAAAATTCGTTATAATTTCCGGCTTTATTGCGCCTTTTATTAGCATTTGCTAATGTTTTATGCGCATATTTTACATCCCATATTTATATAATACAGGTGGACACTCGTCAATGGAACAAGCCCCTAAATCTAGACTTAAAGAGCTGATAACCAAAGGTAAAGAACAAGGTTATTTAACGTTTGCGCAAGTTAATGATCATCTTCCACAAGACATTATCGATTCTGATCAAGTTGAAGATATCGTTAGTATGATTAATGATATGGGCATTCAAGTGTTTGAAAATGCACCAGATCAAGATACCTTGATGATGAGTGAGGGCAACACTGATGAAGATGCAGCCGAAGCTGCAGCTCAAGCACTGGCTACCGTTGAAAGTGAAATTGGTCGTACAACAGACCCTGTCCGTATGTATATGCGTGAAATGGGTACAGTTGAGCTTCTTACCCGTAAAGGCGAAATTGTTATCGCTAAGCGTATAGAAGAAGGCATCAGAGAAGTTCAGCGTAGTGTTTCAGAATATCCACCTGCGATAAACTTCTTATTAGACATGTGGGATAACTTTGAAGCGGAAGAACTTCGCTTAACTGATATCATCACTGGCTTTTTAGACCCAGATGCGGAAGAAGAAGTTGCTCCTGCAGCTACACACGTGGGTAGTGAACTGTCTAAAGCAGATCTTGCTGATGAAGATAAGTCAAAACAGGAAGAAGAGGACGAGGAAGAAGAAGATACTGGTCCTTGCCCTGAATTAGCACGTGAGAAGTTTACTGCTTTACGCGAAGCTTATGAGAAAGCCAATAAAATAATAGAGACAAAAGGTCGTGGTCATAACGATGCTCAAGAAGCTATCGATGCCGTAGCTGAAGTCTTTAAAGAATTCCGTTTGATTCCTAAGTTATTTGATAAGTTAGTTAAAAACATGCGCAGCATGATGGACAGATTACGTGTTCAAGAACGTTTGATCATGAAACACTGTGTTGTTGGTGCGAGTATGCCTAAAACAACCTTTATCAAATTATTCCCAGGTAATGAAACCTCAAAAGAATGGTTTGAAGCAGAAAAAGCAGCCGGTAAGCCATACTCAACTAAGCTTCTTGATGTTGAACTTGATGTTGAACGTTGTATCTACAAGCTAAACCTAATTGAAGAAGAAACACACCTAAATATTCATGGCATTAAAGACATTAACCGTCGTATGTCGATTGGTGAAGCAAAAGCACGTCGTGCCAAGAAAGAAATGGTTGAGGCAAACTTACGTTTAGTTATCTCAATTGCTAAAAAATACACCAACCGTGGTTTACAGTTCCTTGATTTAATTCAAGAAGGTAATATCGGCTTGATGAAAGCGGTTGATAAGTTTGAATACCGTCGTGGTTATAAGTTCTCAACTTATGCTACGTGGTGGATTCGTCAAGCAATTACTCGTTCTATTGCTGACCAAGCGCGTACCATTCGTATTCCAGTGCATATGATAGAAACGATTAACAAGCTAAACCGTGTTTCTCGTCAAATGCTACAAGAAATGGGACGTGAGCCTACGCCAGAAGAACTAGCTGAACGTATGGTAATGCCAGAGGACAAAATTCGTAAAGTATTGAAAATAGCTAAAGAGCCTATTTCAATGGAAACTCCTATTGGTGATGACGAAGATTCACACTTAGGTGACTTTATTGAAGATGGTAGTGGTGAACTTCCTGTTGACTCAGCTACCTCAGAAAATCTAAAAGGTGCTACTCACGAAGTACTTGCTGGCTTAACGGCTCGTGAAGCTAAAGTACTTAGAATGCGCTTTGGTATTGATATGAACACTGACCATACTTTAGAAGAAGTTGGTAAGCAATTTGATGTAACACGTGAACGTATTCGTCAAATTGAAGCGAAAGCTTTACGCAAGTTACGTCATCCTTCTCGTTCAGAGCAGCTGAAAAGCTTCTTAGATGGTGAGTAAATCGTAAATAGTTAAAATTCTATTTTAAATAGACATAAAAAAGAGTAAGTTAGTTGTACCAGTAGGTATAATTAGCTTGCTCTTTTTTGCTTTTACCCTAAGGAACTTCTATGCGCGTTATTGTTGTACTCGCTTGCGCACTTGCCTTCACCGCTTTGCCTTCAATGGCAAAACAAGCACTAAACGTCGAGATAACCCCATTGATTGGCTACCGCTTTGGTGGTGACTTTGATACCAGTAAAGATAAGGTGCATAACCGTATCGAGCTAAATGAAGCAATCAGTTATGGTTTGTTAACGGCTTGGTCTTTTGATAGAAAACGTCAAGGTGAGCTATTAATAAGCCATTACAGTACTAACTTTTCCCATTCGGATGACTTTTCAGCTAGCAACAGCGGCCTTGGCATTACCTATGCCCACATAGGCGGCAATGTCCCTATCTCTGAAGGACCTATTCCTTTTTATGTTACCGGTGGTTTTGGTTTTACTCATCTAGACCCTAAAGATGCGCAACTAAGTAGTGAAACACGCTTTTCGATTAATGTTGGTTTAGCCAGTAAAATTGAATTAAGTGAGCGTCTTAGTTTAAGGTTAGATAGTCGTGTATACGGAACATTCTTTAATTCAGATAGTGCGGTATTTTGTGATGAAGCAATTTGTGGAATATACATTTCTAGCGATATTTGGTTTCAAACTGAGGTGAGTGTCGGCTTAACCTATCGTTTTTAGCGCTAAAATATGCATATTTGCCTAAGAAATAAGCGGTCAGTAAAAAAAGGTGTCTTTTTAAAATTCTGTAGGTGACAACAAAATAAAAAATGCTTATACTGCACGCGCTTTACTGGTTTACTCATTAGATTAAACTGTTAAACGCATTAGAAAACATCCGGCCAAATATGTGAAAATGGGCCTTTAGCTCAGTTGGTTAGAGCATCCGACTCATAATCGGCAGGTCCCCAGTTCAAGTCTGGGAAGGCCCACCATTTTCACTTCCAAGCAAGTCCAAAACACCCCTTAAAGCCAGATAAACCCAAGGTTTTAAGCTGTTTACATGTCCAAGTAGAACCAAGCAAACTTCACACTATCCAACGTTTAATGTACCATCGGTTGTACCAACCACATTTTTTATCTTTTTCATTGGTACATCATGGCAAAACAAATTACTCCTTTAACTAATACAGAAGTTAAACAAGCTAAGATTAAAGACAAAGAATACACTTTAGCTGATGGTGCAGGGCTTCAACTTAGAGTTCGTCCTAATGGTGCTAAATTATGGATATTAAAATATTCTCAGCCTTATACAAAGAAAAGAACAAATTTGAGCTTAGGAAAGTATCC
>NZ_JABSOV010000041.1 GCF_013215345.1 Colwellia sp. | reverse complement strand
TAACACCGTTACCTTGGTTAGATAAAGCAGCCAATGGCAGTTTAGCAATTGCCATGTTCAGTTTACTGTTACAGCCTTTAGTTGGCTCTTCTACAGTCTTTTTTGGTGTCTTACTTATTATTGCCAGTATATTTCAAACTATGCGTTGGTTAAGATGGCGACCTTGGATCACTTTAAACGTACCACTTTTATGGTCCATTCACGGCGCGATGAAATTTATCTGCTTTGGTTTGTTTGTTCTCGGGCTAAGTTATTTAATCCCCGAAGTACCAAGTAACCATGTATGGCATTTACTCACTATTGGCGGTATGGGCGGTTTAATTTTAGCGATGATTTCGCGGGTTTCTTTAGGTCATACCGGCCGCCCACTAACACCACCGAAATCGATGACATTAGCTTTTATCCTTATTAGTTTAGCGGCACTGGTACGTACTTTCGGCCCTTGGGGATTACCCGATAAAACTTTACTATTTATTGATATCAGTGGTGCTTTATGGATTGGTGCATTTGTTATATTTATTGTCAGCTATGCGCCTATGTTAATGAACGCAAGAAAAGATGGTCGACCTGGCTGAGGTGATTTACACTAAGTGATTAGCGAAGCACCCATACCGATTTATGATTAATGAGCCCGTTAGTATTAAATATACTCGCTGGCTTATTTTTTCAGCCATAAAACACTATAACTAATCCCCTAACCCATTGAGTACACACATGCGCGCGGTATTTTTAGATAAAGACACTTTCAGCTCTGCCATTGACTTTTCTATCATTGAACAACAAGTTAGTGAATTAAGCTGTTATGCCAAGACCTCCCCTACTGAAGTGATCAACCGTTGCTTAGACGCTGAAGTCATTATTACCAATAAAGTACAATTAACTGCAGATATTTTATCCGACTTACCTAAGTTAAAACTTATTTGTATCAGTGCCACGGGTTATAACAATGTCGATATTGATGCCGCTAGGTCTTTAAATATTGCCGTCACTAATGTCAGTGGTTACGCTGGGCAATCTGTTGCTCAATACGTTTTCGCGCAATTACTTGAGTATTATCAACAAACAAGTCATCACAATAACAACACTGCACAGGGTTTATGGTCAACAAGCGCTGCTTTTTGCTATCACGGTAATGGCTTTAGTGAGTTAGCGGGTAAAACACTCGGTATTATTGGTTACGGTAATTTAGGTAAAGCCGTTGCCTTAATTGCACAAGCATTTAATATGCAGGTGCTGATTAGTGAGCGACCAAAGGCTACAACGGTTAGAGCAGGCAGGGTGGCTTTTGATAAGCTAATAGCGCAGGCGGATATTATTAGTTTACATTGCCCACAAACCGCTGAAACAGAAAATCTTATTGATGCAGAAGTTTTATCGACTATGAAAAATACTGCAGTGTTAATCAATACTGCCCGTGGCGCACTCATTGATGAGCTAGCTTTAGTGACTGCTTTAAAGAATAAAGAAATTGCTTATGCTGTGCTCGATGTTTTGAGCCAGGAGCCACCGCCAGCAGAGTACATATTAATTAATAGTAAGCTAGAAAATTTGAAAGTAACGGCTCATATTGCCTGGGCAAGTATTGAAGCGCAAATGCGACTCATTAATTTATTGAGCGAAAACATTAGTGCCTTTAAGCAAGGAAAACGCTTAAACCGTTTAGACTAATTAAACTCAGCTAAGTGTTTAAATTTTCACACTGAAACGACCGGCTATAATTATAACTAGAATTTTATTCCTGAATTCTCGCTATAACTTATCTCGGTACTTACTTAGTAACTTACCTAGGCTCTACCTAGAAACTTAGCTGCAACTTATTCGCAGCTTTGCTATCTTAGCCTAGAGTAATCAATTAAGTGCCTTAAGACATTCTATGACCAATAACAAAGATACTATTCGCTATTTACCTTTAACCTCAGCATATTTTTCACAAGTGATAACCCTGGCCAATCAAGTGCACGGTGAGGGTTATTTAGATGATGAAAAAATAAAACAGTGGACCAATAAAGGCATAGTAAATGCTGTTAACTGTAGTTTTGTCGCTTTACTCGATAATAAACTGGTTGGCTTTCGTAATACCTATTCAGCCAACCAATGGTCAATAGATCAATGGTGCAGTCCAGGGTTATGGCAAGTTAACAGTCAAAAGTGTTGTTACTTTAAATGTAATACCGTAGATGAAAAATACCGCGGCTTAGGCATAGGTAAACAACTACTTAAACTTGCCATCGAAGCAGCACAACAGCAAGGTGCTCAAGCAGGTATAAGTCATTTATGGAAACAAAGCCCTAATAATAGTGCAGTGTCCTATTTCAGTAAGTGCGGCGGAAAACTAATAAAGTCACACCCCGATAAGTGGAATGAAGACAGTAAGCAAGGTTATGAGTGTGTTTTATGTGGCCATGATTGTCATTGTGAAGCCGCAGAGATGATTATTCACTTCAATAGCAAACCATAAGAACTTGATATATAGTAATATTTATATATAAAATGGTGTGCAGTGATTTTTCATGATGCAACTAAATGATATGAGCATCATCGTTAAGCTGCTCAGCTAAGTGTTTAAAGATATCTTCATTAAACAACGCTAAGCCGGCTTGGGTAAGAATAAAAGATGAGGCACTACCTACCTCATGAGCAATAATATCTTCATGACGTAAAAAGGCAAGCGTGCCTATATGAGCTGCGCGTTTATGGACATCACCCTCAGACTCAGGACAAATATCATTAAAACCAATTTCAGTCGGCGTAGGAAAATGCTGCGCTAATACTTTAAGTATAACTACAGCCGACTTATCAAATTGGGTGAAACTAACACTCATTTTATTTCCTTTATTTTTCAAAATATCCTCTATATACAAAATATAGCAGAGTAAAATCATTTATAAAACCGATAGCTACCCTCCTAACTAACATTTTTATCCTCTTGAATTATACTCAAATGACCCGCTGTGCTTTTTACTCGCTAAGTTTCATTTGCTGGAAGAATATTATGTTATTGCTATTACGATACTTCTGCCAATGTTTGATTACCTTACATGCCACAACAACGTTTTCATTTGAGCAAATATCCCCACCTTCAGCTGCTAATAATCTGAAAATAACCTGGATAATTGAAGATACTTTTGAGTGGCAAGATTATATCAATAAAATATCTAAAACCACTTCACAAGAAACTGCTACCATAATCATGCGCGGTTTAGGAGAGCTTGGTTATCAATTAGATTTTGTTAAAGCGACCGGCGATAGAGCTGAGAGAATGTTACATAACGAAGTTAGTGCCTGCATCTCCAGCCGCATAAAAAATACCACACGTGAAAAATTCTCTATTTTTAGCCTACCACACGAAATTTACCTTGGGCAACAATTATACCGACTAGCACAGGCTTCGCCCTTAAATGAGAACGTATTAAATAACCGAGGAGAAATCATCAGCTTAGCGCGATTGTTTGGCCACTACCCTGCACAAGTATTGGCTATTGCAAGTGGAGTTTCATATGGCGTAAGGATAGACCAACAAATAGCAGAACTGAGTAATAATAATGTTTTTATACGTGCTGGAGCCAATAGAATTTCATCGTTAATGAATATGTTACTCAAAAATAGAATTGATTATATTATTTCTTATCCCCAAGACATCAATATCATTAACCGAGATGATGTGCATCTAGAAAGTTACACTATTGCTGACAGTCCACTCTATTTTATTGGTCACGTTTCTTGCTCAAAAACAGCATCAGGACAGAAAATAATTGAGAGTATTAATGTCATACTTCAACAAGCATATCTTAACAATGAGCTTTATTTTGCCCATGAAAAGTGGTTGCTCACTGCTGATTTACCTAAGCTTCGAAAATACTACCAAGAAGTGTTTCATTTCTTACCTAGTGCTTACTAACACCAAGCTATTTTAGCTTATATTTCTATAGGTAATTGCCAATCAATTTGCTTAAGTCCCTGCTTTGTTAACCAAGCATTCGCTTTTGAAAAGTGCTGACAACCAAAAAAACCTCGATAGGCTGATAATGGTGAAGGATGTGGCCCTGCTAAGACTAAGTGTTTTTCTTGGTTGATCTTTTTACCTTTTTTCTGGGCATGTGCTCCCCAAAGAATAAAAACACAGCCATCATTACGCTCATTTAACTCATTAATAACTTGCTCAGTAAACGTTTCCCAGCCTAATTTGGCATGAGAGTGAGCATTAGCTTGCTGTACGGTTAACACTGTATTAAGCAATAACACGCCTTGCTCTGCCCAAGGTGTTAAACAGCCATGTTTTGGCGTAGCAAAGCCCTTGATATCCGTCACCAACTCTTTATAAATATTCACCAATGATGGCGGCACTTTAATGCCCGCTTGTACTGAAAAGGCTAAACCATGGGCCTGATCTTTGCCGTGATAAGGATCCTGGCCAAGAATAACCACTTTAACATCGGTTAAATCAATATGATTGAAGGCATTAAACACCGCCTCTTCAGCCGGGTAAATTGGCACGCCAGCCATTCTTTGACTTGTTATTTCGCTCGTCAGTGTTTGAAAGTACTCTTTGTTAGCTTCACAGTTAAGTAACTGCTGCCATTGGGGTTTGATCATATTTATCCTAAAACTTATGCCTTTAAAGTGATGCCCGAAATTAAAAGCTAAAAAAAGCCATCACCTAAAGTGATAGCTTTTCTTAGTTTACTTTATTTTTATATTGTTAAACATTATAAAAAATATAAAACAATACTAAATGATACTACTTACCCGGCTACGCTAGAAGATAACTACGTAAATCACTAAAGTCGGTCGAGAGATCTTGAGATAAAATAGGCTCGCCGACACAATCTGCCAATTCTTTTGGTAAGCCAATAGGTTGACCCAGAATACTTTCTACAACTTCTTTGAATTTCGCCGGATGAGCTGTGCCTAAAAAGACACCAAACTCCCCTTCCACAGCACTGTATTGTAGCGCTTTATAAGCAACAGCCGCATGCGGCTCACTAATATAACCAAGCTTACTTAACTGAATTACCGTTGACTGGGTTTGCTCTTCATCAATAGCTACCGAGCTGACACAGCCTTGTGTAACAATGCCGCTTTTCAGCATATGTTCTACTCGTGGCCAGTTGCTCGGATTACTAACATCCATGGCATTTGAAATAGTCGCTACGGTTTTATTGACTGTCCACTCCCCTGTTTCAAGATAACGTGGCACAGTATCATTATCATTAGTTGCAGCAATAAAGCGCTTAATTGGCAAGCCCATCGCTTTAGCAAATAAACCCGCTGTTAGGTTACCAAAATTACCACTTGGAATTGAGAATACTATATTACTTAAATCACTTTTTACGCGAGATAATTGCGCTACTGCTTCAAAGTAATAACATACTTGCGCCAGCAATCGACTGATATTAATTGAGTTTGCTGAGTTTAAGCCAATAGTATTAGCCAGTTCTTTATCATCAAAAGATTGCTTAACTAACGCCTGACAGTTATCAAAATCACCTTCAATGGCTAATGTTTCAATATTACCGCCTAGGGTGGTAAACATTTTCTCTTGCAGTAAGCTGATTTTACCTTTCGGATACATAATCACCACACGAATATTATCAATGCCATGAAAAGCATGAGCGACGGCAGCACCGGTATCGCCAGAGGTCGCAGTTAAAATGGTTAAAGGCTTAGTTTCACCACTGGCTTTCGCATCTTTGGCAACAAATACTTGTAAACATTTCGCCATAAAGCGAGCACCAAAATCTTTAAACGCTAATGTAGGACCGTGAAATAACTCTAAAATAGCTCGGTCAGGGCTAATAGGTTGTAATAAAGCGGGGAAGTTAAAAGCATCGGTAACAATCTCTGTTAATTCACTTTTACTTAAATCATCGCCCACAAAGGGTTGTAAAATTTTAACGCTACGTTCAACTAAAGGCAGTGCCAGTAATGCTTCAATGTTATCTAATTTAGGCATAGTACTAGGAAAAAATAGTCCCTGATTTTTACCTAAGCCTTGCTTTACTGCTTGGGAGAAACTTACCTGTTCATCATTTTCTTTTAAATTATAATATTTCACTGTCATTCCTATAATCTGTTACTGAATTGTTTAGCTTTCGTACTTAGATCTGATTAATGCCAATCGTTATTAAACTATCAGCTAAAGCTCAGTTGCACCCACTTGATCTACTTTACATACGTGGACAAAACCTAATGTGGTTTGTAAATAATTATCTTGTAACCATAGGGCAAATTGCTGTGCTTGCTGCTCGCTATCACAAACACAAAATAGTGTCGGTCCTGAGCCTGAAATACCAACGGCTAAAGCGCCTTGTGCAGTCAAATAGTCTCGAGATGTTTGATATCTTGGTAACAAATTTGTGCGATATGGCTCAGCAACAACATCTGTTAATACAGAAAATGCTTGGCTCTTATCTTGACGATGGCAGGCATCAACAAAAGTTGCTAAATTCTGACCGAAACGGATCAGGTCACTACGACTATAATCCGTCGGTAAAACCTCCCGAGCAGCTTTAGTTGATACTTCTATGCCTGGATAGGCCATAACATAGAAGCAATCATCAAAACTTGGTAAAAGGCGCGAGATGACGTTTTCATCGGGTACCATTAATTGCAAACCACCTAAATAACAAGGCGCAACATTGTCGTAATGGATGCTGCCACTAATTTTACCTTCCATTTGTCCGGTCATTTTTAATAAGACATTTTTAGCAAAGCTAAAATTATGGTATTTAGCATAAAAAGCATTTAACGCGGCTAGCGCGGCAACAACTGAGCAGGCACTTGAGCCTAAGCCGCTACCAACGGGCATTTTTTTATCTAAAGTCAGCGCAACACTAACGGGAGTTTGCTCTGCCTTTATTAATTGCTCGTTAAAAAGTAATAAACATGACCAAACAATATTATCTTCTTTATTACTCGGTAACTTGTTAGCAAAGTTACCCATCACCGTTAAGCTATTTTCTGCTGTTGTCGCCGATACGCTAACAACATCGCCTAATAAGGTGCCATCAATAGGCTTTACTGCTAATCCTAAGACATCAAAACCAACACTAACATTGCCGATAGAAGCTGGTGCAAAAACTGAGACACTTGTTGAAGAACTAGTATTATTAACAGACATTAGTGTTGTTGCTCCCAAGCTAAGGTTCTTAATAAATCACCAAAAACACCGGCGGCCGTAACGGCTGCCCCCGCGCCATAACCCCGTAAAACAAACGGCAGCGGTTGGTAATAGCGACTATGGATAGCTAAAGCATTTTCACCATCTTTAATGCTATAGAGTGGGTGGTCAATACCAACGGCTTCAATTGATACTTGGCATTTTCCATCAACAATATTACCGATATAACGTAATACTTTACCTGCTGACTTTGCACTGTCTACACGCTCAGCGAAGTCACTATCAAGCTTGCTTAAGTTAGTCATAAACTTACTGATATCACCACTATCATCAAAATCAGTGGGTAATACTGACTCGATAGAGATATCAGATAGCTCTAATGGCATTCCCGCTTCACGGGCCATAATTAATAACTTACGCGCAACATCCAGACCACTTAAATCATCACGAGGGTCTGGCTCAGTAAAACCATTTTCCTTGGCTATGGCGGTAGCTTCTGATAACGACATACCTTCTTCAAGCTTGCCAAATATATAAGATAAAGAGCCTGATAACACCCCTTCAAAACGTTGTAATTGATCGCCAGCTTTGATTAAGCTTTGCAAAGTATCAATAACAGGTAAACCAGCGCCTACAGTTGTTTCGTATAAGAAACGGCGATTAGTTTGCTGCGCGGTAGTACGTAGCTTTTGGTAATATTCCCAAGAATCTGTATTTGCCTTTTTATTGGGTGTGACCACATGAAAACCTTCCGCTAAATAATCGACATAGCTCATTGCTAGGGCTTCATTAGAGGTTGAGTCAACAAATACAGGATTGATTAAATGATTATCACGGACAAAGGCTTTTAAGTTCTCAACATTAACAGGTAATGTTTGCTCTGCCTGAGCAACAACTTCTTGCCAGTTATTTAAATCAATACCTTCTTTGTCAAAAACCATGCCTTTGGAGTTAGCAATGCCATAAACTTTCAAGACGATATTTTGTTCTTTTAAGCTCGCTTGTTGACGAGAAATTTGCGCGATAAGTTCACTGCCAACAACACCACAGCCAACTAGAAACACATCAATGGTAGGTTTGTGAGAAAAGAAGTTTTGATGGCTAACTTTCATCGCATCCATACATTTTCTTTGCTCAACAACAACAGAGATACTACGCTCTGATGAGTCTTGCGCTATGGCAATTACATTAACTCGCGCTTGCGCTAATGAGCTAAAGAATTTAGCTGCTACGCCGCGCTGGTGATGCATACCATCGCCCACCAGTGACACTATGGATAATTCACCCTTTAACGATAAAGGTTCAAGTAAGCCATTTAACAACTCTAATTCAAATTCATCTTGTAAGCTTTGTTTAGCAAGTTCGGCATCACTAGAGTAAATACAAAAGCTAATACAATACTCACTGGACGACTGGCTTATTAAGACTAAGGAGATATTTTCTCTACTCATGGTAGCAAAGACACGACTCGCCATGCCAACCATGCCCTTCATACCCGGCCCTGAGACATTGACCATAGTTAGGTCATCAAGATTAGAAATCGCTTTAACACGCTTTTGTTGATCATTTTCACTGGAGATTAAGGTACCTGGCGCGCTGGGGTTACTGGTATTCTTAATTAAACAAGGGATATGGTATTGCGCAATTGGCCCTATGGTTTTAGGGTGTAAAACACTGGCACCAAAATATGATAGCTCCATGGCTTCTTGATACGATAAATAATCCAGTAACTTTGCTTCTTTGATATAACGAGGATCGGCATTATAAACACCATCAACATCCGTCCAAATTTCACAACACTCTGCTTCGGCACAAACGGCTAATACCGCAGCCGAGTAGTCAGAGCCATTACGCCCTAATGTCGTTACTTGTGGCATACCACCATTAATGTCAGCATTTACGCCAATAAAGCCAGGCATTAATGCCACCTGGCTCAATTTATTGTATTCACTGGTGAATTTTTCTTTCGATAAAACTAAATCTGCCACGGCGTTCAGGGAGGAATTATTAGTATATAAGAACTTTTCCGGTGCTAATAAAGAAACCTGCAAGCCATAAGCTTGTAACACGGCATCAAGTATTGCCACGCTTAAGCGCTCACCGGTACTAATAATGCGAGCACGAATATGAGCAGGGCAATAGGTTAGTAATGTCGCCCCTTGCATATAACGCTCAAGTTGCTGTTCATAATTGGTCAACGCTTGCTTACAATGTTGATTATTAAAATTTGTAATACTTGCTGATAAATCATCAATAATTGTGGTTATTGCGCGATTAAAGTGACCTAAATCGGTTACCAGCTTTGCTTCATCGCTAATATTTTCAGCCATAGCAACTAAGTGATTGGTAACACCTTGTGGCGCTGATACAACTACCGCAACTTTTGAAGATTTACTTTTGTCTTTGATAATATCAGCAACTTGACGAAAACGCTCTGCAGACGCTAATGAAGAGCCGCCAAATTTAAGTACACGCATGTTTTTTTCCTTGGTAAAGAACAATAAAGAGAAACTCTTTTGTCAGTATGGCTATTAGCCGTCAATTAACTTTAGAGTTAAAACTCTTCATCGTAAATATAAAAAAGCCCGTAACCTTTTCAGGTCACGGGCTTCGATAAAATTGTTATTTTTTACACGTTAGCCAGCGACCGCCATCCTAATAAGGGTGGTGGTGGTAATAATAATATTGGTATTGTGGCTGTTGCTTATATTCATAACTCTAAAATGCCTTAAGTAAAGATATCTGTCAATCATTAATAACAATAAATATTAAATAAAACGTTATAATTTATGCATAAAAGCTTACTTTTAACGGTTCTTTTGCATAAAATTAAAGCTAACTCTGATATTTATGCTAAGCAGTCGCCATGTTAGTGGCACTACAGACTTGATTTCGCCCTTGTGCTTTAGCTTGATATAAAGCTAAATCCGCATGAGTGATTAACTCTTCATAACTTGAGGTCTGCTCACTAAGCGGGGCAACACCCAAACTCACTGTTACCTTGATAACCTGACCATTATACTTTAACGGGGCTGTTGCAATACTATGGCAAATACGCTGGGCAAGCTCCATCGCGCCAGTTAAGTTTGTTTCAGGTAAAATAATGGCAAACTCTTCGCCACCATAGCGACCAAAGATGTCTTCAACTCTCAGCAAAGAACTAATTAAAGCACTGATTTCAATTAACACCATATCACCGCATTGATGACCATAATTATCGTTTAGTAACTTAAAGTGATCTAAATCAAGCATCATCAGCGAAAGGTTCTTGGTATGTCGGCGTGACTTTGCATATTCTTGAACGAGTGAATCTTGCCAATGCCTACGGTTATAAATTTGGGTTAAGCCATCAATACGGCTCATTTGAGCGAGCTCTGCTAAGGTCTTTTGTAACTGGCCTTGGTAATGACATACATCGGTGACATCTTCAATTAAGATGCAGATATGTTTATGCTCGCAATCAGTATCTATCGGCAAAAAAGTACAGTTTTGTGCCATAAATTCACTATCTGTGGTGATTTGTCTAGTGTGAGGTAGTTCGAATAAGTGATGTCTTTGTTGCCAAGAACAAAAGCTTGGAGTATTGAGCTGTAAAACAGCACTTAACTTTCGGCTTAACCAACGTTCAGGCAATTCAGGGAAGGCAATAAATATAGACTGACCAATGATATTAGCGGCATCTTTATCTGTATGTACTTGCAGAAAACGATTCCAAAGCACAATATTAAATTCAGCATCTAATACCAAAACCCCAGTATTTATCTGATTGGAAATTTGCGTATTTATTTGTTTAAGCACAGTCCCAGACAATGCCTGTTTATTGGTGCTCTTTTCGCTTATAAGCGCATTAAAATCTAACATTAAAACTCTGCTAAAATCCGGTCGAGTACCTTTTTGATATTAATTATTGCGGTTTCGGGGATCAATAAGATCATATTGCAATTAAAAGAATAATCAGTGACTTGATAATTTATATTTATTTTTAACGCTAGGTCCCAATTAAAGGTCATTTCCTGTAAATGTTCTGACAAACAGTTTTGCACACTTGGCAATAATTTAGGGGCATTATAAGACATTTGGTTGTCTATTTGCCGAGCAAATACATTCAAAAAAGTGGTTGTTAAAATAGAGCTAATATCAATTAATTGTTCATCCTGTGATAACTCATCAGGCTCATAACCGAGTAAATCACCAATTCGACCTGAGTCTTCTTCTTGATAAGAAAGTAGCGCCTCACCCCGTATACCTTCATAACCAAAGAAACCTTGGCTTACTACAGCCATGGTATTTTTCTGCTGACTCAAGGTTTGTAATAAATCTTTTGCATCAATGCTTTCAATGCTTGGTACTTTCAAATAAACAAAGGTGTCAAGATAACGAGCAAGTTGGTCACTTGCTTGACCCATAGCAATATTTATTAGCTCTTGCAGGCAGTCTTGCTGGTCTTCAGTTAGGTGAAATTCACTCATAAAAGGCCATGCTGCTGTAAGTGGCTGATTAAAACATCGGGTTTCACCGGCTTACGTATAAACTCTTTTGCCCCTAGAGCTTTCACCTTAGCTTGCATTTCCGGTTGAATATCCGCTGAAATAACAAATACACTGCAGTCAAGGTTCAATTTTTTTATGCCTTGTAATACACCAATACCATCAATACCCGGCATAGTGAGATCAAGAAATAACACTTCAATGCTATTATCACGCAAAATAGTTAGGGCTTCAGCGCCATTGCTTGCTATTTGAGCTGAGGTTTTCCATTGCTCAGGGAGGCTTCTAAGCACTTGCTTTCTAGCCATATTAGAATCATCACAAATAAGTACAGACGGACTCATACAAGAAAGGACCTTAAATATTATTATTTTATTAAGGATAATTTACCCTAAAAAAAAGCAATTGTTAATCAACAATTGCTTTTTTTTGTGCTACTGAGCCAATAAAGATAAAACTAGCCGGCTCAACCTGAAGGTATAATAGATTTTTAGTGACTACTAAAGTGAATAATCAATGAAATTAACAGCTAATAAGCTTCGCTTACAAATTTAGAAACTTTATAGTCAACTGAAGAGACTAACCGCCAACAAAAAATGACGCACAAGCGAGAGAGAGTATTGCTGAACTGCTATAAACAGTAATAATTTTGATACTATGTAAATTAATTTTCATCACAATGCCTTTTCAAACTTGAATTAAAAGAGGAGAAATAGTTATACCAATTCCAATAAGTTTTTTCCCACTGAGTGAGAACTAACTTAATGGACTTGGTATTAATAAAGTGATTATAATTCAAGAGCACTGGGGAAAGTGTAGTTAATGGTTGGTGCTTTGTCTAAATCTATGATTAAGATCATGGAACTTGAGGTGTTTTGTATTCTTTAGCTAGGGTTTAGCCAATATAATTGTGATTGATGATGACTAAGCCATTGCTTGGCTTTTTGATAATTAGGAGAGTGTTGTTTAACCAATTGCCAAAAACTTTTAGAATGATTAAGGAATTCTAAATGACACAGTTCATGAATAATAACATAATCAATGACAAATAACGGTGTCATCATTAAAAAGTAATTAAAGCTTACTTCACCACGATTATTACAACTGCCCCAACGTGCTCGATATTGGCGAATATTTACTTTTGTGGGTGTTAAAGACGTTTGTTCACTTATGACTTCAAGGCGCTCAATAATAAGTTTTTCCGCTTGCTGCTTAAAATAACCTTCTAATTGTTTTTTTACTTGTTTAGTTATTGCTAGATCGCTAGCTAGTTTAGTGCTGACTCGATTACTAATCACAACATTAAGTTGTCTGGGTGCAGGTTGTTGTATACGCGATAAATCCGTATTAGTTACTAGTTTCTCAGCAAAGAAAACCCTCGCTTGTTTTGCTGTACCTATATTAAGGCTTACTTGTTCGCCTAAAAAAAGCAAACTTGCGCCTTGGCTAAAGTCACAAAACTTAGCAATGCTTTGTTGCTCAATTAACTTTGCTTGTAACCAAGCTGACTTTTCTTGAATAAAAGTATCTATGAAAGCTGATTTAACATAATGAGGCGCACGTACAGTCACTCGACCATGCTTAACCTGTAAGCTGAGTGTCTTTCTACGTTTACTGCGGATAAGCTGATATTCAAGCATAAAAAACTAGCCACAACACCTTATCATTGATTAACTTGCTGCACTTAATTTTGCTGTCGCGGTTTTAGCTTTGCTCTTTTTTACTTTAGCGGTAGAACTTTTCTCTTCACTTTTAACAACTTCAGCTATAGGTGCAGCAATTATTTTTTCAGCTGGCTTTTTAACCGTTGTTTTTGTCGGCTTTTTAGCCAACAGTGCCACGAGTACATCGTCTCTATGTTGCGCTAAATAAATACTTAACTCTTCATTAGCACTATCACTTAAGGCTACCGGAGATTGAGAGAAAACTTGACTTAAGTTATCAGCCATATCCAACATTTTGTCATATTCATCTGCTGATTTCTTATCCATAAATGTTTTCGCCTCTACCCCGTTTCTAATCACTACAAACCGACTTTCAACTGCCATTAGTTTTCCCCATTCCTACATTTGAGCTCAATTAGCGCTCGCTACATCGTTATGAACTTAATACCAAAGGCATTAAATTAACTTATTTCCCGATAATTTTAACTACAATAACACAGTACCAACGGAAACTGTATGTAAAAACAGTATGTAAAAACAGTTAAAAGGTTATTTAAACAGCACTAAGGCTACTAAATTTTTATAGGCTTAGTCAATTACCGCAAGATTAATTACTTCTACAGCAAGTTTCGTATGTCAAATTACCACCAAATGTAAATATTAATTTCAGCTAAATCCTAAGTTAAATGTTGAATAAACAAGCAATCAATCACTTAGCAAAAATCTAGCATTAAACAATTGATTTTTACTTACATCCTCTGGGTGGATGGTTACAACTTTTAACTAAAAACAGGCCACTATTATGGTGTGCATTACATAACGAGGTGCATAAAACACTAACGAATTATAAAAACACTTTGGAGAATTACCATGACTACGATTAAAAAAACTTTAGTTGCTCTTGCTGCCTCTTTACCCCTGATAGCTATCAGCTTACCTAGCCAAGCAGCAATGGACCCCTATTTAGAAAATGCATTAATTAATGTTTGTAAAGCCGCTAAGAGCAATAGTATTTTAAAACTTAATAGCACCACAAAAGGGTACCGTCTCAAAAATAAAACCGTAGCATTAAAATTAGTCTGTAATGGTCAAGATGTCATTAGCTTTGCTGAAAGTTATGGCGCAGATAAAACCGCAGCTAGACTACAACAAAGTATTGGTAATGTGAGTATTACTGATGTTGCTGCATTATCAAAAGTTAAAGTAACTTTTTAAGATGATGGCTAAATAAGAACGCTCAACAGGATATTCTTGAGCGTTCATATTTACGGTTAATGCCATAACTACTCACCAAAGACCTTCTCAAACCAAGAGCGCTGATCAACTTTCTCTTGTAGACACTGCTTAGAAGTAATTATTCCTGCTCTAACAGCAGGATAAATCACTGTATTAGCACACTCCTCGGTAACGGCATTACCTGTTTGTTGCTCAAACAAAGTGATAACTATACCTTCAGGTTTTTCTGTAACCTTATTTACCACACCTTGTTTTTTCATAAAGTTGGCGAATAATGTTAGTGCACCGCTACTGCCTGTTAATCCTGTAGGTGCGTTATTATCTTTTCCTAGCCAAGTAGTAACTAGATGGCTATTGTCATAGCCGACAAACCAACTATCACGTAAGGCATTGCTGGTACCCGTTTTACCCGCGACCATGTGATTATTTAAACGCCAAGTCAGTGACTTAGCCGTGCCCGTTTGGGTCACTTGGGCAAGCGCATAATCGAGTAAATATGCGGTATTGGTAGATAACCGCTGTTCACTTAGTTGCTGCTGTTGCCATAGCGTCTCATTTTTAGCAGACAGTATTTTGGTGATGGTATGACTCTTTTGCGCATAACCTTTGCCAGCAATGGTTAAATATAATTGATTAACTTCCAAGGGCGACATGTTAATTGCGCCTAATAATACTGACGGGCGCATTTTCAGTTTATGCTGAAAGCCTAAAGCTTTAATGGTATCGGCAACATTATCTAAACCTAAGCTCATACCAAGGTTAATCGTTGGTATATTCAACGAGTAGACCAAGCCCTCAATTAATGAAACTTGCCCACGATATTTACCATCATAATTCTTTGGTTGCCACTTTTTACCTGAGCCACTTTTTAAGGTTATTGCCTTATCATCAAGGATAGTAGCAAAGTTATACTCTTGAAAACGCTCTAATGCCGCAGCATAAATCGCTGGTTTAATTAAAGAGCCTATGTGACGTTTAGCGTTAACTGCTCGATTAAAGCCCGCATAACCACTTTCCCTACCGCCAACCAATGCTCTAATTTCACCACTAGCAATATCGGTGACCACCATAGCGACCTCTAAACCACTTTGTTTATATTGTCGTTCTAGCCGTGGTAATTGCTCGGCAACACTTTGCTCTAATAATTGCTGACTGCGATGCGAAAAGCCGGTAAAAACTTTAATACCTGATTTTTGAGTAAAACTTGAAATATGTCGATTAAGTTCGGCATTAACAAGTTGCAAATAAGCGGGATAATTTTTTTTAGCAAAGCGCCTATGTGACCGAATAGATAAAGTAGACTCCGCAGCTTGTTCAAAGTCTGCCAGTGATAACAAGTGTTGCTCAAACATTAACCTTAAAACAAGATCACGGCGCTCAATCGCACGTTCAGGATGACGCCAAGGGTCGTAGTAACTTGGTCCTTTGACTTGTGCTATCAATAAAGCCATTTGAGCATTACTTAATTGATTAATTGATTTACCAAAATAAAACTGTGCGGCCAAGCCAAAGCCATACACGCCATTGGCATAGTTTTGACCCAAATAGACTTCATTAATGTAGGCTTCTAATAGTTGGTCTTTGCTGTACCGATATTCTAAAATTAATGCCATCAGTGCTTCTTTAATCTTGCGAGAAAGTGTTCGCTCTCGACTAAGAAACATATTTTTTGCCAACTGCTGCGTTAAGGTACTGCCACCTTGTACGGTACGTCCGGCTCGAATATTATTAATTAGTGCGCGAAAAATTCCTACAGGTGAAACACCATGATGGTGATAAAAATCGCGGTCTTCAATTAATAATAAAGTATCTATTAACTGACTAGGAAGCTCTTCAAGGGACACCAGTACACGGTCTTCCTTATTATCAGGCACTAAACGCGCCAATAACTGTGGCTCTAGGGTTAGCTGCGCTACAGCTTGTTCATCGACACTCAAAGCAGCCACAATATCACTGACAACTTCAATACTTAACTGCTGCGCATGACCTACGCCATCGGCAAAGTCAAATGGACGTTGAAAAATGGCTAAGCGCTTTTTGGATAAAGCAAACTGCCCAGACCGAGTAACATATCTAACTTTTTTATAGCCATTAAGGAGCAGTGACTCCGCTATTTCTTTTAGATTAGCACGCTCACCTAGTTGTAATGTTTGCAGCTGACCATATACTTGCACTGGTACATGCCAGCGCTGTCCTTCAAACGTTTGTCGGATCTTAGCATCAAGGTAAATTGAATAAATCCCTAGGGCAAAAATGAGCGAAATCATTAATTTACCTAAGGTGATTGCGATTCGAGCGAAAAGAGAACTTTTGTTAACTGATGCTCCGCTGCGTTTCTTTACTTTATTTTTTGACATTATTCTTCGATATACTTATTTATTTAGCTTCGTTATTTAGCCAAGTTAGCTAACTGGATTATTCTTTTATATGGCGTTTAGTTTTATTGGTTGCTTTAGCATTGGCAGGATCATCTGGCCAATAGTGCCTAGGATAACGGCTTTTCATGTCCTTTTGCACCGCTTGATAACTGCCTGACCAAAATTTAACTAAATCTTGTGTTACTTGAATAGGTCGTTGTGCAGGAGAAAGTAACTCTAGTAACAAAGGGACTCCCTGCTTTTGTTCATTTATCCCCACTAAAACACCAATATTGGGCGTTTGTGTTAAGCCATAGAGTTCTTGCATAGGCAGTGAAACTTTAGGCGAACGCTCTAAATCATAGCTAATGGGACAGTGGCGTCCAGTGGGTCCAATATAAACAGTTGGCGCCGCTTGCTTTAATATTTTTTGTTCTTGATAGTTAAGTAAAGATAATAACATTTGTGACAAGTCTAACTTAGCTAGCTGTGCTTTGGATTTAATATCACCGACAAAAGGGGCAAACCAAATTGCTAGCTCGGCCAATAGACTATTATCATCGATAGCCGCTAAATTATATTCTGGAAAGTAGTTATTTAACCATTGCCAACGTGATTTTAGTGCTAAATCTTTGCCCTGCCAAGGTAGAAAGCTCAAACCTTTTTTTCTGACCAGCTGACACCACATTTCACTAATGGCTTCAGTTGTGATAGCTTGCTTTAAAGGCTGTTCTGTTAGCACTATTGCCCCTAATGATGTTTGTCTACGCGTTATTATCCTACCGCTCTTATTATCAAATTTGGCTATATCTTGCTGTTTGATTTGCTCAGCAAAAACTTCGGTAATTTCTGTCAAGCTCAGTTGGCTAGCTAAACGTACATGTAACTGATTATCACGCTGACTTGCCTGAGCAATAACAATAAAGCTCTCTGTGGCTAAAGCGTCTTGCTCATGCACTGATGCCCCTTTACCATTCACACAAATATAATCGCCATGACTGCTGCGGGCCATGGCAACTCTTTCAGGGTACGCATAAGCCAGCAGTAGACCCGCTTTTGATAATTCCAATGAGTTTGCGCTAAAACGCAAGTTCATATGTTGGCCAAGTCGATTGGCTTGTTGTATAACCCGTGTTAACAATGGATTTTTATGACTGTTAGCTTTAATAAGTAATTGCAACCTATGGTTTAAATCACAATCGAATTTCGCCTGCTCGCCCTTAAAAACATCACGTTCTTCAAGTAATGCCGCAATTAAACAAGCCAATAACCTTGTTTGTTCACCATGTTTGCCTGCCATTAAGATCATATGAGCGAAACGTGGGTGGCAAGGTAAATTTGCTACTTTTTCGCCATGTTTGGTCAGTAGGCATTTGCCATCGACAATAGCCAAGCTTTGTAACTCTTGCCAAGCTTGGCTCTCTTTAGTTTTACTCGGTAGTTCTAATAAGGGTAATTCTTTTAATGCAGAAACGCCCCAACGCGCCGCTTCAATAAGGGTGGGTAATAAGTCTGCTTGTTGAATATCATTAACACTATGTTGCGGCCTGCGCTCAAAATCATCTTTGCCATATAAGCGGATACAATGCCCAGGCATTAATCGCCCGGCACGCCCAGCTCTTTGTATAGCTGAAGCTTTCGCTATCTGCTTTTGCATCAGCTTATTCATTAAACTAGCACTATCATAAATAGCCACTTTTTCTAGGCCACAATCAATAACCAGATCAATGCCATCTATAGTTAGCGAGGTTTCCGCGATGTTAGTGGCTAAAACAATTTTCCGCTGACCATCTGCACAGGGCGCTATCGCTTGTTGCTGTTCTTTTAAGCTTTGCTCACCAAATAAAGGGCAAATCTTGGCCCCTCCGCTTTGCTGAGTGCTTAAACGCTCAACTAAAAAACGAATATCTGCGACGCCAGGTAAAAAAACTAATATTGAACCCATGTGGTTAAACATTTTATCTTTGATAACCGCCAACGCATGATCACGCCAACGCAGGTGACTCTTAGGCGCTTGGTAACTCACTTCAACAGGGAAACTTCTTCCTTCACTGCTTAGTAGCTGTGCATCAGGCAAAGCCTTACTTAAATACTCAGTGTCTAGGGTTGCAGACATAAGCAGTATTTTTAAATCATCACGCAACTCTGTTTGTACTTCACGGGTAAGGGCAAAAGCTAAGTCCCCTTGTAAACTGCGCTCATGAAATTCATCGAAAACGACTAATGCTGTACCTGATAACTCGGCATCTTTTTGAATGATCTGGGTTAATATCCCTTCAGTGATCACTTCAAGACGGGTGTTTTTAGAGGTTTTACTATCATTACGCAATCGATAACCGATGGTTAAACCTACGTTTTCATCGAGTTGCTTTGCTAAAAAAGTGGCTATATTTTTAACCGCTAAACGTCTAGGTTGCAGCAAATATATTTTTTTATCAGCCAAGCTAGGCAAGGTTAATAACCATAAAGGTAAACAGGTTGACTTACCTGCCCCAGGGGGGGCCGATAATATAAGCGTATTTTGCTCACCAAGGGCTTGGCAAAATTGTTTTTTAATTGCTTCTATGGGTAAAGAAGTAGTCACAGCCATCGATAAAATAAACTTATGAATAAAATGACCATTATCATAACAATTATTACTTGCCGGGCATAATACCAATCAGAGTAATTAATTACCTATCTTCAAATGGTTAAAATATCCAATGCCAGCGTTGTGTCCAATCCCAATAGCCCGCTATTCACATGCCTTGAACTTGAATATTACCCTTATTGAAATTTGGCCAGTTATTTAACCTGATTGGTATAGTTCGATAAGCAATTGATTTTGTCTATAATAAAACTATCTTTTACCAACAGCCTTTCAAGGTAACTCTGCGATGAAAAAAACTCTCGATAACATGATTGAATTTTGTTTTTTAGCTGAACCAACCGATGTGAACTTTGGCGGTAAAGTGCACGGCGGTATGGTGATGAAGTGGATTGATCAAGCATCTTATGCTTGTGCAGCAAAATGGAGTAAGCGTTACAGCGTCACCGTTTCTGCTAACGGCATACGCTTTATTCGCCCGATATTAGTGGGTCAAATGATCACAGTGACCGCACAAATAGTACACACTGGTCGCAGTAGTATGCATATTTATGTGGTGGTCAGAGCTTGTGACCCTAAAGAGCAAAGTTATGTGGTTACCAATCGCTGCTTTATCACCTTTATGGCTACAGATGAGAGCGGTTATCCGGTCAAAGTAAATAAATTTGAACCAAAAAATGAGGAAGAAAAAAAATTAGAACAGGTAGCGATGCATGCAAAAGAATTTGCCATTAAATTAGACCAAGATTTTGAAGAACAACTTGGTTGGAAATAAACAAAATAGCAATAACTTAGCGTAATCCCTTTATCTTCCGGACATTATTTAAGCCTTAAAAACACCTAATTAAACTTGCAAAAAAAATTATCTATGCTTACTTGGCAAGTTATTTAAATACTGTTATTAATAAACGTTCCCCCTTTAATTAATTAGCACTAATCACAGAGGAAATGACATGGAATACTCAGCACATGGACGTTATGTTATTGAACAGCAAGATAATATTTTGTTGGTTGATGCACAAGGGCCTTTTAATGAGGTGACAGCAGAGCAATACCACCATGATATAAAAATACTCACCAAGAAAATGACTGGTGAGCCCTGGGGTTCTTTAATCACCTTTCGTGGCAATAGTGTTTTTACCCCTGAAGCCGAACAGCAATTACGGGAAACTGCGCAATATCGTCAACAAAGGGGCATGATTGCTATCGCGGTAGTTATTCTAAATAGTGCTTATGCCGATATGCAGCAAATGCAATTACAACGTATTTACCACGATTGTAAAATTGACTTTCATGTATTTAGTGATAGCGATAGTGCGAGCAATTGGCTCAATGACTTTATTGAGCAAGCAACCCTATTAAACAATAAACAACAAAAAAAATCCCGAGTGAATTAAAATTACTTTACCTATAAAACTTCGTTATGATGGGCGAAACAATCGTAATACCAATTGAATTAATGAATGCACCACTTAGCGAGAATTAAAAGGCTTAGAGGCAAGGCATTGATTGAAGAGAATGGTTATTCAGGATAATGGCTCCTGCATTATCTAATAAGCAGCATCCATGTAGCGTCCTTGTCAAAATCAATAACGCCGCATGTAGGCCTTTTAAACTCGCCCTTCGGGAACTCAGTAGCAAACTGATAACATCGCAAAATGAATGAAATATAGAATAACTATGTTTAACTCATTTTGTTTGTTTTAAGCTCGCTACTGAAGCTCTAAGTTGGTCGATTCATTATTTCAATTGGTATGAGCTCATTTTAATATGTTACTCCAAGTACAAGCCGCCAAATTAATTAAGCGTTATAAACGTTTTTTAGCCGATATTGAACTTACCAATGGTAAAGAAACCACCATACATTGTGCCAATACTGGGGCGATGAAAGGTTGTGCTGAGCCTGCCGATACCGTTTGGTATAGCACTTCAACTAATATTAAACGAAAATACCCTTTTAGCTGGGAAATCACTCAAAGCCAAGATGATCATTTTATTTGCGTCAACACCTTACGGGCCAACCAATTAGTCGAAGAGGCTTTGCACAAAGGTTTAATTACGGAACTCAGCGGCTTTAATTTATTACAGCGAGAAGTAAAATACGGCAATGAAAACAGTCGGGTAGATTTTTTAGCCAGCTATGATGATGCTCCAGATACCTATATTGAAGTGAAATCAGTGACATTATTAGAAAGTGGCCACGGCTATTTCCCCGATGCTGTTACCACACGCGGTCAAAAACATTTGCGTGAATTAGTGGATATGGTAGAACAGGGGCATAGAGCCGTTTTATTATTTGCTGTCTTACATAGTGGTATTAATGACGTTGCTGCCGCCAGCCATGTTGACCCTACTTATGCCAAGTTACTCAAAGAGGCCAAACATGCTGGTGTTGAAATAATCGCCTACAAAGCCGACTTTTCGCTCAAACAAGGTGAGCTTAATATGAGTTTATCTAAAAAAATTTCGTTTATTGAACGATAATGATTGACTAGTCATAGTAAAACTTGCTAAAAAAGCTTGCTCAAAATTTTTAAATATCAGTACGAAAATTATCATTGCCATTAACTAGTTGATAAAGTTAGACAAAATAATTATTTTAGCTAATTTGTTGATTTTTATCATGAGCGACACAATATAGTCCTGATTCATCGGGTCATATATAAAATATTGGCACTTACAACAGAGGCGTTGTACCACATAAAACGTGGTATATTAATAAATCGCCTTGGTCTATGTAGCATTGGGAGAATAAGCATGCCAACAAAGAAACACAAGCCATTAGGTATTCTTGCATTAGCGGGCGTTGCGCCATATCAAGAAAAATCTGGCGAAGAGTACATGGGAGCACCTCAACAAGAGCATTTTAAGAAAATTTTAGATGCTTGGCGCGTACAGTTACGTGAGGAAGTTGATCGTACCGTATCGCATATGCAAGACGAAGCAGCTAACTTTCCAGATCCTGTGGATAGAGCAGCTCAAGAAGAAGAGTTCAGTCTTGAATTACGTACACGAGACCGTGAGCGTAAACTTATCAAGAAAATTGAGAAAACCTTACAGTTCATTGAAGATGACGACTTTGGTTTTTGTAACTCTTGCGGTATTGAGATTGGTATTCGTCGTTTAGAAGCCCGTCCTACTGCCGATCTTTGTATTGAATGTAAAACGTTAGCTGAAATTAAAGAACGTCAAATGGCGGGCTAATTTTTTAGTTAACTTTAACTAACTTTTAGTTAGCAATAGTTCAATGCAAAACCTGCATAATATGCGACCACTGGAGCCTAATAAGGCTCTTCAATATCGTGGTCGCTTTGCTCCATCCCCTTCTGGTTTACTCCACTTTGGTTCTCTTATCGCTGCTCTAGCGAGTTTTCTTGATGCAAAAGCCTTTGTTAATGCTAATGGTGAGCAAGGAAAGTGGCTACTTCGCCTAGAAGATATTGATCCTCCTCGTGAACAACAAGGCGCTAGCTCAGCAATATTAACGACACTTGCCGCTTTTGGCTTGCATTGGGATGAAACTGAACTTTACCAAAGCCAGCAGAGTCAATATTATCGTGAGATATTGTCTAGCCTAACACAGCAAAAACTAAGCTATTACTGCCAATGTACACGTGGCCAAATCAAGTCTATCGGTGGCATATATCAAGGACATTGTCGCAGCGCTAATCATCAAGCATCGGGGTGCGCCATTAGACTTGTTAACCAATACGGTTTACATAAATTTAATGATATATTTCAAGGTGAAGTGGTGTGCGATCAAGCCTTAGCGGATGAGGATTTTATTATTCACCGTAAAGACGGCTTATTTGCCTATCAGCTTGCTGTAGTTGCCGATGATATAGCCCAAAATATCTCCCATGTTGTCAGAGGCTGTGACTTACTTGAACCCACTGCCAGACAACTAACGTTTTATCAAACCTTAAACGCTAGTTTTTTACCCTGTACCACGCCGCAATACGGTCATATCCCCTTAGCAATAACCCGCCAAGGATATAAATTGAGTAAACAAAACAAAGCGCCGGCCATTAAGAATAAAAAACCACAACCCGCACTTATTGCCGCACTAGCATTCTTGGGACAATCACCTGAGCCTGAGTTAGCGGGTGCGAGCGTTGCAGAAATAATTCAATGGGCAATTAAAAATTGGCAACGAAGCCGTGTACCCAATAAGGTTGAAATAAACATTGATTAACTATCTTACCTCTATAACCACTTAACAAAAGGTACTGAAAACTAGGCGTTTTAGCACTACTGGCACTAAGCTACGACAAACTAAATTCATAAATAAAAGGAAATATTATGTCTACCAACACAGCAAAGACTATTGTAATTACAGGCGCTAATCGTGGTATCGGTTATGCCATGGCTAAAATTTTTCAACAACGTGGCGATAGCGTTTATGCACTGTGTCGTCAAAGCTCTGCGCAATTAGATGCCCTTGGCGTCAATGTGGTAGCGCAGGTTGATATTGCCACACAAGCAGGTATCGATACTGCGGTCTCTGCCCTTAGTGGTATTAGCATTGATTTATTGATCAACAATGCCGGTATTTTACGTGATGAACAACTAAGCGACTTAAATCAACAGACCATAATCGAGCAATTTAATGTTAATGCTCTGGCACCACTATGCTTGAGCCACGCTTTACTCGGTAATTTATCTGCGGATAGTAAAATAGGCTTAATCACCTCAAGAATGGGCTCCATCACTGACAATACTTCTGGTGGCAGATACGGTTATCGCATGTCAAAAGCAGCACTAAATATTGCCGCAGTTTCATTAGCAAGAGACCTTAGTGCAGAAAATATCGCTGTTGGTATTTATCACCCAGGTTACGTGCAAACTGAGATGGTCAATAGCGATGGCGTTTTAAACAATGGTGATATCAGCGCCGATGTCGCAGCAGAGCGATTAATCACTTTAATGGACAACTTAACCATGGCCGATTCAGGCGTATTTAAGCACTCTAATGGTGAAACATTACCTTGGTAGCGATACCAAGTTGGATAATGACTGAACGCTAATACCTCAGTCATTATCCAACTTTAGATTAGATTAGAGAAAGAAAAGCGTGCTGTCATAGTCGTGTTTCTCTCTCTGCCACACTTTAGCTGCTTTTTCATGCTATTTACTCTCTCTGTTATTCTCTTTTGCCCTGCACTGTTATATCATTGCGCCACTATTTTATGTCTGTCTTAAAGGCCTGTGACTATCAAAAGCGTTATAAATTTATGCAAAAGAGTTTTCTCTAGAAAAACGAGTAAAACTATCGCAAAAACGACCCCTAAAAAGAACGCAAAAAAAAGCGCCAGTAACAAAACTAATATTGCTACTGCATCTTTTGATAATCCCTTGGTTTTTTCCCGAGATCAGCACCCTGTTTCCCGTCAATTATTAAGCCCAAGTGCACTGAAAGTTTTATACCGCTTAAATAAAAGTGGCTTTGATGCTTATCTTGTTGGTGGTGGTGTTCGTGATATTTTATTAGGCTTAGAACCTAAAGATTTTGATATTGCCACTAACGCAACACCTGATGAAATTAAAGAATTATTCAGAAACTGTCGTTTAATTGGTCGACGTTTTCGTTTAGCCCATATTGTTTTTGGGCGAGAAATCATTGAGGTTGCCACTTTTAGGGGCCACCATGATAATGCTTCTGAACAAGATAAAAGTTGCAAGAAAACCTCTAAGCAAAGTGAAGATGGCATGTTATTGCGTGACAACATCTACGGTAGCATTGAAGAAGATGCTGAGCGTAGAGATTTTACCATCAATGCGCTTTATTACTCGACCAAAGATTTCAAAGTGTATGATTTTGCCAATGGCGTGCAAGATGTAAAAGATAAAGTTATCCGTTTAATTGGCGATCCTGAAACTCGTTACCGTGAAGACCCGGTACGTATGTTACGTGCGATCCGCTTTGCCACTAAGCTCGATATGCAAATATGTGATGAGACTAAAGCACCGATTAAAGAGCTTTCTTCGTTAATGGCCAATATTCCCGCCGCTCGTTTATTTGAAGAATTCTTGAAAATGTTTATTGCCGGTAAAGCAGTGGCTAACTTTGAGCAATTGCGTAGTTATAACTTATTTGGTTATTTCTTTCCCGCCGTTGAGCAAGCACTTAACCAAGCACCAGAAGAACAAGAGTTTTTGCTCGCCTTCATTAAATTGGCGATGGAAAATACCGACAAACGCATCAATAACGAGCAACGGGTAACACCAGCATTTTTATTTGCTGCCTTGCTTTGGTACCCATTACAAAAGCATATTCAACGAATTAAAGTAACCACGCAACTTACTCCGCAAGATGTATTCTTTGCCGCCTTGAATGAAATAATGCCAGAGCAGCAACGCAGTATTGCCATTCCTAAGCGCTTTCAAGCGGTCATTAAGGATATTTGGATTCTGCAAGAGAAATTAGCTCGCCGCGAAGGTAAACGAGCTTTTAAGACATTCGAACACCTTAAATTTAGAGCCGGTTACGACTTCTTGCTATTACGCGCACAAATTGAAGGAACAACTGAACTTAATGAATTAGCACAGTGGTGGACAGACTTTCAAGAAGTGACAAATGACGCCCGTATTCAGATGATTAGAGGTGTTCAATCACCTCAAGGCACTAAACGTAAAGCGCCAAGAAGACGCCGTAAGCCCAACAGCAAACCGACTGAATAGTGATAACAAGCTGATGCCAACCACCACTATTGTTTATGTAGGACTAGGTAGCAATTTATCAAAGCCAAGGCTACAGGTAAGCAATGCAGCTAAAGCAATAGCCAATATTGAAAACAGTAGAGTCTGTGCATTATCTTCACTGTATTTGAGTAAACCTATGGGTCCTCAAGATCAAGATGACTATATCAACGCAGTAATTTCCATAGAAACTAGCTTATCAGCACTGGCATTGTTAGACGCCTTACAAGCAATAGAGAATGCTGCCGGTCGAGTGCGAAAAGATAATCGCTGGGGCGCACGCATTCTCGATTGTGATATTTTATTATATGGTAATGAATCTATCGACAATGCCCGTTTAACTGTGCCTCACTACGGTATGAAGCTACGTGAATTTGTCTTGTTACCGCTTGCAGAGATTGCGACTAATTTGTATTTACCAGACGGCACCTCAGTCAACACTATTGCCAATGAGATCAATAGCAATGGCATGGTAAAATTATAATATTGCAATAATAACTATTTAAATAAAAAATAGTGGAATCTTAGATATTAGCAATACAATCCTTAGCACTATAATAATTAGAACTAACCGCTTATAGCAAACAGCTTAATAAGCTAATTAACAAATTCGGAAATATCATGGCTAAAATATCCACCGCAAGCTTGCTAAAAATGAAACAACAAGGCGAAAAGATCTCAACAATCACCGCCTATGATGCCAGTTTTGCCAAACTATTTGATCAAGCAGGCATACACGCCATTTTAATTGGTGACTCGCTTGGCATGGTTTTACAAGGGGAAGACAGCACACTACCTGTCTCCATTGAAGACATGGCCTATCATACCCGTTGTGTAAAACGTGGGATTGAAGAGACCCTTGTTATTGCCGATATGCCTTTTATGAGTTATGCCACGCAAGAGCAAGCACTAACCAATGCTGCAGTATTAATGCAAGCCGGTGCTAGCATGGTTAAGATGGAAGGTGGCGCTTGGCTTAATGACACTATTTCAGCTTTAGTTGAGCGCGGTATTCCTGTTTGCGCTCATTTAGGTTTAACACCACAATCTGTTAATATTTTTGGCGGCTTTAAAGTTCAAGGCCGTGAAAATGATAAAGCAGAGCAAATGATTGCCGATGCCAAAGCACTAGAAGGCGCTGGCGCGCAATTGTTAGTGCTTGAATGTATTCCAGCAAGCTTAGGTGAAGCCATCACTAAAGCGCTTACTATCCCAACGATTGGTATAGGCGCAGGTAAAGATACTGATGGACAAATTTTAGTAATGCACGATGCCTTAGGCATTGCCTGTAATTATATGCCGAAGTTTTCACGTAACTTCTTAAAAGATACCGGTGACATTAAACAAGCGGTAGAGCTTTATATCAGTGAAGTGAGTCAAGGTAACTTCCCTGGTGATGAGCATATTTTTAAGTAACACTTAGCAATTAAGTTCTAGCAATAAACTACTAATAATAAATAACTATTAATAAATAACGACAAGATAAATTTATGATAACAGTCAGTCAAATAAGTGAATTACGTGCGCAAGTAAAAGCATGGCGTCAACAAGGTTTAACCATAGCTTTTGTCCCTACTATGGGTAACTTGCATGCGGGTCATATTTCGTTAGTGGCTGAAGCCCATAAACATGCTGATAAAATTGTCGCCAGTATTTTTGTCAACCCAATGCAGTTTGGCGCCAATGAAGATATTGCTAGTTACCCGCGCACTATGGATGATGATCAACAAAAATTAACTGACGCAGGTACCGATTTATTATTTACACCTACACCTGACATCATTTACCCCAAAGGACTGTCCAAACAAAGCTTTGTTGAAGTACCTAATGTTTCGGAAGGATATTGTGGAGAAAGTCGTCCTGGCCATTTTCGCGGTGTTGCCACGGTAGTATGTAAATTATTTAATTTAGTCCAGCCTGATGTCGCTTGTTTTGGTTTAAAAGATTACCAGCAAGTTCAAGTGATTCAAACCATGGTTGAAGACTTGTCGATGCCAATCACCATAGTACCTGTAAAAACTAGCAGAGAAGAAAGTGGCTTAGCTTTAAGTTCTCGTAATGGTTATTTAACGCCAGAAGAAATAGCAATTGCGCCGGCCCTACAGAAAAATTTAACATGGTTAGCCAAACAAATTAGTTCAGGCTTTGCTCAGCAAGAAAGTATCGATTTTATCGGCTTAGCAAAACAAGCTGCAAAGGCAATAAATCACGCAGGTTTACATACTGACTATTTACACATTTGCCATGCACAAACGTTGCAACCAGCCAGTGAAGATGACACTGAGTTAGTGATTTTAGCGGCAGCACATTGCGGTAAAGCGCGTTTGATTGATAACTTGCAACTGAACTTAACTTAAATCCCCTTAACTTTGCTTAAATTAGCTCAGCTTAATTTTATTTAGTTAAGCTGATTCTAGCTAGCTTAACTAAGCTGTATTGCGGATTTAGCTGACTTTACTTACCACAGTAATCGCGCGGCTATCTTTCCCGCAGTACGGTTCTAGTACTTCTCCCCGCAAGACTAAGCCAAATAACAATAACCACATCATAGAGCCAGCACTCGCTTGCTGCTCTTCTACGGTATTAATCCCCTCTTATCCAGGCACAAGTGCAATAGTTAGCTTCGGGTGTAATAACGGGCTCTGATGTGACGTACACATAAGCTATCGCCCTCCTTTACTTTAATCGTCTCGTTTATATAGTTATCCGATTGGCAAGAAAAAGCAGATTCACCATTTTCTATACTCAACTCTATTTCAGTATTCATACCAGAGATAACAAATTCTTGCGAATAAACCAATACCGATAATTCAACCGCATCTTGCTCAGTAAAACTAATGTCATCAACTTGCTGATCAAGTTCCTCAACAGCCGGCGAATTAGTCGTGGTAACACTGATATTGTCTAATGAGATATCACCTTTATTACCGCCTATAACCTGCCCTGAAAAGCGTAATTGAAACAGCGCAGCGCTATATTGCGTAAGTGAAATAGTTGCAAGTGACCAACTACTAGCACTTGTATGTTGCTGACCAGATTTGTGCCAAATATTTTGCCAACTGACGGCATTATCTTGAGTAACACCTACCTTTAACGATCCCATATCAGCACCATACATAGAATAATAAAAGCTTAGCTCAGCGGTAAAGTCTGCTGTTGTGGCTGCCGTAAAGGTTGCTGCAAAAGTAAAACATGGACTAATGAGATTGATACTATCATTGGCTGAGAGTAATTCATGGGAAGCATCAATATGTAGGAAAGTATGCCCTTCTTGAGGATCGCTAGCCCCCGTATTTGAGGTACTGGGTAGTTATAATATTTCCAGTTAAAGTCATCAAGGTAGCTATCCTGTCGCCAACTATTACTTAGTACCTCTTCGTTGTAGTTAAAGCCTTCTTGTAAATTTTGCTCGGTGTGAATAACAGTATTAAGACAAGTCGGGTTTGCTGCACTTCCAAAGCTATTTAACAGATGGAATTTATCACTGAGTATACCCTGTTCATGCGTTTGATTTGTTCAGGGCTAAAGCGGTTACGGCAGGTATTTTGCCCCTTACCCATGATATTGAAACCATCAGGGTGATAGGTGTTACCCGCTTCGTCGATAGCGCTGGCTGAATATGAGCAATCGTTATAATAATCTCGCTCACCGGGATCTACCGCAGTATCAATAACTTTATCGCCATATTGCCAGCCGTCGGTTCCTTCGAATAATGTTATCGGGCCATCATCAATGCTTTGGTAAGTATGCAGCAAACCTAAGTTATGGCCAAATTCATGGGAGATGGTCGACGTCGCTAAGTCTTCTGGTTCCACTTCAATCAAGTCGGTCGCTTCGTAACTCCAGTAAGCATGGCCATTTTTACCATCAAGATCTGCTACAACAATATTCAAAGCACCATAATGTGTAAAGGGCCGAACTTGCTCTTCATTATCAGTATCCCATTTACCCTCGTGTATGCCAGCAACATCATCATTGGTTAAATAGATTTTATCGAGTAAAAAAAAACTAATATTTAGTGATGAAAAATCACTATTAAGCTGTTCAATACCACTTTTTAATTGAGCTTCTGAAGCACTAGCGCCTTGGCCATTGCTATTATCGGCAGAGATAAGGTAATAAACGCCAATCTCGTTAGCACTGGCTTTAGAGAATATCATTGAGCTTGGTAAAAAGATTACGGCAGCGAAAAAAACGTTCATCGACTGGCGAATGCTGTTCGAAAATATAATTGATTTGAAACCTTTAATAATGCATGGCTAGAGCATACTGAATCAAGGTATCGTTTTGAAGTGTGCTAATCCCTGTTTTATGTCGTTTTTTGCTCTATTGACAGCTAATGATGTAAAAGATCTAGCAAGCTCGACGGAATTACCTTAAAGCTAGCATCGGCTGGCGTTAAACATGGTAGTGAGTAGTGAGTAATGTTTCTCGGTATGGCAAAGACTTAGCTTAAGCTGGTTTGGCATTGCTTTTATTAACATAACTAGTTTGTATTTTTACTAAGGCTATGACCAGTAAAGTGGTTATAACAAAAGGCGCGGTTAGTGCTGGTATGTTTGCCAACTCGAATCCCCGAGTAAGTAAAACAGCAAATACAATAGCAAAAAAGATCAACCACTGCTTATTTGGATAGCGACCGACCAGTGCGATAGCGACTAGACAACTATTAAAACCATACAGTCCCATCATGACTTTCTCTTGAGGAAAGCTAAAGCCAATAGCAATCAACATACCTGCTGCCGAACCAATAAACGCCCAAGCGGCCGACTTTCGAGAGTTAACGAATAATGCACAGAGAAAAAATACACCTGAGAGCCAGTATTCTTGCAGCATTACTTGACCGACACCACGCATACTCGCCTGAAAATAGCTAGCAACTGTCGCGGCATTCATGCCTACGTCATCACCCATATCAAGAGTACTACTAACTACACTGTTCAATTCAGCATAATTAATGAATAACAGTATCAACCAAGTAGATAGAATAAAAGGCGTGGTAAAAGCAGGAATACTTGTCATTCTGCTCATCATAAAGTGCATTAGCGCCGTTGAAAAAGTCCCGCCAACAATAACAACAAATAGAGAGATAAAACTAACCGGGAGAAAATGAAAGACTGCTACACCCACAAGTGCCGCATTAAAACCATATAGGCCTTGTCGCACAGCATTGACATCATATCGACATAATCTGGCTACAGCGCAAGCTGATATTATTGCCAAGGTGCTGCCCAACAACATAGTAGGAGAGTTTAAAGCAATTCCGAGCAGGAATAACAAGCCAGTAATAGCATTGCCTTGTAACATAACTTGGCCATAGCTACGCAAAAAACTTTTATAAAAATGCTTAAAAGGGAGTGTCATGAATATTTTTTGGTCTTGTTCGCTACTTTAAAAGCGCAATGCGTCGCAGGAAAATCGATGGGATTTGGCTGGAGTACAGCTATCTAAATTTATTAGCCACTAATGCAATAGTGGCTAATATTTTTGCTACTTGCTACTTGCTACTAATGTACTTTAACGTGGCTATCACTTGTTCAACGCTGGTCGCCCAAGCTTGAGCCGTGGCATCAACTTCTTTTAACGGGTGAATAATATCTTCACTATGTAAAGTAATATAAGGCTTATTCAGTGCAGCACAATAACCAGCATCAAAAGCAGCATTCCATTGCTTGTACTTATCACCAAAACGAATAACCGCAATATCACATCGCTCAATCAAAGTTTTGGTTTTCATAGCATTCACTTTAGCTGATTTATGATCGCGCCAAAACTGTTGCTCTTCAGCACCAAGGTGATCACCAGCACCGTCACTAGTTTCATGATGGGTGACCGCAGAAGTAAAACTGATATCTAAATCACTTTCTTGGCAACCTTGAATAATTTTATCGCGCCAATCGGTATGAATTTCACCGGAAAGATAAACTTCTAATTTCATAACAATGCTCTCTATTTCAGACTTACAACTTTAGATAGCACAATGGTACACCAATAATCAGCAGCCCAATAAATAAATCTAATGAAATACAATTTCACTATGTGAAATATAACAAAGCCACTTTGAGGTTTATAAGCAAGGTATGCTTAGTTACCCCTCTTCGCTTTGCTTTTATTCAAGCTGATTTTTTGGCAAAAAAGCATTTAATCCGATTGCCACTAAACCACATAAGCTAATGCCGGTTAGGCTAAAATCAGCATTTCCAATAGTCATACCACCGATACCAAAGACTAGGGTAGTTGAAACAATTACCAGATTACGCTGATCAGCAAGGTCGACTTGAGCTTTGACAATAATGTTCATACCTACTCCCGCTATTGAACCAAAAAGCAAAATCAGTATACCGCCCATAACTGGCGCAGGAATAGTTTGCAGGGCAATGCCAAACTTGGCAACAAATGCTAAGCCAATAGCGAAAGCGGCAGCCCAAAGCATAATGAGAGGGTTGAACATCTTAGTGAGCATTACTGCCCCGGTAACTTCTGAATAGGTAGTATTGGGTGGTCCACCAAATAGCGAAGATAAAGAAGTGGCTAAACCATCACCTAATAGTGTTCGGTGTAAGCCTGGACTTTTAGTGTAATCTTTACCGGTAACACTACCTATCGCTAAAATATCACCGACATGTTCAATTGCAGGAGCAATGGCAATCGGTAGCATAAATAGAATCGCCGCTAGATTAAACTCAGGGGTTATAAAGTTAGGAATGGCAAACCATTCACTATTAGCAACAGCTTCAGTACTCACCATGCCCATAACTGATGCCATCATATAACCGACAATTACACCGGCCATAATTGGAATTAAGCGAAAAATCCCCTTACCTAAGGTCGCAACTAATACCGTAGTAAGTAAAGCTGACATTGAAACGATTAAAGAGTCCACATAAGGGAAAAGTTCCGCAGCACCGTCACCCGTTTTGCCCATAGCCATATTCACAGCAATTGGCGCAAGACTCAG
>NZ_JABSOV010000040.1 GCF_013215345.1 Colwellia sp. | reverse complement strand
CTCATCGGTTAATACTGATATTGCTGCTGCATATTTATCATAAATTTGGCAAATGGCTTTTACATCAAAGTCTGGACGGATAAGTCCTTTAGACGGTGAGGCTTTTTTGCACTCAAGGATAAAGCCCGCATGGGGTTTATCCTCAGTTCTTGTTAATGCCGCGTACATATCTTTGGTCGTAGGCACCAATTCATCAATAAAACTGGCTAAAGGCTTACTTATCTTTAGGGCCGAAATTTCAATACGTTTATCATCAACGATTTGTTCTAAGATATTTTTCTCTGCTGAAATATTAATACTAGTAGTCATGCTATTTTTCAGCCTTTTGGTCAGTGGCGTTGGATGATATTTCTTGATTCGACTTTTTGTTAGGTTCTTGATTAGGCTCACGATTAGACAACTTAACCAAGCTTGATAAGGTTGCTAAGCCTTTACCTGATGCAAGTACTTCACCGGCAAGTTGCGCAGCTTCCTTGAGTGAGTCAGCTTTATTATGTAAAAACAATAAAGCTGCACAGTTTATGATTACCGCGGCATTGTGGGCATCCTGTCCTTGACCCGATAAAATAGCTTTAATGATATCGGCATTTTCTTGTGGAGTACCACCTTCAATCTCTGCAAGGGCGTAATTGTTTAAACCAAAGTCTTGCGGCGTAAAAGTACGTTCAATCAATTCACCCTGGGTAATTTCAATAACTTGAGTATTCCCATGCAAAGCAATTTCATCTAGTCCACTACCATGTACAACAAAAGCACGTTGCACACCGGTAAGTTGTAGCGCTTGTGCCATGGGCATTAATAACTCGGGGGTATAAACGCCAAGTAACATAATGTTTGGATGAGCGGGATTGACTAGCGGTCCTAAGATATTAAATATAGTGCGAATACCCATAGATTTTCTCACGGGGCCTGCATGCTTGAAACCAGAGTGATAGGCAGGTGCGTACAAAAAACATAGGTTTGTTTGTGCTAAACAATGATTTGCTGTTTCAGGCGACATGGCCAAATTTACGCCAAATGCTTCGAGTAAATCAGCAGAGCCAGACATGCTGGAAACACTTCGGTTACCATGCTTAGCCATTTTTAAACCGCAAGCCGCAGCTAAAATCGCCGCCGTGGTAGAAATGTTAATAGTATTAGCACCATCGCCGCCAGTGCCAACGCAGTCGGCGACATTACTTTCTTCACTGTCTCGCTTAGGAAATGAAGTGGCAGCAGCGCGAATAGCGATTGCAGCTCCAGCTATTTCTTCAGGTGTTTCACCTTTTATTTTCAGCGCCGTTAAGACACTTGCCATAAAAGTGGGCTCTACATTACCTTGCAATACTTGCTGAAAAAAATCATGACTTTGTGTTTGGTTTAAGTCATTGCCATCGACTAATATCGGTAAAACTTTGTTGATGTCAGGTGTGCTGATATTTGACGAGTTGATATCTGTTGTGTCAGTACCTTTGGAACCAGTATTTTGTGAATTAGTCATTTTATGCTCCAGTAACTTTGTTATTGAGTGATGGCGCTAAGTTAAGTAAATATTGAATACTCTGCGCTAACAAGGTGGCACCAAATGTCGTTAATATTGATTCTGGATGAAATTGAAACGCTAAAACAGCATCTTCTTCACGGCTTATGGCCATGCACATACCGTTATATTCAGCGATAACATCTAACGATTGTGGAATATCTTTACCTATCAATGAGTGATAACGCGCAACGGGTAAAGGATTTTTAATACCCTGAAAAGGGCCACTAGCACTATGGGTAATATTGGATGCTTTCCCGTGGACAATTTCTTCGGCTCGGTCGACACGGCCGCCATAGTGTTCTATTAGCGCCTGATGACCCAAACAAATTCCCATCATTGGAATACGGCCAGCACACTTTTTAATAAGTGCCATCAAACAGCCTGCCTTTTGTGGCTCGCCAGGACCTGGAGATAACACCAATAATACCGGCTCTGCAGTTTTCTGGGTGTGTTCAAGCATTTTTTCAAAAATAAAATCAGCACTGAGGGTATTTCGATAGACACTCGGCTCAAAACCTAAACATTGAAATTCATCAACCAAGTTATAGGTAAAAGAGTCTAAGTTATCGAGCATAAATAATTTAGTCATGTGCTTGCTCCTTCGCCGAAGCCTTAGTTTTAGTGTTGCCATTAGTATTTACAGTGAAAAAGGCATTGCTCTTTTCAATCGCATTAAGAACCGCTTGAGCTTTTTGCTTGGTTTCATTGGCTTCGCTTATCGGGTCTGAGTCATAAACAACACCAGCGCCAGCTTGTACTTGGGCAATATTATCTTTTACAAAGGCCGAGCGTATAACAATACAAGTATCCATTTCACCTGTGCCAGTTAGGTAACCAACCGCGCCGCCATAACTGCCACGCCTTTTACCTTCTACTTCTCGAATAAGTGAAGTAGCTTTTACTTTGGGTGCGCCTGAAAGTGTGCCCATATTCATACAAGCCTGATAGGCGTGCAAAGCATCTAAGTCGGTTTGTAAAGTACCGCATACTCGGGAAACTAGGTGCATTACATGGGAGTAGCGATCAACTTTCAGTAACTCGGCAACGTAACGGCTACCCGGTTGCGAAACTCTGGCAATATCATTACGCGCTAAATCAACCAGCATAATATGTTCTGCCGACTCTTTTTTATCTTGCCTGAGCTCTAGCTCAATACGGCTGTCTAAGTCTAAGGAAATGTTGCCGTGTTTATCAAAACCGCGCGGGCGAGTTCCTGCTATCGGATAAATCTCAACATGACGATTGCTGGCTTGATACTTTAATGCAGATTCTGGCGAAGCCCCAAAAATACAAAAGTCACTATCTTTTAAATAAAACATATAGGGACTTGGGTTACTTAATTTTAGTGCTTTATATGCAGCAAGGGCATCAAAACAAGGTAGGGTAAAAGTACGTGAAGGTACCACTTGAAAAATATCACCCGCTCTGATGTTTTCTTTTAATTGTTCAACTATCTGACAATAGCGTTCGTCACTAATGTCGACTTGCAGATCTTCATTAAATATTTGTTTGTCATTAATGTCATTAAAGGACGGACTGAATTGTGAAACTTGTTTGGCATCTACTGGAGTCGACAGTACTTCTTTGATCTGAGCTACACGGTTAGATATTGCCAATTGACTTTGTTTAGTTTGTTCAGAATCGTCATAAGTAAAAATATTACCTATAATTTCAGTGCTCTGTAATTCATGGTCAATGATAACTAAGGTTTCGGCTAAGTAATAAACAAAATCTGGGCAAGTATTATCACCATTAGCAACCTCGGGTAACTCTTCAGCTATTGCCATTAGGTCAAAAGCAAAAACTCCACCAAGAAATACGGCAAAGGGGTGACTGTTATCATCGGTGAGTTGATTGAATATTCGTAAACTGTGCAAGGAGTTTATTGCGCTTAAACGAGACTTTTCATCAAGGTCGCTAGCAACGTCACGAAATGTTGCTTGAAATGATTTGCCATCTTCAGTGAAGCTTATTTGGGCGTGCTCTTTTAATTGAGCCGCAGCGAAGTTAATAGCTGCTGCACCATTTAAAGATAATGCTGAAAAAGTGACGACGTTGCCATTACAGACAATTTTTACAGCGGCATCAGTTAAGAGTAAGCTTTTTAATAAGTGCTTTTTATCAATCTCGGCAGATTCTAATAAGATATTATGCTGTTGTTGGTGACATAATAATTGGTAAACACTTAACGGATCATTTTGATAGTGGCTACTATCTTGTAAGGTGATCACTTCACCTTTTATATTATGGGGTAAAATTTTAGTCATATTGAATACTTCTATAGGGTTTATTTAAAGAAAAATTGTCAACCTGCGTAAATGGGCAACAGCCACCAAATAAACCATGTTTTTGTTCTATTCATTTTAAAATCCTTTGTTAACTTTATTTTATACAGTAAATCTCGAACGTTTTAACGTAAAAACCCGCTAATAAAAGCGGGTTTTTTTGAAATTTGTTTAATCTTTTTTAAGATACACGCAATTATCACAACCCAATTATGTCGAGTTATGCCACCACCAAATTAATGAAAAGTTAGATTTTGCTGTGTTCATCTTATAAGTACCTTTACTTGCCGTATCTTATCTACTTTAAGCTTATTTAATTTTTTATTAAGAAAGGAAAAAGTATCATTGTTTACTGCTTATCAGTAAACTTATCTTAATACTAAGATTACCCTTATAGAAGACCTTATTATGGCGTTACTGTCAACCACTGATTTCCCTCATCAGATAGTAGAAACCGAAGGTTTTGCTCATAAACGTATCGACTTACATAGCCATACTAATTGCTCTGATGGTACCTTATCACCGCAAACCTTGATAGATAGAGCGGTTAACTTTCAAATTGATGTTTTAGCTATCACAGACCATGACACTGTCGCTGGTCTTGATATAGCTCAAAAGCATATTGAAGAGCAAAATATTTCACTTAAATTGATTAATGGCATTGAAATATCTACAGCATGGCAGGGATTTGAAATCCATATTGTTGGTTTAAATATTGATACAAACAATGACGCACTAAAAACACTCATCGAGAAGCAGCAGCAAGCAAGAGAGCAGCGTGCCTTATCAATGGGTGAGAAATTGGCTAAATGTGGCTTTCCAGATGTTTATGCAGATGCCAAAGAGATGGCAGGTGAGGGCTCTATAACACGGGCGCACTTTGCTAAAGTACTTCATCAGCAGGGGCATGTTAATACCATGCAACAAGCGTTTGATAAATACATCGGCAAGAAAGGCTCAAAAGGGCAACGTGCTTATGTAAAACCTAATTGGTGTAGCATTGAAGAAGCGGTGCAAGCAATACATCATGCAGGTGGCAGTGCCGTGATGGCTCATCCTATTCGATATGACCTTACTGCTAAATGGCTACGGCGTTTAATTGTTCACTTTAGTGAAGTTGCTGGTGATGGCTTAGAAGTGGTCTTGCCACAGATGAATCCAGAGCAAAGGCGAAAAATGCTGGCTTATTGTCAAGAGTATAACTTATATGCCTCGATGGGATCCGATTTCCACTACCCCAACAAGTGGAGCGATTTAGGCCGGAATCTGACTATGCCTGTTGGCGCCAAGCCTGTTTGGGCACAATGGCAATAAAAGTAAAAGTAGCAATAAAGAACGTTAGTACTCGTAGGCAAAGTAAATATTCAAGCCAGATACCACGCAAGGTTTCGGCTTACAATTAGCACAGGCAGCAAGCACTAAACACTTAGCATTAGATAATAAATCAAAAACAAATTATTAAAAGTATAGGGATTTCCCATGAGTCAGTTTTTTTATGTACACCCAGATAACCCTCAGGGTCGCTTAATGAAACAAGCGGCAGAAATTATCAAACAAGGCGGCGTCATTGTTTATCCTACCGACTCAGGTTATGCCTTAGGTTGTCATTTAGGTGATAAAAAAGCCTTAGAGCGTATCTGTCAAATTCGAGATATAGATAAAAATCATAACTTTACTTTAGTGTGCCAAGATTTATCACAACTATCAGAATACACCCGAGTAGATAATAGCGCCTTTAGGTTGCTAAAAAATAACACCCCAGGTCCATACACTTTTATTTTTAAAGGCAGTAAAGAAGTCCCTAAGCGATTGTTAAACCCTAAAAAGAAAACAATAGGCATCAGAGTCCCGGATAATACTATCGCACAAGCCTTGTTGACTGAACTTGCAGAGCCTATAATGTCCACCAGTTTGATTATGCCTGGCCAAGAAATGGCTGAGTATGATCCTGAACACATTCGAGATTTATTAGAACATCAAGTTGACCTTATCGTTAACGGTGGTCATTTAGGGGAGCACCCAACCACAGTAATTGATTTTTCTAATGACAGTATTGAGATAATACGCGTAGGAGAGGGCGACCCTTCTCCATTTCAATAGCCCAAATTTAACGTGCCAATGAATATTGCAGTTTAATGGGTATTGAACCTGAACAATGAGCCAGAAGTAAGCTTCCAGGGAGCTGCTACTGACGTAACAGAGTAAAAATAATGACGGTTGATAAGAAAAAAGCACGTAAAGACGCAGCAATTGATAAAAAATATGGCACTCGCGGCACCGAGAAAAAAGGTGCAGTTAAAAAAGGCCTACCAAAATCAGGTGCGGTTAAAAAAGGCGTGGCCAAAAAAGGTAAAGCTAAGAAAGAGCCTGAAAAGGTAGAGAAAGTACACTTTCAAACAGCGACTCATAAAGATTCAGAAAAAGTGCAAAAAGTACTAGCACGAGCAGGTAAAGGCTCTCGCCGTGAAATGGAAACCATGATCAGTGAAGGTCGGGTCAGCATTGACGGTAAAGTTGCCTTTTTAGGTGATAGAATTATCGGTACGGAACAAATTCGACTGGATGGCCATCACGTTAAACTCACTGCCCCAGATGAAGATATCTGTCGCATACTTATTTATAATAAGCCAGAAGGGGAGATGTGTACTCGTAAAGACCCCGAGGGCCGTCCTACCGTATTTGATCGTCTTCCTAAACTTGACGCTGGCCGTTGGGTTGCTGTTGGCCGTTTAGATATTAACACCTCAGGCATGTTGTTATTTACCACTGATGGTGAATTAGCCAACCGATTAATGCACCCCTCACAAAAAATAGAGCGTGAATACGCTGTGCGTGTTTTTGGTGAAATCAATGAAGCGATGTTACAAAGATTACGTGCTGGCGTTGAGTTAGAAGATGGTCCAGCACGCTTTCAAAAAATCACTTACCGCGGTGGTGAAGGCCGAAATCATTGGTTCCATGTGGTGTTATCAGAAGGGCGTAACCGAGAAGTACGTCGTTTATGGGAAAGCCAAGAAGTGCAGGTAAGCCGTCTGATCCGAGTACGCTACGGTGATATGGAAATGCAGCGCCAATTACCGCTTGGCGGATGGCGAGAGTTAGCGTTAAAAGAAGTTAACTATTATCGTAAATTAGTTAGCTTGACCCCTGAAGTGGAAAGTAAAGTTAAAGTCGATGAAAAAACCATGGATAATGCTAAGAGTCGTCGAATTCGTCGCTCGGTTAAAAAGCATCAGCAACGCCATCAGCAAAGCACTCGTCGTCGTCACAAGTAGCCGTAGTAGAAGTAATAATTATGCACTATCAATTAATTGAAGACCAAGTCAGCTTAAACAATTTATGTGAGCAACTCGCTAAGGCTAAAGTGTTAGCCATAGATACAGAGTTTGTTCGTACCCGTACGCTATATGCAAAACTTGGTTTACTTCAGGTTTGTGATGGCGAGCAACTTGCACTTATTGACCCCCTTGCCATTGAGGATTTATCTCCTTTTTGGCAATTACTCACTAATGCCAATATCACCAAAGTGTTGCATGCCTGTTCAGAAGATTTAGAGGTCTTCTTGACGGCAGGAAATTGCCAACCGGTTAATTTAATTGATAGTCAAATCATGATGTCATTTCTTGGCCATGGCTTATCTTTGGGCTATGCTGCCATGGTAAAGCACTATACCGATATTGAGTTAGACAAGTCCGAGTCACGTACTGACTGGACTAAAAGGCCTTTAACGGAAAAACAATTGGCCTATGCCAGCGCCGATGTTGATCACTTGTTTTATCTTTACCCAAAATTATTAGCCGAGTTAACTCAGGCGGGTTTCTTAGACTATGCAAGACTAGAAACACAAAATATGATTGATAAAAAGTTCACGCCAGTGGATGAAAGTAAAATGTATCTAAATATTAAAATGAGTTGGCGTTTAAGCCCTAAGCAATTAAATTTGTTAAAGCACCTAGCAACTTGGCGTTTTCAACAAGCACAGAAACGTGACTTGCCTATTGGTTTTATAGCTAAAGATCATACTTTAATGGCATTAGCGCAAAGTAATCCTACAAGTCTTAGCGCTATGTTAAATCTTGAAGGGGCAGAGGCACTTGATATTCGCCACAAAGGTAAAGCTATGCTGGCGGTATTGGCCAAAGCTGATAATGCTGAAGCAAGTGACTACCCTGAAAAAATTAATCGCCTTGATGATTATCCAGCTTACAAACAAATCTTTAAAAAAGTAAAAGTTTTCTTAGTACAGGTAAGTGAACGTAATGGCTTAGCCATCGAAAATATTGCTTCAAAAAAGCAAATAAATCAGTTTTTAACTTGGCAATTTGACCTTAATGGTAAAGGCAGTAGTACCAATAAAGTTGAGTTATTATCAAGTTGGCGTGATGAATTATTTGGTGAAGACCTAATAACATTTGCCAAGCAAGGTTATAAGTAAAGGGTTAATAAGCTTAGTTTTTTATTAAAAAAACCTTCTAAATTTACATCTTTGTTAACATTATTTCATCGAGTGACTATGGGGTTCACCCTTGGCTCATGATATATTTAATCATCAATACAACTTTCTCAGTAATCTATAGGTCTCCATTATGCTATGTGCTATTTATAAAAGTGCCCGAAAAGCCCAAACTTACATTTTTGTTAAGACCCGCGATGACTTCTCATCCGTTCCCGATGGCTTGATGAAGACTTTTGGTACGCCACAGTTAGTTACTCTCGTTAACCTAGCGACCAAAAATAAGTTAGCAATGGCTGATTTAGAAAAAGTGAAAGCAAACCTAGATGAAGCAGGTTTTTATCTACAGTTACCACCACCTCAAGAAGACTTATTAAAAACACATAAAGCGGAGATGGAAGCTAAAAAAGAGCAGGGAGAGCTGTAATGAAGTTTCTATTAAAAGCACTTGGCTTATCAGCGGTCATAATACTCGCTATGATCAACCAATCAATGGCGGCTAAAGCTGAGTTAACAGAAGCAGGTTTTGCTGAGTATGTGATAACCCTTAAAGCTGATGCATTAGCGCAAGGATTTAGCCAAACACTCATTGATGAAAGTTTTGCTAAAGTAGAGTTTCATAAACGCGCGGTTAAAGCGGATAGAAGCCAACCTGAAAATATTGAAACACTAGATACCTATCTACCAAAACGTGTGCCAAAGTGGAAGGTAGAGAAAGCTCGAGCTTTATACAAAGAACACCAGGTGCTATTAAATAAAGTAGGTGAAAAGTATCAGGTGCAGCCACGCTTTATTGTTGCTTTATGGGGCCTTGAAACTAACTTTGGTAAGTTTACCGGTGGCTACAATGTCATCTCAGCGTTATCAACCTTAGCCTATGAAGGCAGACGTGAAGTCTTCTTTAAAAAGCAATTGATGGCTGCGCTTACCATCCTAGATGAAGGTCATATTAGCATTGAAGATATGAAAGGTTCATGGGCAGGTGCTATGGGACAAAATCAGTTTATGCCAACGTCTTTTTTAGGCTACGCTGTTGATGGTGATGGAGATGGTAAAAAGGACATTTGGAACAACCAAGCCGATGTTTTTTCATCTATGGCAAATTACTTACAAAAAGAAGGCTGGAGTGATGAGTTGACATGGGGTCGCCAAGTTAAGTTACCAAAAGGCTTTGACAATAGCTTAGCTATTCCAAAAAATACCGGTAGTCGAAAAAACTGGCTAAAAGCTTGGTCTGAAACAGAAAGAACACTCGCTCAATGGCAAGCACTTGGCGTGAGACGTGCAGACGGTACTAATTTGCCCAATGTTGATATTAAAGCCGCGTTAGTGTTTCCAGATGATGAAAATGGTCGTGTATATCTAGCATATGACAACTATAAGAGTTTAATGCACTGGAATTTATCCTATTATTTCGTCAGTTCGGTTGGCCATTTATCTGACCGGATAAAGTTTCCACCTATCAAGTGAAGCAAGTCGTAAAATCAATTTTAAAGTTAATGAGTAAAAAAGTAGTAGTAAATGATCGATAAAAAAACACCAGAACAGCCTTTTTGGCAAACCAAAACCTTAGCAGAAATGACTCGCCCAGAATGGGAGTCATTATGCGATGGCTGTGCTAAATGTTGCTTGAATAAATTTATTGATGACGAGCATACCGATGAAGATTCGGAACTTTTGCCGACCGATCATATTAAAGAAGGTGAGCAGATATTTTATTCTAATATTGCTTGTCACCTGCTCAATGATAAATCTTGTCAGTGCTCTAAATATGATCAGCGCACCACGTTAGTACCTGATTGTGTGCGCTTAACACAAGAAAATATTGATGCGGTATTTTTTATGCCGCCAAGTTGTACCTATCGCCGTTTGCAAGAAGGACGCGGTATGCCGTCATGGCACCCTTTACTGCATAAAGGTAAAAAATCCGCAATGCATAAAGCGGGAATGTCGGTACGAGGAAAAATAGTTAAAGATAATGAAGTCAGTCTTGATAAGTTTGAAGATCATATTGTCATCTGGCCATTAAATGATCTCGATTAAGCAATACTAACGTCCTGTGTTTCTAAAATGAAAATCACTCCTCAAAGCCCTGCAATGGTGAATGTAGAGCAACAAAGTTTGCTCTATTTACATATCGCGGTTTTTCTTTTTGGGGGGACCGCGATTTTTTCTAAACTTATCGGCCTACCAGCACTTGATATAACGGTTTATCGGACTGGCATAGCAGCTTTAGCACTTTTTACCTTGCTAACCTTGCAAAAGAAAAAAATCACCTTAGCTAGTAAGAAAGATTATGGCATTGCTATATTACTCGGTGTTGTCGTTGGCATACATTGGGTTACTTACTTTGCTGCCATGCAAATGGCAGGGGTAACTGTCGGTATTATTGCCTTTTTTACCTATCCGGTAATTACCATTTTTATTGAACCGCTATTTAATAAAAGTGCGCCCAAAGCAAAAGATATGCTGACGGCTTTAGTCGTTATTATTGGCATTGTGTTATTAATACCTGAAATAAATTTTGGTAATCAAATTACCTTAGGTATTGTTACTGGAGTGTTTTCAGCGGTATTTTTTGCATTACGAAATATCTTACATAAAAATTACTTTTCCCATTATTCTGGGCCGCATACCATGTTGTATCAAACCTTAGTTGCTTGTTTGATGCTGTGCCTTTTTATTGAGATACCACCAGGGCAAGTAACTCAAAGAGATTGGTTACTATTGTTATTGGTAGGTGTTGTATTTACGGCCACTCCGCACGCTCTATTTGCCTCAAGTTTACGACATTTGTCAGCAACTACTGCTGGCTTGATCTCTTGCTTGCAGCCGTTATACGGTAGCATACTCGCCTTTATGCTTTTACATGAACGTCCTAATATTTTAACTATGATCGGCGGTTTAATGGTGGTCAGTGCAGCTATTTTTGAAACATGGTCAGTGAGCAGGGGCAGGCGATAATTCAGTATTATTAATAGTTTGATAATAGAAAACCAGACTTAGAGATATTGTGAGGATTATCACGGCATAAAACTTATGCTCAGAGCATCATTTTGAGCGTTTTATTACTCATACTGGCTGAGTAAACATTATCTTTAAATGCTTCTCGTACAGCTTTATCAGCAGACTAAAAAAAGACATCACTTGAAAATTCAATTCAGTGCAATTCAATTGATCTCATCAACGTCTTTCTGCCATATCAAGTATATATCCTTAGTCATTAACATACTCGGTAAGAGGCAAGGACAACACACTCTTAATACGAGGGTATTGTCCCTATTATTCAGTTAGCTTGCTTGTTGCGAGTGCTTATGGCTTTTTCGCACAAACTAGACGGTTAACAAGCACTACAGAGAAGGCTATGCTATAAAGTGCATAAACTACAACCATCCACTGGGGCATACTGAAGCCTAAAAACTGCCAACTTATCTCACCGCAATCGCCTGTCGCTTCAAACAAAAAGGGTATCCATTCATGTAAAGGAGCCCAAACAGGGAAGTTAGGGATGAACTCACAACTAAAAAACAGTGAGCCGCTATTCGCTTGCATCTCTACGTGTTCTAACGCAATGATTAGTCCCCAGATTGCGCCTACGCCCAAAGATAAATAAGCCATCGATCTGGCAAATATATTTTGATGACCCACTGTACCAATAATGCCTGCAGCTAATATGGCTAGAATAGCTAGGCGTTGATAAACGCACATGATGCAAGGTTTTAAATCCATAGCATATTGAAAAAATAAGGCGGTACATTCAAGGCCTAATGCAGAAACGGCAAGAAGTAACCATGGCCTTTGGTTGGTGGTAAGGTTGCTAAGGTAGTCCACAAAATATCCTTTAAAAAATTCAATAAAAAAAGCTTCTACAATTTAGAAGCTTTTTAAGGGTACCATGAAGAAATTGTCGATTGCTTATTTCTTCAGGATAAATTTACTTTATTTATGTAAGCAGTTATTAGTTAATCAATAAGTGCACATAAATACTAGCAGCGTAGCCCAGAGCAATTACTGGCATCCACTTTAAATGACTGAAGAAAGTATAATAGCCACGTGCTTGTCCCATTAGAGCAACACCTGCAGCAGAGCCAACAGATAATAAACTCCCACCAACACCCGCGGTTAAAGTAACTAATAACCATTGGGTATCCGACATCTCAGGATTCATGGTTAATACCGCAAACATGACTGGGATGTTATCAACAATGGCAGATAATACACCCACTATAATATTGGCAGTTGTTGGCCCTAACTCGCCATACATAAACTCTGAAACCATACCAAGATAACCAATAAAACCTAATCCACCGACAGCTAATATAACGCCGTAGAAGAAGAATAGTGTATCCCATTCGGCTTTGGCAATTTTGTCGAAGATATCAAAATCATCTTCAATATGATGGCTGGTAGGTGCATCTGATTTGTCGATTTCACCTTGACCTGATTTACGGATGTAGTATCCAAAGAACTTCAAGTAAGCTAAACCTAACATCATGCCAAATACCGGTGGTAAGTGTAAGAAGTTATGGAAAGATACAGCAGTTATTATGGTCAAAATAAACAAGCCGACTATAGTTAAGCCACCTTTTTTGATCTGCGTCATTTCGCCTGAAATAGCATTTGGCTTACCTGTGGGTATAAAGAACTGCATAATAAAGGCAGGAATAACAAAGTTAACTACAGATGGTAAGAATAACGCGAAAAATTCAGTAAACTCAAGAATACCTTTTTGCCAGACCATTAAAGTAGTAATGTCACCAAATGGGCTAAATGCGCCACCAGCATTTGCGCCAACGACAATGTTGACACAGCTCATGGCAACAAATTTAGGTTCATCTTTACCAACAGCTAATACTACCGCACACATAATCAATGCTGTGGTTAAGTTATCTGCAATAGGTGAAATAAAGAAAGCTAAAATACCTGTTAGCCAGAATAGTGCTTTATAGCTAAAGCCTTTTTGTACTAGCCAGTCGCGCAGGGCATTAAAAACATCACGTTCTAACATGGCATTAATGTAAGTCATAGCTACTAATAAAAAGAAGAATAACTCGGCATATTCTAAGAAGTTATGACGAATGGCTACTTCAGCAGCGTGTGGCATACCTTGAGAGTTATAATAAGCTGCGATTAATATCCAAATAAGGCCAGCAGCAAGCAGTACCGGTTTTGATTTTCTTAGGTGCAACTGCTCTTCTAAAATAACCAGTGTATAAGCTAGAACAAAAATTGCTATAGCAGTGTAGCCAATCCAATGACTCGTTAAATCAATACTTTGGTGCGCTGCCTCAGAAGCAAAAGCCATGCTTGGAAAGAGCACCGCTGATAACGCCAGTAAAACGTATAAAAGTTGTTTCATGTTATTCTCTAAATGGAATGTAAAATTGTATGTTATTTTAGCGATTGTTATTAGGTCCCAATACTAACAAATTTATAACAAAATGACACAATAAAGCCTTTGAAATTAATTGATTATATTGATATTAGTTATCCTTTTGACTTATAACAAGGTTATGCTAAGTTATCCGTTTTATCTGATTATTGCCACTTGTCTTTCAGATTCAAATTAATTTAAGCCCTGACTGTTTAAAATAGCCCATTGAGGTAAACTGCATAACAACGTTATGACTAACGTCAGGCCATATAAAGTTTATGTGCAGTAGTAGTGAGCAGAGGTTGGTAATTGCAGCGCTCTTGTGCATAAATACACTTCTGGTACAATCAGTTGTTAAATTTATTCTTATTCATATTATCAGGTAACTATAGTCAAATGGTCATAAAAGCTAAAAGCCCAGCAGGATTTGCGGAACAATATATCGTTGAATCTATTTGGAATGGTGGTTTTCCTCCAGGTTCTATATTGCCCGCTGAACGTGAACTCTCTGAACTTATCGGGGTGACGCGAACTACCCTTAGAGAAGTATTACAGCGTTTAGCGCGTGACGGTTGGTTAACCATTCGACATGGTAAGCCGACTAAAGTAAATAATTTTTGGGAAACCTCTAGTTTAAATATCCTCGAAACGTTGGCACAATTAGATCAAGAAGGTATTCCTGATTTAGTTGACAACTTATTATCAGCGCGTACCAATATCAGTGCTATTTATATTCGAGGGGCATTAAAAAATAACCCAGAGAAAGCCATTGAATGCCTGCAAGGTTATTTAGATGTAGAAGATACCGGTGAAGCCTTTGCACAATTTGATTATGAATTAAATAAAGCATTAGTTGTAGCGTCAGATAACTCTATTTATTTATTAATTCTTAATGGTTTTAGAGGCTTATATTCACGTATTGGTAGTTTGTATTTTGCTCACCCTAAAGGCAGGGAGATCTCTAGGGCTTATTATCAATCGTTAATAGAACTTGCCAAAGCTAATCAATTCGATGAAGCAATTTTGGCTGTACGTAAGTATGGTATTGAATCAGGAAAATTGTGGGCAGATCTTAAGGATGACGTATTAAAAGAATTATCTAATGATTAATATCTGATAGATTTGCTCATCAACATAAATAAAGACGACGCTAGTCGTCTTTATTTTTTTGTGGACAGCTGGCAATTATTTTATCCTCTCCCGATTTCATTTCTTGCACAATCTTAACGTCAAAGTGCCATAAATAATGTAGGTGTTTTAACACCTCATTTTTTGACTCGCCAAGCTCTACGCCATTGTGAGGCGTGTATCTCAGTGTAAGTGCTCTATCACCATCAATATTTGCATCAATGATCTGAATATTTACTTCAATATTACTGAGGTTATATTGATTTGCTAAATTGTGTCGAACTTTTTTATAGCCTTGCTCGTTATGAATAGCACCAATTTCAACATAGTTGTTGTCACTATCATCATGTATATGGAATAATTTAAAGTCACGCATTAGTTTTGGCGATAAATACTGGCTGATAAAACTTTCATCTTTAAAGTTCTCCATGGCGAAGTGCAGCGTATCTAGCCAGTTACTGCCCGCAATTTCAGGAAAATATTCTTTATCCTCTTCTGTCGGGTGTTCACAGATACGTCTAAGATCAATGAACATATTAAAACCTAAAGCATAAGGGTTTATACCTGAATAATACTTACTGTTATATTCAGGTTGGGCAACGACATTGGTATGACTATGTAAAAACTCTAGCATAAATTTATCTGTGACTAAGCCCTCATCATATAAGTGGTTTAAGATAGTGTAGTGCCAAAAGCATGCCCAACCTTCATTCATCACTTGAGTTTGTTTCTGTGGGTAGAAATATTGCGATATTTTTCTGACAATTCTGACTATTTCTCTTTGCCAAGGTTTGAGTAAAGGGGCATTTTTTTCAATAAAATATAACAGGTTCTCTTGAGGCTCTTTAGGGAATATATTTTTTTTCTCATGCTTTTTTTCTGCTTTTTTAGGGACAGTGCGCCATAAAGCGTTTACCTGTGATTGTAAATATTCAGCACGTTCAGATTGCCTTTTAAGCTCTTCATCTAATGATATTTTTTGTGGTCTTTTATAACGGTCAACACCATGACTCATTAAGGCATGACAAGCATCTAAAGTAGCCTCTACATCACTGATACCGTACTTTAACTCGCATTGCGCAATATAGTTTTTGGCAAAAAGTAAGTAGTCGATAATTGAACTGGCATCTGTCCACGACTTAAATAAATAATTGCCTTTAAAGAATGAGTTATGACCATAACAGGCATGCGCCATAACCAGCGCTTGCATTGTCATGGTGTTTTCTTCCATTAAGTAAGAAATACAAGGGCTTGAATTTATGACAATTTCATAGGCTAAGCCCATCTGGCCTCGTTGATAGTTTTGCTCTGTTTGAATGAATTTTTTGCCAAAGGTCCAATGACTATAGCCAATGGGCATACCTACGCTGGCATATGCATCCATCATTTGTTCAGCAGTGATCACTTCTATTTGATTGGTATAAGTATCAAGGCGGTAAAAATCAGCTACACGAGCAATCTCTTGCTGATATTGACCAAGCAAATCAAAAGTCCAATCAGGACTGTCGTCTAAAGGAGTTACTTGCGTTTTTTGAGCTGTATCATCATTAGTTTTTGTCATCTATCACCCCTTTATTAAGTTATGCAACACTTTGAGTATTCTTTTTGAAAAGTTCCCTAAATACCGGGTAAATATCAGCGACTGATTTGATATGTTGCATGGCAAAGTTACTATGGGACTCTTCCACTTTTTGATAGTGCTTCCATAGGGTTTGATGCGCTCTTTGGGTTATTTCTATATAACTAAAATAACGACTTTTAGGTAATATTTGCTGCTCTAAAATTGTTTGGCAGCGGGGAGAATCATCTGCCCAGTTATCACCATCAGACGCTTGAGCACCATATATATTCCATTGATTATCATTATAACGTTCGCAGATAATATCGTTCATTAGCTCTAAGGCACTTGAAGCAATGGTTCCGCCTGTTTCTTGAGAATAAAAAAACTCATGTTCATCGACTTCTTTCGCCTGGGTGTGATGCCTTATATAGATAACATCAATGTTTTTGTAAGTACGGCTAAGAAATAGATAAAGCAAAATATAAAAACGTTTTGCCATTTCTTTAGTTGCTTGATCCATTGAGCCAGAAACATCCATTAAGCAAAACATCACTGCTTTTGACGTCGGTACTGCTTGCTTAGCATAATTACGAAAGCGTAGGTCGAAAGTATCAATAAATGGCACTTTGGCTATCTTGCTTTTTAGCGTTTCAATCTCAAGGCGTAATGCTCGTTCTTGTTGAATATGATCATGTTTATCATGACTGAGTACCAAGAGCTCTTGTTCAAGCTGCTTCAATTTTTTACGCTTTGACGCACTCATTGCAATGCGGCGGGCAATGGAGCCTTGTAGTGATTTGACTATATCTATATTTGACGCGACACCTTCAGCGCAAAAGCCGCTGCGGACTGTTTTATATTCAATCATCTTATCAAGTTGGTTTTTTTCAAGGTTGGGCAGCTCTAAGTCTTCAAAAAGAAGGTTTAGATATTCTTCCTTTGAAATTGAGAAGGTAAAGTCATCATCACCTTCCCCGCTATCACTCGCATCCCCTTGACCCGCACCTTGTCCTTGCTGCTTTGGCGGACGAGGGATTTTATCACCAGGAGAAAACTGATCATTGCCGGGATGTACTCTATCTTTTATACCGCCACCACCTTGATGAAATATCGGCTCAGATAAATCCTGCTTGGGGATAATTATGTTTTCACCCGAATCTATATCTGTCACACCTCGTTGGTTTATTGCATCCGAGACAGATTTTTTAATTTGATTTTTATAACGTCTTAAAAAGCGCTGACGATTCACGGTACTTTTATTTTTACTATTAAGGCGTCTATCAATAAAATTGGCCATACATTCTCCTTATCTCTTTTGCTTTGTTTATCCCTATTGCGCAAGAGATACCACTTAAGAAGACTTTCTTACCCGTAAGTACCACTCAGATAATAAGCGTACTTGCTTTTGGGTATAGCCTTTGGTCATCATACGTTTGACAAAGTCATCATGTTTTTGTTGGTCATCTGTTGATGTTTTTGCATTAAAAGAAATTACCGGTAATAAATCTTCCGTATTGGAAAACATTTTTTTCTCGATAACTGTTCGTAGTTTCTCATAGCTAGTCCAAGCGGGATTTTTACCATTATTATTGGCTTTTGCTCGGAGGACAAAATTAACTATTTCATTACGGAAATCTTTAGGGTTGCTAATACCAGCAGGTTTTTCGATTTTTTCTAATTCATCATTGAGTGATTGTCGATCAAATAGCTGACCCGTTTCTGCATCTCTATACTCTTGATCTTGAATCCAAAAATCTGCATAGGTGACATATCGGTCAAAAATATTTTGCCCATACTCTGAGTAAGACTCCAAGTAAGCAGTTTGAATTTCTTTACCAATAAACTCTATATATTGTGGGGTCAGGTAGCCTTTGATAAATTCCATATAGCGTTCAGAAATTTCTTTAGGCAGCTGCTCTCGTTCAACTTGTTGCTCTAACACATAGAATAAGTGCACAGGGTTTGCTGCAACTTCAACACTATCGAAGTTAAATACTCTAGATAAAATCTTAAACGCAAATCGAGTAGAAAGTCCTGACATACCCTCATCAATACCTGCATAGTCACGATACTCTTGGTAGGATTTTGCTTTTGGATCGGTATCCTTAAGTGTTTCGCCATCATAAACCCGCATTTTCGAATAAATACTTGAGTTGACCGGATCTTTTAAACGAGATAAAACAGAGAATTGCGCCAGAATATCTAAAGTGTCAGGGGCACATTGCGCAGTTTTTAATTCACTGTGCTCGAGTAGTTTTTTATAGATATTAACTTCTTCAGAAACACGCATGCAATAAGGTACCTTAACAATATATACTCGGTCTAAAAATGCTTCGTTGTTTTTATTATTTCTAAAGGTTTGCCATTCAGATTCATTTGAATGGGCAAGTAAAATACCATTAAAAGGTAAAGCTGAAAGGCCTTCTGTTGGATTATAATTACCTTCTTGGGTTGCCGTGAGTAAGGGATGCAGCACTTTAATAGGTGCTTTAAACATTTCAACAAATTCCATCAACCCTTGATTGGCACGACACAATGCGCCAGAGTAGCTATAAGCATCAGCATCGTTTTGCGCAAAATGCTCAAGCTGTCTAATATCCACTTTACCAACCAGTGCTGAGATATCTTGATTATTATCATCACCAGGCTCTGTTTTAGCGATGGCAATTTGATCCAAAATTGAAGGGTAAATTTTTACCACTTTAAACTGGGCAATATCCCCTTTATATTCGTGTAAGCGTTTTGCCGCCCAAGGCGAGATGATGTTATTTAAGTAACGCTCAGGAATATTATATTCATCTTTTAATATTTTACCGTCTGAATTAGCATCAAATAAGCAAAAGGGGTGATCATTTACCGGACTGCGTACGCCATTGGCACTTAAAATATAGATTGGCTCTTGTTGCATTAGTGATTTTAACTTTTCAGCTAATGATGATTTACCGCCACCAACAGGACCTAATAAATATAAAATTTGTTTATGCTCTTCTAACCCTTGCGAAGCATGTTTTAGATAAGACACTATTTGTTCAATGGCTTCTTCCATGCCGTAAAAGTCAATAAAAGCAGGGTAGCGTTTAATAACCCTATTGGAAAATATCCTGCTAAGTCTGGGGTCTGTTGCAGTATCTACCATGTCAGGGTCACCAATGGCAGTAAGTAAGCGCTCAGATGCACTAGCATAAGCAAGATTATCTTCTTTACAGATAGTTAAAAATTCTTGCAAGCTAAACTCTTCTTGTTGGGCTTGTTCATAACGCGTTTGATAATGTTGAAAAATACTCATAATGACCTCCAAAATAGCGAAAAACTATCCATTTAAGATAAATTAGCAAATGTCAGTACTTAACATCTTGTAAAGGTAAGGGTAAAGTAAAAAGCACTTGCTATAATTTAAGGTTAGTTGTTCTGGCTGATTTTGCTAAGAAATTTATACAATTAAATTGTAATTTTTCTGAAAAAGCCATGAGAGATCAACCAGCTATTCTTTCGTACCTAGTTATAAATTTAAATTTTTGTTGCTTGAGCCAAAATATGACAGTTTGCTAATTGTTGGTATTCGATAAAAAACACTCTAGTTATGCCTATTTTATTAGTACACCTACCATGTGTAAATAATTATATACACTCTGCCGCTAGCACTAGCATAGCCTTGTTAGCAGCAAACAATGTTTTTAGTAAAATACTCGTACAACTTTTGTTACATCCACCTTTTTTGCCTCGTACAAGCAGCTCTTTCGCTTAGCTCATTTGCCCTTGATAATAGAATTAATTCAAGAGAATGATTGGAAGAGAAATAACAATGACTAAGAGTAAGAACCCATTAAAACTTTGTGGTATCGAATTTACTGAATACGCCACACCAGATTCTGATTTTATGGAAAAAGCTTTTTATGGCTTTGGTTTTTCTAAAACCAAAAAAATGAAAGGGCGTGATATTGAATACTTTAACCAAAACGATATCCACTTTTTATTGAATAAAGAAAAAGCCGGCTTCTCAAAAGAATTCGCTAAAAGTCACGGACCTGCGATTTGTTCTATGGGCTGGCGCGTTGAAGATGCCGACTTCGCCTTTGCTGAAGCCGTAAGACGTGGTGCAAAATCTGCGGAAAATGAAGCAAACAAACTTCCTTACCCTGCGATCTTTGGTATTGGTGATAGCCTGATTTATTTCATCGAGAACTTCGCGACCACAGGTAAGAATAAAGGTTTAATCTATGACACTGACTTTGAAGATATCGCTGAGCCCGTTATCCTTGAAGATAAAGGTTTTTTAGCCGTTGATCATATGACTAACAATGTTCGTCAAGGCACCATGCATAAATGGGCTGATTTTTATAAAGACGTTTTTGGCTTTACTGAAGTACGTTATTTTGACATCAAAGGTGTTAAAACAGCATTGATCTCTTATGCACTGCAATCACCTTGTGGTAAGTTCTGCATCCCGATTAATGAAGGTAAAGGCAGCACCAACAATCAAATTGATGAGTATTTAAAAGAATATAATGGCCCTGGCGTACAGCATTTAGCCTTTATTACCGATGACTTAGTGGGCTCATTAGACAAACTTGATAGTTCAATTATTGATACGCTCAATATTGTGCCAGAGTATTATGATGAAATATTTGACCGCGTACCTTGGGTAAAAGAAGATAAAGCTAAGATTAAAGAGCATCAAATTTTGGTTGATAGCCAAGGTGAAAATACTTACTTATTGCAAATTTTTACTAAAAACTTATTTGGTCCCATTTTTATTGAAATGATTCAACGAGTGGATGATCAAGGTTTTGGCGAAGGTAACTTCTCAACCTTGTTTAAATCGATTGAATTAAACCAAATGGAACGTGGCGTTTTATAAGCTGAATTCAACTAATAACGTTCGTATATTTTTGATAAAAAAAACCAGCCAGCTAAAAAGCTTGCTGGTTTTTTATTGTTTGTCTGTTTAGTTAACTAAACAGACAGGTATTATGGTTTATGTTCCGTTAGCTGACACGTTAAGGTCTTTCAAAATACCATCGTGTAACTTGTAAACTACACCATGGACGGTAATATCTTGCTTATTCTGCCAAGCATTTAATAAAGTGGTGGTTTTACATATATTGGCTACTTGCTCAATAACATTGAGCTCACATAATAAATTAATGCGTTCTTTTTCATCCGTTATCTTATCCATCTCTTCTTTATGGAAACGGTAAACATCTTCTATATGGCGTAACCAGTTATCAATAAGACCATGGCTTTTATTATCAAGGGCTGCACTGACACCACCACAACCATAATGGCCACAGACGATAATGTGCTGTACTTTTAATACATCAACGGCATATTGAATAACAGATAAACAGTTTAAGTCGGTATGAATAACTTGATTGGCGATATTACGGTGAACAAAGACTTCACCAGGTTGCATGCCAAGTAGTTCGTTAGCAGGTACGCGAGAGTCGGAGCAACCTATCCATAAATACTTTGGCGATTGCTGTTCAGATAAGCCTTTAAAAAACTCAGGATCTTCTTTGGTAATTTTTTCTGCCCATTGTTTATTATTATCAAACAGGTGTTGTATCGTTGTCATAAGTCTAAGTCACGCCGAGTAGTTAAATATCATGACATTTTATGTCATGAAAAAGGTAAGTGAAAGTAATTATTTGTAATGTTGTAGCATTTTGGGGGATTAGTCGTCAATGCAAAATGAAGATGCGTTTTTAAATACAAAACATGGTTTGACCCATAGTGAGCTATTAGCATTGCTGCTTACACAACGTTTGTTTTTTTCGGCTACTTGAAGACCCTTAATTAATTAATAAGTGTAAATGCTATGAGTATCTCCAGTATAATAACGATAATTTATACCCTATAGGTAAACTACTATGGCTAGTGCATGTGCATTACATATTTTAGTAAAAACTGAAAAACAAGCTTTAGAAATAAAAGCACAACTTGATAACGGCGCTAACTTTGCTGCGCTGGCAAAAAAGCACTCTCTTTGTCCATCAAAGAAAAAAGGTGGTGATTTGGGCGAGTTTCGCCGTGGACAAATGGTGAAAGCTTTTGATGATGTTGTTTTTAAAAGGCCGGTATTAAAAGTACATGGACCAATAAAAACAAAGTTTGGCTATCATTTAATTAAAACCTTATATCGTAATTAACAGCATATTTACCCCTGTTGTTATGTGATTATGTCGCTATTTTGTTTTTTCTTCCTGCTCTTCTTTATCAAGAATTTCATTGCGCTGCTTTATCTTTTTAAGTTGCTCTGCCGTTAAATTAAACTTTCTGGCCGATTTTTTTAATACATAAATACCGCCAACGATAATACCCAGAGCAAGCGCTGTAATAATAATTTCTGTTAATGACATCTATACATAATCCTTTTTGATAACTTTGATGAAAATACTAGCAAAAATAATGCTATACAGGTAATTTATTCTATTATATAAAATACTTGGTATAAAACTCCGAGTGTACATTGCAATAAAAAATATAAGAGAAAATAGTATGCTAAGTAAGTTATCGACAAAGCTCCTGCTACCCAATTTAGCGATTGGCTTAGCTTTTATTTTCGGCCTGTTTTTTATTAGCGATACAGTTAGTAAATTTACCCTAGCGGTAATTTTCACAGCTTTAGTTATCTTGCAAAGTCTGGTTAGCTACTTCTTTTTCAATCAAATGCTAACCAAGCGTTTAGTTAGACTAAAAGCTTATCTTGATATGGTTGTCAGTATTGAAGAAGCGCCATCAGAGCCATTAAAAGATCCGGCTAATGACGAACTTGCCCAAGTAACCAATGACCTCAGTCATTTTATTGTCGACTTGGCTGATGTTGTTAACGTTATTAGACAAGAGTCAGAAGTGTTAAGGCAAGGCTCTACTTCATTGTCTTTGCAAATGTCTGACTCTGTAGCGCTGGTGGAAAACTCAACCGAACAAATTTCGCAAATGGCAGAGTCTATTGAGGACGTTGCCAATACCTCGACGAGTTTATCAAACAGTGCTGAACAAGTAAGTGAGACCACCAGTTCAGTTATGGAAATATTGGCAAAAGGTGTTAACTCTTCTAATACCAGTCAAGAAACTATTGAAGCTGTTGCTAGCGAAGTGGGGGATATGGCCAAGGAGCTTGCTTTGTTGCAAGAGGAAAGTGCGCGCATAGGCTCGGTCTTAGATGTTATTAGAGGTATTGCCGAGCAAACAAACTTACTTGCCTTAAATGCCGCAATTGAAGCGGCTCGTGCTGGAGACCAAGGCCGAGGTTTTGCCGTTGTTGCCGATGAAGTTCGTGCATTGGCACATCGGACTCAAGAATCAACGGTAGAAATACAAGCTATGGTTGAAGGGTTACAAGCTAAAACAACAAATGCCGTCAACAGTATGAGTAAAGGGCATAAGTTAACGCAAGACTCTTTAAATTATTCCGCTGAGGTTGTTAGTGCATTAGAGCAGATTGGTTATGCTTTTCAAGATGTCGATAACTTAACATCACAAATTGCCAGCACTACCTTGGCGCAACAAAGTGCTACGTCATCTATTAATGACACTATGTTAGCTGTGGTGTCCTTAAGTCATGACATTAACAGTGGTCTAAATTCTGTTGCTGCGCATGCAGAGCAACAGCAACAAACGTCAAAAGAAGTAGAGCAGACCATTAATAGAATTTGTGTTTAATTTACCGCTCACTTTCTTGTTTACGTAATTTTGCCAGCTTTTGTAATTGCTTCGATTGCTCATGTAAGCTGGTACGCACCAATATTTCTCTATCTTCTTCGCGGATAAAATGAAAAGTTACCTTGTAAGCAAACAGTTCGTTAGCTGACTCGACCGCGATTACCTCACCGTAGCAATAAATAGCACAATTATTTTCAATTAAAAATATTTTAAGCTCAAGTAATTGGCCGACATCAAATGCCATTGCTGCGATAACTTTTATGCCGCCACCACCAAATTTTACCCCTTGATGCCTATGCTGTATTTCATCTTGCTGACTCAGAATATAGCCAACCAGTAAATCAATTTTTTGTGATTGTTGGTTAAGGAAGCTAACTAGTTGGCTAGCGCTACTACCTAAGCTTTGCAATGAACGTAAAGCCGATTGGTCTATTGAGTTCATTTCAGTTGCCAGCTTAAAAGGCATCGGCATTTTTGCCATAAATCCTTCAAAGCTACTGGCTTGATGTTTATCTATGGGGGTAATGTTTACCGAGAAGTCATGTTCAATGGCAAAAAACTCATGATATTGGGCTAATTTTTGTTCAAGGGAAAGAGCAGTCATGTTGTGTAGTTTCCATTTATAAGGCTAAAAGCTTATAAAGTAATGCATTAGCTGAATATATACAGTGTCAAATAATCAAAGCATAGAATGAGTATGCATAAATTATTCTCCTTGCCACTGAAATCCTGCACTTTGAATGCTAACGGGTCTATAACAAAAAATTGTAACTTCAATTGTCTGGGGCTATTTTTTTCAGACAAGTTTAGTGATTGTGTTATGCTACAGAACATTCTAAATCAGTACCAGATATAATAATACCTCAATGTTTCAACCTATTAGTATCTTCATCGGACTGCGCTATAGTCGTAGTAAAAGCCCTACTGGCTTTGTTTCTTTTATTACTTTTTTTTCTACTGTCGGTATTTTATTAGGAGTAGCGGCTCTTATAACCGTGGTCTCCGTGATGAATGGTTTTGAAGGCGAATTAAAAAAACGAATATTAGGTATAGTTCCCCACGTAATTGTCAGTGACTTCCCTAGCCAAGAACCTAGTCAAGAATCTAACAAAGAGCCTATTAAAGAGACTCGTACCCCACATGAACCTAGCTGGCTCGCTTTACGAGAAGAGTTACTTAGCCAACCTCATGTGCTGCAAGTGACGCCTTTTCTCGAAAGTGAAGCGTTAATTCAGTCACCCAATGGACTGCAAGGTGTGCTTGTACAAGGGATAATGCCTAAGTTTGAACAATCAAATATTATCAACAGCCATATGGTTGCGGGCAGTCTGGAAAACCTGATAAAACAAAGTTACTCAGTGGTAATAGGGCAGGCGCTAGCCAATAAATTACAAGTTTCCTTAGGTGATGAAGTTCGGCTGGTACTACCGAATAAAAGTGTCTTTACCCCTATGGGGCGTATTCCCGTGCAACGTGTGTTTAACGTCGCTGGTATTTTTCATATTGGCTCACAAGTTGATGATGCCATGGTTTATGTGGACAGCCGCTATGGCGCGAAATTGCTAAGGCGAAAGGGTGATGGTATTGATAAGTTACGCCTTTATTTGGATGATGCTTTTAATGCCAAGCGCGTAGTAACAACACTTGAGAAAAAGCAAAAAGACTCACAACAAAATACCCAGCAAAAAAATCCACTACATTCTGTTAGTTTTAGCACTTGGGATGAAAGCCAAGGGGCATTATTTTCAGCGGTAAAAATGGAAAAAAATATGATGTGGCTCATGCTTAGTTTAATTATTGCCGTTGCCGCTTTTAATATTGTTTCGGCACTGGTGATGGTTGTTGTTGAAAAACAAGCTGAAATAGGCATATTGCAAACATTAGGTTTAGCACGTATTGATGTCATTAAAATTTTTATTACTCAGGGTATGGTGAATGGTTTGTGGGGCGTTACCCTTGGCGGCCTGCTTGGACTGATTCTAGCCCTTAATCTGAACGATATAATGCAGGTGGTCGGTGTTAATTTATTTGGCTTTGGCATGCAAGATTTACCGGTAAAGCTTGAGTGGCTTGATGTGTTAACTATTATTTTCTCAGCACTCATCATGAGTTTTCTTGCCACGCTTTATCCGGCATATCAAGCTTCGACTACCCAGCCAGCACAGGTGCTACGCAATGAATAAGGTCTATATTAATGAGTAAAGTATTACAGTGTTGTCAGTTAACTAAATCATATAAGCAAGGTGATATTGAAACTAAGGTATTAAAAAACTTAGATCTCAGTGTTGAGAAAGGAGAGCTTATTGCTGTTGTTGGTAGCTCTGGTTGCGGAAAAAGTACCTTCTTACACCTTGCTGGCGCTTTAGATACACCAAGCTCAGGCAAGGTGCTTATCAATGGTATTGATATTCATCAATTATCTGATAAAGAAAGAGCCAAATTCAGAAATCAGCATATTGGCTTTATTTATCAATTTCACCATTTGATGATGGAATTTACTGCGCAAGAAAATGTTGCTATGCCATTGATGATCCGAGGTGAAAAACCCAAACAGGCATTGTTAGCCGCTAAGAACATGCTTGAACAGGTTGGCTTAAGCCACAGAATTGATTACCGACCTTCACAATTATCTGGCGGCGAACGTCAACGTGTGGCGATTGCTCGAGCATTAGTTACCAAGCCGTCCTTAGTGTTAGCAGATGAGCCAACGGGTAATTTAGATAGCGATACCGCAGAGCAAATTTATCAACTTATCCGTAGTTTGAATAAGACTGCTCAGACAAGTTTTGTTATTGTGACCCATGATTTAGTCTTGGCGAGTCGCATGGATAGGCAAGTGAAATTAGTGCAGGGTCAAATATCACCTTGGTTAGATGAGAACAATGAGGCACTAATTACAGATAATGCTAACAGTGAATTAAGTCAAGATATCCCACAAGTAAGCGAAAAACATGTTTAAACCGTTAAGTATCTTTTTAGGTTGGCGTTATGTGCGCAGTCGACACGGCAATGGTTTTTCAGCTTTTATCTCTGCTTCTTCTACCATTGGTATTGCTTTAGGGGTAACTGTACTTATTGTTGTGCTTAGTGCTATGAATGGCTTTGAACGAGAGTTATCACAAAAGCTGCTTTCGATAGTTCCTCACGTTGAATTGGTTAGTGTCAATGAGCCGATAAAAAATTGGCGACAAAGCATAAATAAAGTACAAAACGAACAAGCCGTATTAGCTGCTGCGCCAGTCATCAAAATGACCGGCATGTTACAACATGGTTTGCAGCTCAAAGCCGTGGAAGTACGTGGTGTTGATGCCCAACTTGAAATGCAGGTGTCGAGTATTGATGATTATATTATTGCTGGTAAGTGGCAGGGGCTGAGCGCCGCTAAGCAAAATAGTAATACTATTATTATAGGTAGTGGCGTAGCAAAAAAACTATCAGTAGAGCTGGGTGATAAAATACAGTTGTTGTTACCTCCACCAGGAGGGGGTAATGATGTTAAACAAGTGTTTTCTGCCCCTATCACTCGTCATGTCGAAGTGGTTGGTATTTTTAAATTTGGCGGCACAATAGACGAAACATTAGCTTATGTCCCACTGACCCTAGCCAGTGAGGTTATGGGCTATAAAAGTAATGAAACACAAAGCATACGTTTGAAAGTTACCGATGTGTTTTCTGCACCAAAAATAGCGAGACAAGTAGTCTATAATTTTGACCATTATGTTTATATCAATAATTGGACCCGTACCCAAGGGCATTTATTTAATGATATTCAGTTGGTGCGCATGGTGATGTTTATTGTCTTAGTACTGGTGATCGCTGTAGCTAGCTTTAATATTGTCTCAACCTTGATTATGGCGGTTAATGAGAGGCAGGGCGATATTGCGATTTTAAAAACCATGGGTGCAAGTTCACAAACAATAATGTTGGCTTTTATTGCTCAAGGTTTGGTTAATGGCGTAGTTGGTAGTCTGTTAGGTGCACTTTGTGGCGTTTATTTGGCGTTAAACCTTAGTGATATTATTAGCAGCATAGAGCAGTTTCTGGGGGTTACTTTCTTATCAGGCGATGTCTATTTTATTAACTACCTGCCAAGTGTTTTACACCTTAGTGATGTTTATGCCACCGTTATCACGGCACTCATTATGAGTCTGTTGGCGACTTTATATCCCGCATGGCGAGCAACAAAAATTGAGCCTGCACAAGTGTTAGGGCAACAATAATACCAATCCGTATAATCATCGCTAATACAAGTGCCTCAAATAGCTTATTTCTAGCTGAAAAAAAGACAAAAAAAAGCCCGCAAACTAAGTGCGGGCCAACTCTAATATCAAGTTGATATAAGGAAGTTAAATTCCAAGAAACATGTCAGAGAGAAAAGATAGTATCTATCATTTCAAGTAATCCGGTTAATGATATCTCTTTGGGAGAAAGAGGAACTATCATTGCGCTAACTCAGAAAACAAAGCTATCATAATAGCGATACCGCCTTTCGACAAACTAAAAAAAATACAGTCTAGCATTAGAAAAACTAATGCGAAGCTATTGGCTTGATTGTTAAAGTTATTCAGTGAATAACTATTCACAAATATTTAAAACACACCAGTTAACAGGCTTTTGTTGTGATTGTTTATGCAACTCTTAATAAGTCTCTTTAATTTACACTGCTTTATTAATGAAGATTTAATCAATAAATTATTTGTAACTTTAGTATTAACTTAAAAAATCTAATGTTGTTCTGCAGAGTTTTATGCCTGTTAGGGCAAAACCAGGGTTTAAAATTAGATGTGCTAATGGGCGGTTGATTGGTGTTGATGGTACTAATTGTTGATAGTTGCTATATAGGTAAATTAAATGCGGGCAAAATTCAATATCGGGGATTTATTGGAGTCTTTGGATTTAAAATGAAGTTGGTAGCTATTGTTCTGTGTTGAAAGTGCCTAGCAAAGGAAACTTTGCTAGGCATATGCGGATTTACTCTTTACTAGCTAAAGTTAGCTTGAGCAAAATCCCAGTTAGCTAATGCCCAAAAACCGTTAAGGTAATTTGGTCTTACATTGCGGTAATCAATGTAGTAAGCATGTTCCCATAAATCTACAGTAATAAGTGGCGTAACACCTTCATCTGTTAATGGTGTTGCTGCATTAGAAGTATTTACAATCGCTAAGCTGCCGTCAGCGTTTTTAACTAACCAAGTCCAGCTAGAGCCAAAGTTGTTAATAGCGCTATCAGTGAACTTAGCTTTGAATTCATCAAATGAACCGAAGTTACTGTTAATAGCTGCTAGTAAATCACCTGATGGCTCACCGCCACCGTTTGGACTTAAGCTGTTCCAGTAAAAAGTATGGTTCCAGATTTGTGCTGCGTTATTAAAAATACCAGCTGAAGAGCTTTTAACAATCTCTTCTAAGCTTTTATTTTCGAACTCAGTACCGCCAATTAAGCCATTAAGCTTAACAACGTATGTATTGTGGTGCTTGCCATAATGAAATGATAAAGTTTCTGCTGAAATGTGTGGCTCTAAAGCATTTTGCTCGTAAGGTAATGCCGGTAATTCAATGGCCATGGTACTCTCCTAGTTATAATTCTAATTTTCCACCAAAAATAGGTGTGTTTTCATATAAACTTGAGTAAAATACTCAAGTATTATTTATTCAGGTCATAAAGTTATATAGGGGCTGTTAGGGCAAGTTTCAAGGCTATATATTTTAAAAATCAATAGTTAATATATTTTTATGCTAGTACTTATTCTATTACCTTGTATTGAACAGAGTTGAAAACTTAGTTTTTATCTCCATATGATAGATATTGCGGACAAATTAATAGAATAAGCATTAATTAATAGAGGGTGTTATGGATACAATTGAGCGCATTAAAGAACAAATTAGCGAAAATACAATCTTGCTATATATGAAAGGGTCTCCTAAATTACCAAACTGTGGCTTTTCATCTCAAGCATCACAAGCATTGATTTCTTGTGAAGAGAAATTTGCTTATGTTGATATCTTACAGAACCCAGACATTCGTGCTGAATTACCTAAATATGCTGATTGGCCAACCTTCCCACAATTATGGGTTGAAGGTGAGTTAGTCGGTGGTTGTGATATTATCATGGAAATGTTTCAACAAGGTGAATTACAAACCTTAGTGAAAGAAGCCGCGGCAAGAAATGCCTCAGCAGATGATAGTTCAGCAGAAGCATAATATTAACTGATTTATATTTAACTATCTGCGACACTTTTTGTCGGCAGATAATTAAACTTTTTAACACAAATAAAAACGGAGTATAAAATGAGCGTATTAGTTGGTCGTCAAGCACCAGATTTCACTGCTGCAGCAGTACTAGGTAACGGCGAGATTGTAGATAGCTTTACATTAAGCGAAGCTATTAAAGGTAAAAAAGCAGTAGTATTTTTCTATCCTTTAGATTTTACTTTTGTTTGTCCATCTGAGCTTTTAGCTTTTGATCACCGCATGGAAGAATTTAAAAGCCGTGGCGTAGAAGTAATTGGTGTTTCAATTGATTCACAATTTTCTCATAACGCATGGCGTAACACTCCAGTAAATGAAGGTGGCATTGGTCCAGTACAATACACTTTAGTTGCCGATGTTAAACATGAAATTTGTAAAGCTTACGATGTTGAGCATCCTGAAGCTGGCGTTGCTTTCCGTGGTTCTTTCTTAATTGATGAAGAAGGTAACGTACGTCACCAAGTAATCAACGACTTGCCACTAGGCCGTGATGTAGATGAAATGTTACGTATGGTTGACGCACTACAATTCCACCAAGACCATGGCGAAGTTTGTCCTGCTGGTTGGAAGAAAGGTGATAAAGGTATGACAGCGTCTACTGAAGGCGTAGCTGCTTACCTTACTGATAATGCAGATAAGTTATAATTTATTGCTTAATCGTTAAATTGGTTATTAACATCAGTTAACGAGAAAGTAAAAACCAAAAAACCGCGTAAGCGGTTTTTTTATGCCTAAAATTCAATAAAGTCAGCTTGGGATCTATTCCTGTGCTTCAGATTCACTCTCGGCTAACGGCCAACCACCTAATACTCTCCACTTTTTTACTATCTGACAAAGATATATTGATTTAGCCGGCAGTTTTCTACTGTGCTTCATCTTCCGTTTCAATATCAGTTTCTATCTCAGCTAACGGCCAACCACCTAATGCTCGCCACTTATTAACAATGTGACAAAATAGCTCAGCAGTCTTTTCGGTATCATAAAGCGCGCTGTGTGCTTCATTATTATTAAAGTCTATATTGGCCGCCATGCAAGCTTTGGCTAGTACAGTTTGACCTAAGGCAAGGCCGGCTAAAGTTGTAGTATCAAAACTAACAAAGCTATGAAAAGGGCTACGTTTAATTTTACAACGCTCGGTAGCAGCATTTAAAAAACCTAAATCAAAGGCGGCATTGTGGGCAACAATAATGGCTCGCTGACAACCAGCAGCCTTCATTTTTTTTCGTACTAATTTAAAAAGTCCTTTAAGCGCTTCACCTTCATCAACCGCGCCACGTAAAGGATTCGTTGGATCAATGCCAGTAAATTCTAATGCTTTGGGTTCAAGATTAGCCCCTTCAAAAGGCTCAATATTAAATTGTATGGTTTCATCGATAGAGAAATCACCGGTGGCTTCATCTAAATGTAGCATTGAGGCGGCAAGCTCAAGTAACGCATCCGTTTGAGAGTTAAAACCTGCTGTTTCAACATCGATAACGACGGGGAAGTAGCCACGAAATCTTTGAGCAAAGGCGCTTTTAACGTTTTCAGTTTTGGCTTGAGTATTTTTCTGGCTATCTATTGAGCTTGATTCAGACATTGGTCACTGTGTAATGAAGAGAGAAAAGTAATGTCGGTGATTATCGCAGAAAGTTAATTTAAAAACGATAGTGAACATTGTATCTGACTCATTAAGTCTAATTTTTAGGGTGAAAAGCGATATTTCACCGATAAAATGCTAAAGTTATCTCAGTTTAGGACGATAACTTTATATATCTAATACGGGCTAAAGTGTAATGCTCGTTACCGCTTTCAATATTGTGCATAATTATGAAACCAATAATCGCAACAATGAGTTCATCTTTTTTTGTCATAGCTAGCTTAACAGCTAGTTTGTTTGCCAGTGATACCCGCGCAGGTATCCGACAATATAGCGCCGATATCCATACTTCACAATGGCAGCTGTCAGATGATTCTCGCCTACAATGCACCTTGTCACATCAAATTCCTCGCTATGGTGAAGCACGTTTTTCAGCAAAAGCCAGCCGCAAGCTTAATATGGAATTTGAGCTCGATATGATGTTGTTACCGGATAACTACTCATTAGCGGAAGTTCGCAGTGTTGCGCCTAACTGGCAACCTGGTGTCGGCTCTCGCACCTTAGCGACGATGAAATTACATAAACAGTTTAACCCAAGCTTACCCAAAAAAGTGGCTTGGACTATGTTAAGTGAACTAGAGCAGGGCATGAGTCCTACCTTTTACTATAACGACTGGTATAGCGAGCAAGATAAAATATCGGTTGGCTTATCAACAGCACGCTTTCAAAAAGCCTATAAAGATTTTGTTGGCTGTGTTGGTAACCTGCTTAACTACAGTTTTGATGATATTGCCTATACCGTACTTAACTATCAATCGAGTAGTGATAAATTTACTAAGGCTTCACAAAGGCGTATTGAAATGATTCGTCAGTATTTGAGCCTAGATCCTGAATTAGAATTGGTGTTGATTGATGCTTATTCTGATAGTTATGGTGGCCGTTGGTCAAACTTAAAGTTATCCGAGCGTCGCGCAGCAAAAATCAGAGATTATTTTGTTAAAAATGGTATCGATGTAAGTCGAATTGCTGCGAAAGGCTACGGTGAAAAACGTCATATAGCCTCGAATGACACTACTCTAGGTAGAGGGAAAAACCGCCGAGTAGTTATTCAAATGCAAAAACCTTAAGTAATTAAGTGCTTATTGACAGAGTTTTGTAAATAATACTTGCTAATAACTCTATCGAAACTAAAAAATATCTCAAGTAAAGTATTGAACAGGCCTGTAGATTCACAGTAATCTACAGGCCTGTTTTCGTCTGTGCTCTATTTGAGTGCGACTTTTTATTTTAAAGGGTTAAATGTCATGAAACATTTTTCAAAACTTTGCTTGTTACTCGGCTGTTTTACAGGGTCTGTAGCACCGATTACGTGGGCGCATGATGGAGAGCAACATCAACATGCTAAGGTGTCTAAGTTAACAGATGCATATACTTATGCTAATTATGATCAAGTTAA
>NZ_JABSOV010000004.1 GCF_013215345.1 Colwellia sp. | reverse complement strand
TAAAGCTTTTATATTCTTCCCTTTTATCTTCAGAAAATTGCTGAGCTGATTCAATACTGGCTGACTCATAACCTCTTTTAAGCGCCTTTTTAGTGTTTTCTTCAGTAACCAAGACAAAATCCCAAGGCTGCATAAAGCCGACACTTGGCGCATGATGGCCAGCTTGAAGAATTCGTGCCAATACATCATCCGGTATTGGTGTAGGTAAAAAATCTTTTCGTACATCTCTACGTGAAAAAATCACTTTATAGAGCGCATTTCTTTCTGCTTCATTAATATTCATATTTGCCTCAAAATTATTGGCGTCATTGTAATATTAATGATGTAGTTATTGCCAACCTTTTGATAAGCCCATAATACGACTCAAGCAATGTTCCGCCCCGCAAGGTAGCACGTAGAGCAATACTATTTAATTAAACCCAAGATTTCTTTAAACTCTGCCGCTCGACAATCTTTAACCAACTCGAATAAACACATTTCCAAGCTTGTAGTATCGATGCCATGATTAAGTAGTTTACTGATGGCGAGGGTTTTATTTTCAAGCGAACGTGACGAAATGCAATCGCCAACCAATTGGACATCGCAGCCTAATTCTTTTAGATTCAGTGCGCTCTGGTATATGCAAATATGCGCTTCGATTCCACAAATAAGCCAGCTATCAACATTCGCTTCCTGCACAGCCTCGATGAACTTAGGCTCTAGACAAGCATCAAAGGTAAATTTAGCGATAGGCTGTTGGTTAACTAGTATCGCCGCTAAACTATCAACCGTTGGGCCAAGTTTTTCTGGATTTTGTTCAAGCCATATTATCGGCAAGCTAAGTGCTTGAGCACCTTTAATCAATTTTTCACAATTGGCAATCAACACATCACTATCATGGACTAAGCGAGCCAGCTTTCCTTGTATATCTATAACAATAAGACCAGTATTTTGTTTCTCTAACATAAGCGCCTCCTAAGCCTTTTTAGCGACTATTTTTTTTATAACCAAAAATATCACTAATAAATATACGACTGTAGCAACATGCTTCAAGATAACCTTAATCGGCGCTTGCGCTTCAAAGGCAAGAAAACCATCGGTAATTGGCATCACCATACCAAACAGAGCACTCCACATTAGAATTAAATAATTGCGCGTATATAAAAGGTAACCGAGAATTAACGTGATGAATAACGTACGAGAGCCATATATTTTCACCCAGTCAGCATCCATGTTTGAAAAGAGCTCTGTTCCTCTTAAACTAGCAAAGATTGTCGGATAAAAATAAGCAAAAAGGCCATAGAACCCCTGTAACAACACCATAAGTAAAACTAAGATAAAGCCTATTTTCTCTACATCAGTCATTTGATTGATCATAAACTATCCATTTGGCCATAATAAAGGGCATAAATATGCCTATTAAATAATGAGATACAAAAACAGTATTTTGTTCGTAATGTAACAGCCAGTTATATTGATTTTTAATATAACTGGCTGTTATCGTATGGGTTTGTTTTTAAAGATTCAAGCAGATTGCTTAAGTTTTACACCGGTTTATTAAAGACTTAAAGTAGAAAAGATGATGTTCGTTGAGACTCGTACGTTTTCCCCTACCCATGATTGGTAACAATAGACAGTAATTAATACGGGTTATTATTCTTTTAATCTTGCTAGTTAACTCTACAAACGCTCTATCAAGCGAGCTCTATTTTTCTCATTAAACTGCTTCAGTTTCTCGAAAACACCCTTAGCGTCTTTAATCCAAATGTCTAACAAAGGCTTAATGTGCTCAAACGTCACTACTTCATTAAAGCCTGATATTTCACCTGCTTTACCTTGTTTAACGCTACCACCAATAAAATCGCCGTCCATGCTGTCAGTTGCTTTAAATTCCATATAAATATCAATATTCTCATATCTATATCCTGCTGCCGCTTTACCTAGCGCGATCAACGAGCCAACAGGAATTAGCTCTCTAATCTTAACGTCGCCCGGACTGATTTTGATAGCGGAAATTCGAGGGGTCAATCTCAAGGCGCCTGCTTGGGGTTTTTCAACAACTTCTAAAGATAAGGCAGCCACTTCAGCAAGGCTTTCGTTGATATAGGCTTTAGTCTTAGCAAATAATTCTGCAGATAACTGCTCGGAAGTTACTTCAAAGGGGTAAAACTCTACAGGGTCGATAATAATTTTACTGTAAAATCCAGACAGCACTCGGTCACTGGCGTAACGAAATGACTTTAGACCATCATCAGTTTCAATCCTTTCAAACTTTGAATAGTCTCCGATAAATCCAATATACAAGGGCTCAAGCTTTTCATGATTGGTAAATGAACAAGCACTCAACAAAATACATAATGTAGTTAATAGTCTTATTTTCATATGGTTAGCCCCATTTTTAAACATAAACTGAGTATAGTAGCTATCAAATAAAGTATTGTTAACACTGCCTTAATAAATAGATTTATTTACATGCCTGAACTTGTATTAACTTGCCTGAGGTTTGAAGGCGTTCTCCCGGTCCATTTCTTAAAGGCAGCTCTAAAATTTGAAACATCATTAAAACCAATAGCACAGCCAATATCTTCAATGGTTAATTGTGTCTCAGTGATTAATTTTTTAGCCGCGCTACAACGTAATTCTTTCACTATGCCGGTAAAACTGGTGCCCTGCTCCGATAGTTTTCTACGCAGCGTTCTTGGCGTTAGATATAATTCACTCGCTAGATTTTCAGCACACAGTTCCTTGTGCATATTTTCGGCTATCCATTGATTTATGGTGATTAGAAAGTCATTTTTTAACGCCACTGACTTTAATACCAGATCACATTGGCTAAGTAATAGCGGCATAGCAAAAGGATTACTACTTGGTGTATTCAATGACCATTTGTCATTATTAAAGACAAATTCACTATGGCGATTACCGTAACTTATTGGACAGCTAAAAAAGTCTTCATAGTCTTGATGATGTTTAGGTTTATCAAAACTAAACCTTAAAGCATCAAACGAAAAGTTGTCGTTATTTAAACAGTCCCTGACCAAAGACAAAACAATAATGCACTGAAGCTCTATGTTGAATTCTTCTAGGTCACTGGCAAACAAGAGATCTTCAAATCGAAAACACGATTGCCCTGACTTTTCATCATCGTGCAGCGACATATCGACGGTTTTAGTGACCAAATTATGATAACGAATAGCAAACTCTAACGTTGAACGTAGGCCCTTACAGCATAATAACGTGCAACCATATAAACCGTAATCCTGAGGTTTTATCGAGGCACCCAATAATAAACTAATACGGGGTATTTTCAGTGCTAAAACATTGCGATAAAAGGTGATTATTTGTTCTTTATGAATTTTGTATTCACGGTCTTTTAAGCCATGCGGTTCAATACCTGTGCCTTTATACAAACTTGATACATCAATACCGTCTTTAGCTAAGGTGGTCGAAATAAAGTTAAGTTTATGTGCAAATACTTGACCAGAAAAGTTAGCAGGTAAACTGTCTTTTAAAAACATATCGTTATTCAACTTGTTGCTAGTTGTCACCAGTTAACCATCAAATAGACCGTTTTACACCCAAAATTGACCGCATTTAACCTTATTTTCACTATAACTCCTCTTTATATTATTAATAGAAACAGTAAATAATAATTATAATAAAAGAGTGAGATAACATGAAAAACATGGCATTAAAAAGCATATTCACCCTGAGTGCATGTGCTTTAGCAATTAACGCTGCAAGCGCGCAAGAGCAAGTTGTATTAGAAGTTATTGAAGTAACTGCACAAAAAAGATCGGAAAATGCACAAGATACGCCAATATCAATGAACGTACTTAGTGCCGATGATATAAAAGAAAAAAGCATCGAAAAAATTGATGACTTACAATATTCAGTACCTAATTTACATATGACTGAAACAGGTATTAGCACACAAATGTTTATCCGTGGTATAGGCACGGGTAATAACCAAGGCTTTGAACAATCTGTAGGTCAGTATATCGATGGTATTCATTATGGCCGACAACAACTACTGCGCATGCCCTTTCTCGATTTAGAAAGGATTGAAGTGTTAAAAGGCCCGCAATCAATCATGTTTGGCAAAAACTCTGTTGCCGGTGCGCTTAATTTATCTTCTGCTAAACCAACACAAGATACCGAGATTCACCTTGGCTTGCAGTATCAACCGACCATTGGTGCTACAGAAGTCACCGGCATGATATCAGGAGCCTTAACTGAAACCTTGTCAGCTAGGCTTGCCATTCGAGACTATTCAGAAGATGGCTATATTGAAAATACCTATAAAGATCGAGATGAGACAATTCGTGACGAAAGCGCCGTACGTTTAAGTTTATTGTGGGAGCCAAGCGACACCATGAACTTCCTTTTTAAAGTCGAGCGAGATGACTTTGATGGTACCGGAAGACAGATAGAAGTAATTCAAGATGAACCAGCGCTTGCCGGGTATCCTATTCCTGGTGCAACATTCAGCGAAATATTAGCTATTTTAGGTCACCCTGAGGCAATAACTGAAAGTGAGTTGAATTATCAGCGCCAAGCCGACGCAGAAGAAAGTAATAGCAACAGCTTAAATAATGCCACCTTAACTGCTAACTTCGCATTAGGTGATTACACCCTCACCTCGGTTTCTGGCTTCGTTTCATACGATTTTGTTGAAAGCTGTGATTGTGACTATACCGCGGCGCCAATATTCTCAGTATTTATTGATGAAGAGTATCAGCAGTTCAGTCAAGAAATTAGATTAGTTTCACCGGTTGGAGAAAAATTTGATTGGCTAGGTGGGCTATTTTATCAAACCAGTGAACTCGCCTTTGATGACAATATCATTATACCAACCAATAGTGTTTTAGGTTTAGTATCGGGTGGTGCACTCGCGCCTATGACCGGACAAGCTGCAGGTCGAAACTACCAGTTAGATACCGATATGTGGTCAGCCTTTTTTCAAGGTCGTTATCATTTCACTGAAGACTTGACACTTACTTTAGGCGCACGCTTTACCAGCGAAGAGAAAACATCTTCTCGAGTTATGAATATTACCGATATTAGCACCGGTGATATTACCCAAGATCCCATGGCGCCGGCTTTATTTGATGCAGTGTTTGGTATTCAAAGTGAACAAAGCCCTTTATCACCGCAAGGCCATAACTTAACAGGTACACGTGATGAAAACTCTTTTACTCCGCTCATTAATATAAGCTATAAAATTGATGATAAAATTATGGCTTACGCTTCTGCCACCACCGGCTTTAAAGCGGGTGGTTTTGATGCCAGAGCCAATAACGTTAATTCATGGGAATTTGAAGAAGAAGAAGCAACGGCTTATGAACTGGGGTTAAAGTCATTAATACTCGATGATACTTTAGAAATCAACCTCGCTTTTTACCGCACCGAATATGACAACTTACAAGTCAGTCAATTTGACGGCGTGCTTGGTTTTAATGTTGGTAATGCCAAAGAAACCGTGGTGCAAGGTGTTGAAATTGACGGTCGCTGGATATTGCTCGATGGTTTATCTATGCAATATGGTATCGCTTATTTAGACCATGAATATATCGACTTCACTAATGGTAACTGTCATAGCCGACAAGTGCCTGACGGCGATATGGGCGCAGATGGTAACCAACTTTGTGATTACACCGGCAAGTCTGGACAATTTACCCCGAAAATAACCGCCAGTATTGGGTTTGACTATTTCACTGATATTTCATTCTTAGGCTTCGAATATTTCAGAACCACACTCGGTCTATATCACTCAGCAAAACAGAATGTTGATGTAAACTTAAATCCACTTTATGAAGTTGACAGTTACAACAAGGTAGATATGCGTATTGCTCTGGAGAGTGAAAAATGGAACATTGCGCTGTTTGGTAAAAATATGACCAATGCAGAAGTATTAACTTATGTAGGTAATAACCCATTATCGGGCAGTACCTTTGGTACTGATACTTTTTATGGCTTTGTTGACCGTCCAGCGGTATATGGCATACAACTAGATTATAACTTTTAGTAGTTGTATTTGTTGATGCTATTAACTTCTGGTAATCGCGGCAGATAGTTACTGATAGCTGCTTAGCGCTTTTGTAAAGAAAGCTTTTACAGCTACAGCATGATCAAGCAGCATAACCTGCCCTTACGTGGATCCTCATTATGACAATGAGGATCCACTATAACAGCGAACTACATTTTCAGTTTGAGGTAATAGCTATCTCAATGCCATTGGGTGACTGCTGTTTAGTTGCAGTAAATCCCATAAATTACCGTAAAGATCTTCAAATACTGCCACAGTACCGTAGTCTTGCTCTTTGGGCTCTCTAATAAATTTAATACCATCCGCTATCATACGATTATAATCACGCCAAAAATCGTCGGTATTTAAGAAAAGGAATACCCGGCCACCAGCTTGATTGCCAACAAAGTCATTTTGCTCTGGCTTAGATGCACGCGCTAATAATAGACTTACACCATTAGAGCCTGGTGGTGAAACCACAACCCAACGTTTATCTTGTTCTGCTTGGTAGGTGTCTTCAATAAGCTCAAACTTGAGTTTATTGACATAAAAATCAATAGCCTCATCATATTCTTTAACGACTATAGCTATGTGCACTATCGATTGTTTCAATTTTAAATCCCTTTTTTTTAAGCTGATTTAATTCAGCGTTATAACGCCTCTGAACAGGCGGTAAAATGTTGGCTAAAGTGTGAGCTATAAAACGCAGTAAAAGTCAGCAACACTGAGACTTAATAGCAGCTGATACCGTTATAAAATAAATTTTAGTCAGGCAAAGTTCCGCCTTGGTAAACTCGCTAGCACGAACCAAATCAGTTACCTCACCTACAGCTAATATCCTTTTAGATTTAATTAACGCGAGTTTCTCTGATATTAAATAGCTAAAACCAGCAGAGTCTATGACGTAATCATCATCTCTAAAAATTAATTCATCACACTGCGAGATGAACTCCTGCTCAGAGGCTAAATATATAAGCTCATCATCACCTTCCAGTTTTAAAATACATGGCCAAGATATAATAATAACTACTCCAATAAACATAATATTAAATAAAAAAGCGCCCAATAATTGGCTGATAATCGTTGCTAAAATGTTGAGGTACGAGCGCAAGGCAACTGTAATTATCCAGTTTGAGTACCAGGTAAGCTAAGATGTTAGCCAATAGAGGTATTGTTTAATGAATAATTCCATACTTTATAAAAGTAGAAAGCATATCCTAGACCAAAGGTTATTATTGAAATAATAATCCAGAGTATTACATGGCCAATATTTCCAAACATATCTGTATTACAGCTCATTCGTCTAGAGACACCTTGATCGTCAATTAAGACTGATCTATTAATTATAAATTTAGAAAATGAGTACGCGAAAAAAAATGCTCCAATGCCAAAAGTAATTAAAATGATAATAAACCAAAATATTAAATGACCTAAAATATCTAATGTACCTACATCTGCTTGAATTCTCATTTATGCTCCTTGCATAGTGTTGTTATTTTACTGATTTATTTCTCTTGGCTTATTTGTCTTGGTTTATTTGCATGTCCGGTGAACATTGCTCAACAACGGCCAAACCTAAGTCTATATGAGCAACTAGATAGCCATATTCTCTTTTAGAAAGTTGACCATCTTGGTATTCATTTTTGGCAAGTTCATGATCCCAGAACTTACCACAAGGAGCAGCAGGAATAGAAGTATCAATTTTTAACAAATACTTTTGCTCATTCCCTAACTTGTGCCCTTTTCTTACCACACTTTTTGCGCAAAGGCTTAAGGCATACTCCACGGCAAACTTATCTACGCTGGGTAAGCCAACAAACTCTACATCACAAGCTAAAACAAGATGGCCTGAGTCGTCTGTGTAGTACAACTTTCCAGCTGTACATGCAGATAACAAACAAACGGTTGCAATAGTGGCTAAAAATTGAAGATTCAAAGACTATTCCTTGTTCAGCAAACTAGCCATACACGGCTAAGTAACCTTGGTTAAATTAGGATGAATTTTAAGTAGTTTTATCAAAGATATTAGCACTTTATCAGGCACAGAATAATCAGACTGTTTAATACTATACGTGAACTATAACCATTCTGAATTTAGAAAATGATTATTCAAAAGGTATTGAAAACTCGACCATACCTCTACCACTAGCAGGTAGTATATTTAATGCATGTCACTGACGACCTGTTTAATAGATGTCATGTAATAAGTGGCTATGAGCATAATGCGCTGTAGGTCATCATTAGTTAATTGAGCCTGACTTCGACATAATTCACTCACTTCTTGAATGACAAAGGAGTAGTTAGCCTTATCTACTTCTTGTTGCTTACGTTCAATTTCTATTAGTGCCAAAAAAGCAGTAAGTTCATGATTAGCTAATGGTGTTAAGTTTTTATTCGTAAATAAATAAGCTTCAATAGGGGTTAAATTTTGTTGATTACGTTGGCATAGACCATCGCGCAATGCTTCATTACTTCCAAATAACATCATAGATCGTACATAGTTAAATGGCGGGTGGATGCTACTGACTGATTGATTGTTGGTAAACAAATAATGTAAAACATTACACTTCTGGTGATCTATTTTACTGAAGTTCCCTTCTATTTGTAATGCGGGGGTGAAAAAGTTTAAGGTATTGTTAGTTTTGATTTTTGGGATAAGTCCAATGGAAAAGCCTTTATTTTCTATAAAACTAGTTGCTAGCTGTTGATAAAAATCAAATGATTTTATTTGTCCTTGTTGAAACATAAAACCTAACTGAACGATGTTCTCAGATCCATTTGAATCTAAGTAATGTTGAAGCAAAGCTTTAAGGTCATTTTTAGTCAATAAATTGATCAGTGTCTGTAAATGTTTCTGCATTGTTTAGTCTAGTTATATGTTTGTCATTATTGAGCTAAAAAGTATTTCAAATGAATTATTAATGCACCAAGCCACTTTACAAAAAACTATCTCTTTTACCTGTTATTGGTAAATAAAACTAAGGTAAACATTGTTGCTATTCCCTACATTTTTGGTTGCAATGAAGGGACAACTAATGCCACTAAGAAGTCTTTAACGATGACCTGTTTTTAGTTGGTCATGATTACGAGCTAAGGCTCACTTTTACCACAAAGAATACATTAGCACTAACGGGCTAAAACTGATTTCGGATTAGTTTGTGTATCGATAACGCCCCATTAAGAGGCTAAATTTAGTTGCCTAAAATGTTGAGGAACGAAACAGCAAACTATTTTTGTCCGGCTTTAATGGTTTGTTAAGTTACTAATACTCCAAACAATAAACACCTGATTCACTAGCCCATTGTTTGATTTTCGGTATGATTTTATCATCTTGAATGTAAAATATATTCGTATAATCCCAGCTTTCAAAATATACAGCAGAAAATTCGGGTAAAACTAACCTGCAAAATTTATCTGAGGAGTCATTATCAGCGGCAGGATGTAAATAGTTATCCATAGATTCTTGACAGCTGAACTTTCTAAAAGACGGGCAACAACGATCCCATTTACCTTTAAACTTAAAATTCAAGATTTCAGTATTTTTAGACATAATCTTTGCAAAATCATGCAATAACCTGTTTCGGCGCAACTGCTCATTTTTATCAGGGCGATCATTTTGAAACTCTTCAAGAGTTAACCAGTGGTCAAAAACAGTTATTTCCACTTTCTTATAGTGAGGAGTCTCATCTAAACAATAAATTTTGAATAGATCAGGAAATTTAGCATTTAGCTCTACTTGCTTGTTTTTACTTAAATTTATAAAATTACGCACATATTTCCCTAGTAACTTAACGCCCTGTTAAGGGGCGAAATCTAGTTGGCTAAAATGTTGAGGAACGAAAACAGCCAAATGTATTTTGTCCGGCTTGAACAGCTCGTTATATACCGTAGTTTGCATCAACCAGTTTACCTACCGTGATATTATTTATGGCTTCCTGTTTATCAAGCCAAGCTGTAATAGAGTCACGGTCGTCTTCAGTTGCAGAAGTATAACGATGATCTGAACAGATAAAAGCACTAAATAATTTAGTGTCTCCGCCACCTCCCATAGAAAGTTCACGGCTTTCAACAAAATCTACCAACTGGCTTAATAATGAATCAAACTCATCTGATTTTTTTGCATTTAATGTACATGAGAACTCAAAACCTAAAATAGCAAATTCATCTAAATATAGTTTTTTCCGTAATCTACGACTCTTGATACTGTGCATGATTTTCCTTAGGTATATAACACCCGCTTAAACGGGTAAAAATTGTGGTGACCTTTTTGCGTGTCTTTGCAAAAAATGTGACATAGTTTTGAAGCGTTTGTTAGGTGCAAAGCTCGAATAGCTCATGAACAATACCTGATGGATCTTTAAAGGCTGAATAACGCCCCCACCGGTTTTGGTTTGGTGTTTCATGAACAAAAATTACACCTTGCGATTTTAGTTGATTAATTTTGCTATCTAAATCATCAACCGTGAACAATAACGTAGAATTAGCATTATAACCATGTGAATATTGAATTGAATCCATTGTCCCTTGAAACACAATTACTTCATGGTCGCCAGCTTTTAGCTTTATGCAATCAGAATGCTCTTCGACTAAATCTAGGCCTAAAGATTTTGTATAAAACTGAAGTGATTCTTGAAGGTTGTTAACAACTAATAAAGTTGATGGGTTTTTCATGCGTGACTTCCTTTTGCACCTAACGCCGTTTTAAGCGGCGAGAAATAGTTTACTAAAATGTGAAACGAAGTGGAACCGAGCAAACTGTTACGAGTCCGACTTGAAAACCCTTGTTATATGCAATTTATTTTTTGTTAAACGCACATCGTATTTTTTGTATTATAAAAAATAATAAAAACAACATACCAACTACAATACTTATCATACCGAGTGGCAGGAACATACTCTCATGAAGAACCCCTTCATTATCAAGAAATTGATAAAAGGTACTCTCGGCTATTAGAGATAACATTCCCAAACCAAGTAAAATCAAAGAAATAAGAAGAGTTTTATTTGCGAGAATATTCATTTAGGCACCTGCATATAACAGCTTATTATGGAGCCGGCTCAGTAATGTCCGTTCCATAATTAAAATTTAATTTACATTAATGTCCCACAAATTCAAAGAATTAGAAACCACTGCAACCAATTAGTTAATAAAAGATAGGATGTTACTAAACCCGCTCAGTAATACTCATAATAGAAAACGCTGTATATTACACTAAGATCAATCAAATAGACGTTTATTCGTGTTTTTTAGGAGTGTTACTGAGCCGGCTCAGTAACATGACATAAAATATTCATTAGAAAATATAAGGCAAAAAATTAAAGGCTAACGTCCGGAATGCGCACATCAATGTCATTAACTTAAGCTTAATTTACACGTTTACAATAAGTTACCTAGTTGATAACCTAGCTATGAATTAAAAATAGAGAGAAATCACCAATGAGCTGTTCAGTATTTAATTCAAATAGTACAAAAGTTAACCGATAAAATTCACTCAACTGAATTTTTAGAAAATCACCGTAAAAAATCTACTGATTTCACTCGAAATCGCACCCTTACTTTTCCTTGTTTAATTAGTTTTATGTTGAATGCTCTCAATGGTTCAATTCAGGCTGAACTCGTTCGGTTTTTCAATGTTATCGATGATAGCTACTTGTCGACAAAGTCAGTTAGCACCGCTGCTTTTTGTAAAGCGAGAATGAAATTATCCCATCAAGCATTTGTTGAGTTAAACGATGATTTAGTTCAAGAATTTTATGAAACTGCAACCATTGATAAATGGCAAGGCCATAGACTGTTAGCTGTTGATGGGTCAGTCACACAATTACCTATCTCTAACGAACTACTTGAGCATTTTGGAAAAGCTCGTCCACATGCCGCTATGCCTCATGTTCGTCTTTCTCAACTTTATGATGTTAAGAATAATATTACCCTAGATTTACAGGTAGAAAGCCATTCAACAGGAGAGCGTGAAATGGCGCTAAAGCATTTAAATAAAACTCAAAAAGGCGACTTAGTCCTTTATGACAGAGGTTATCCTGCCGTTTGGTTTTATAAATACCATAGGCTAAAAAATGTTGATTTCTGCATGCGTATTGTTAAAAGCTCTAATGTTGTTAAAGCCTTCTTAGAAAGTGGGAAATATAGTGATATCGTTGATTTTCCTTGTATTGAGAAGTCTCTCCGTCGATGTAGAAAAGACAAAATATCAACCGAATCACTTTGTTTAAGATTAGTACGAGTTGACCTGCCATCAGGAGAGCCAGAGGTTTTNGTNTCNTCATTAACAGACTTGAAAGCTTATCCTACTTCTCTTTTCGCTAATTTATATCACCAACGCTGGGGAGTTGAAGAAGATTACAAAGTATTGAAAAGTCGTCTCAACATTGAGAATTATTCTAGTATTTCTGTTGAAGGTATTTTACAAGACTTACATGCAAAGCTATTGACTAAAAACCTTGCTGCTTCTGCAATGCATGATGCCAAACGAAAAATAAAGAAGCCTAAAAAGAATAGGCTCTATGATTATAAGATCAATTTCGCTTTTGCGATAAATCAGCTCAAAGATAATATTGTGCGGTTCACAATGAAGCTAGCTGATCTTGAGCTATATGAATTACTGATAAGTAAAATATCAAAGAGTTTAAGTGTTATTCGACCCAATCGTAAGTTTGTTCGACAAGACCGTAGAAACAAGACAAATAAGTACCCAATGAATTATAAACGTATGTGCTAAACCCTTAAGTTAATGACATTGTGGTGCGCATAGTTGACGTAAGTAACTGAAAATATTAATGTCGGCCTAGAGCGATAAGCTGTCGTTAAATTTTATGCAGTGGAGTCAGCATAAACAAGGACGGTTATGTCCCAACTATTAAAAATTTTCTTTTTCATCTGTGTCCTACTTTCTCCTACTGTGCATGCTGATGCCCCAAATTACTTTACTAAAGAAATTGATAATGAGTATCGTACTTTTATAAAGCATATACGTGAAATGTTACCAAAAACAGATTTACCACTAGCTTACTTACCTTCCTTTGAACCATTTAATTTGTTAGATGTTCGTCCACTTAAGTTTGGGGATAACAAGGACAAACAAGATTTCGCAAATTTTAACTTTGGAGTGTTCGGTGCAGCATTACTTAATATTAACAAAAAACAGCTCTCTAATTTGCCAAGTGTGTCAATTTGTAAAAAGAATAAATGTAAAACTGAACGGTTAAAAGTAATCGATGCCTTTTTACTGGACGCCTCTTTACAATTAAAAAAACTACATAAAAATAAAGAGATATTCATTGTCCAACAAACAGCACATCATGTTTATCGTGTAAATAACACCTTTTATAGCCCTACGACTCTAATTACTTACTTCCCCTCAGAACACGCAGGGTTTGTTCCATCAGGAAACTTTGAAGTTACCTCTAAACTCGCGGATGCTCCTAAACTAATGGCTCTATCTGCTAGCTCAAATAAATTAAGAGCTATCATGGGAGAACACAAAGTAGCTGCAATAGCTAAAATAGATGAAGTCAGTACAAATGTAATATTTGGTGGGATAGGAGATAATCACTGGGGAGTTGTAATTGAGCATTATGCTGAATTACCAAAAGCAGGAGTCTACAATCACATAGGGTTAGAATATGACATTGTTGAGGAACTTTCAGAAACTAGCTTTTATTATCAGACAAACTAAACGATCGCAATTGCCACTTTTAGGACGGTTAAATGATGTTATTTTTAATACTATTTATATTAACTTCACTAATGAAAGCAGCTATTGCAGTGGCTAAAATCAATTAGCCACTGCACTTGACGATAACTTAGGTCAGGCCTTCGAGGACCAAAATTATGACTTTCCTTGATTTTCGGGTGAGCAAATACCGTTACGATGGTATGTTTTTATATCACCCAGAGAATTTAGGGTAATCGGTATAGCCTTTATCCGTGCCGCCATACATGCTGGTAGGATCAACATCATTCAAAGGCCATTCATTACGAATTCGTTCTGGTAAATCCGGGTTAGCAATGAATGGGCGACCGAAACCAAAAATGTCACCTTTACCTTCTGTCAATACTCTCTGTGCTTTCTCTGGCGTGTATTTACCAGCGTACATAATTAATCCTTCGAAGGTATCTCTTACTTCTTGGTAAAACGCATCAGGTAAATCCGGCGCGTTATCCCAATCGGCTTCTGCCAATGATAAATAGGCTATGCCGACTTCATTCAGAACTTTAATGGCTTCGATGTAAGTTGTGTGCGGATCACTTTCAACCAAGCCTAAATACACCCGGTCTTCATCGGTGCTTTCAAACAAGGGGGCGAAACGCACACCTACTTTGTCGTGGCCAAAAACTTCAGTGACGGCTTGGGTAATTTCTTTCAAAAATAGTAAGCGGTTCTTTAAACTTCCTCCGTATTTATCTGTTCTGGTGTTGGTGTGCTCAGAAATAAATTGGTTAACCAAATAACCATTAGCGCAGTGCAATTCAACCCCATCAAAGCCGGCCTCTTTGGCATTAATTGCCGCATTGCGATACATGCCTACTAAGGCTTCGACTTCTTCGGTTGATAATGCTCTTGGCTGACTTGGGTCTGCCAATGCACCTTCGCCTGGCCCTGTTTCAATGAACACACTTACCGAATCCGCTTTTATATCAGAAGGTCCTACAGGGGATTCTTGATTTGGTTGCAGCGAGTTATGAGAGACACGACCAACATGCCAAAGCTGCGAGAAGATCACGCCATCTTTGTCATGTACTGCTTTGGTTACTTTCTTCCAACCTTCGACCTGTGCTTTGCTATGAATGCCCGGTGTCCAAGCGTACCCTTGACCTCTGGGTTCAATTTGAGTCCCTTCAGTGACCATAAATCCAGCTCCCGTACGTTGAGAATAATATTCTGCCATCAGCTCATTAGGGATATTGCCAGGTTGTGAACTTCTTGAACGAGTTAACGGGGGCAAAACAATACGATTTTTTAATTTATAAGGGCCAAGTGAAACTTCGCTGAACAAACTGGAAAACGACATAAAAACTCCTGAAATGAACTGTTTAGTTCATTTATAATATGTAATAGATAGGTGCTATTTTAAACCGATACAGATACAATTAAAAACAAGATAAACCTGTAAGTGATACAAATGAAACTTTTAAATAAAATAGATATTCGTCAGTTACGAATTCTTCAAGGATTGCTTAAAGAGCGGAATTTATCCCGTGTAGCAGAGAAAATGGATGTCTCCCAACAAGCAATAAGTGACCAACTGCGTAAATTGCGCGATACCTTCGATGATCGATTGTTTATTCGAACTAGTAACGGAGTTATCCCCACCCCTTTTGTCGAATCTCTTAAGCCTAAAATAGATCACATTTTGGAATCATTAGAAAATCTGCTCAAACCTGATATCTTCGACCCTGCCACTGCTACAGACCTGTTTTCCATCAGTTCCACCGATTTCGAACAAAGAGTCATTCTGCCTAAGTTAGTGAATCTGCTTCGTCAAAAAGCACCTAATTTGAAATTGGCAGTGCGGAAGCTGGAATTAGATAAATTGGCAGAATCTTTAATGACTGGCGACGTCGATTTAGTGATCAGTAACCCTGCATTTGTGCCTGAGAGCTACCCTTCCATGCTCTTGTACAATGAAAACTATGTTTGTGTTGCCGGTAAGACCAACAAGAAAGTGAAAAAAAAGATGTCGGTGGCAGCCATAGCTCAAATTCCTCAATTAGTGGTTTCTCCTTCCAGCGGAGAATTTAGTGGGGCCGCTAATTTATGGTTTGAAGAACAAGGCCACCCCAGAAATGTAGTGCTGTCAGTACCTACTTTCACCGCAGCCAAAGCATGTATCGGCGAAAGTGATTTATGCGGCTTTATTCCCTCACGTTTACTCCCTGACCTACAGCTTAAAGCTATCGAATTAGAAGAGTATCCTCCTAATTTTGAAGTCATTGCTGTCTGGCATCAAAGATCTAACCAGGACCCTCTTCATATTTGGATAAGAGGACAGTTAAAAAAACTTGTGGGGTAGAGGGAAATCTATAAAAGTAAAATATATTTTAAGTCAGTAGACTCAATATCACCGGCTTTTAACCGGAAGTTTAGACCTATATTTGTACACATATTCCATATGAAACTATCTGGTTTTTTCCCCCTTTGCCATATAATGTAAAATTTATGTCAGTTGAATGGTCGGAAAGTTGACCTTCATATCGAGGAGGGTTAACGTCAATGTGCACAACGTGATCGTTACCAGCTTAACCATGAATAACAGCAATGGTAGCAAAGCGGACTATTTATTAAGATAAATTCACGTCTTAATTAGATCGTCTTTGTGGTACTGGCTGTCATTGGTCAATACCTGAAATCTAAAAGCTTAACATTGCTTGTTTTCACCTTTGTTTTTTAGAAATTTTATATAGGTAAACCGGGGATTTATAAAAATCATCGATTTGTATAGTCTTGTAAGGTTGCCATGCTGGTAGGGCAAAATTATTGCTGATAAGAAAGTTAACACTTGCTTGTTCTAAGTGCAGCTTATCGCTGATTTTATTCATCGCCTGTGGGAATAAATAACACACTAATATCGATGCGGACGATAAGTCCGCCTGATAAAAATCTTGTCGATGTAAAGTTAAGTTCTTTAATCCCAGTAGCTTCTTAAGTAAGGTGGATATTAGCCATGGCAAGTAGGATAATTCATAACCTACTATTGTCCTTTGCGGATGTCGCTTGGCAATACGTATAACAAAGTTGCCCCAGCCACTACCCAGATCAATTATCGACCCTGCTTTTGTTTCTAATCCCGCTTCGTCAATTAATTGCATCATCGCCAGGTAAGCTTTATTTGAGCTTGGCATTGGTGAAATTCCTAATTTTACTGTGTTATAGATGATCGACACGGTAATAAATAGCACTATTAAGGCAAAAAACAGCAACAAAAAAACATCAAATATTAGCAAGGGCACACTCTCCTGTTTTCTGTGTTAGTTATCAAAGTTGACCATGTTTTCAATTTAATCTTCTACCCTGTTTTCTACTACGTTTGCCACTAAATTATCTACTAGAAAGTCTAAGAAAACCCGTGTTTTAACTGACACCATTTCTCGCTTTAAATAAATAGCGTAGGTGGAGCTTAGTTCTTCATAAGGACTAAAGGTATGTTCTGGCATTACTTGGATGAGCGTGCCATCGGCTAACTCTTTTCTAACAGCCCATAGTGGCATTAACGTTAAGCCACTGCCATTTAGCACCAGTTGCTTTTGACCGTTAACTGAGTTCACAGAAATAGTATCGCTAATGGTTAATTTTGTTCTTTGTTCAGCCATTAAATACCAATCTTGCCAACGAGAATAGCTGTAGCGGATACATTGATGATCAATTAGCTCTTCAGGGCTTTGCGGCGTACCTTCACTGGCTAAATATTGTGGGCTGGCGCAAAGTAAAAAGTTATTAAAAGCCAAGTGTTTGGCAATCATACTTGAGTCAGTTAAGCGACCACTGCGAATAGCAACATCAATATTTTCTTCTACCAGATCAACAACGCGCTCAGTTAACTCAAGTTTGATATTGATATCAGGATATAAGGCAATAAATTTGGGAATCAATGGCAGTACAATGCTTTCGCCAAAGCCGACAGTCATACTTATTTTTAGTTTGCCTTTGGGATTTTCTTGTAAGTCATTAACGGCCTTTTTCGCTTCATCAAATTCAGCAACAATGCGCTGGGAATACTCGTAATATTTTTGACCCGCTTCAGTTAAGCCAGTATTTCGGGTGGTTTTATTTAACAAACGTACACCTAGCTCTTGTTCAAGTGCTGCTAATTGCCTTGAAATAGAAGAGGGCTGGACATCAAAGATTCGACTCGCAGCTGAGATGCTGCCAGTTTCTACCACACAATTAAAATACAGTAATCGATTTAATGAACTCATCTTTATTCCTCTAGGTCTGCTCTTAAACAAGGTCTGCTAAATAAGGGCTCTCAGGCACTAACTCTTATTAAGAGCTACTTTAACTTTGTGTTGCTTTAAAAGCAAAGGTGATTTGTCAGTTGGGTAATGGTTTGCTTTGTTGGCAAGGCATAAAATGGCCGCACTTAAACGAACAAGCAAAGCCTTTACTTATGTAATCAACTAAGTAAATAGCTAAGCAAGTAGCATAAGAAAATATGCAAACTAATTTAAATATATAGAGAGTAAAATTATGAAAGCAATGATCATTAAAGAAATTGGTAGCACAGACGTTTTTCAACTTGTTGAAAAAGCAAAACCAGTCGCTAAAGCGGGCCATATGGTAGTAGAAGTAAAAGCTAGCAGTGTAAATCCAATTGATACTATGTTGCGTTCAATTGAATTGCCATGGTCGACAAACTTACCTGAAGTATTACACGGCGATGTTGCGGGTATTGTGGTTGAAGTGGCTGAAGACGTAAGTAACTTCAAAATTGGTGATGAAGTTTACGGCATGGCTGGCGGCATTAATGGTGTTGATGGTGCTTTAGCTGAATTTATGTTGGTTGATGCCCGTTTAATGGCGATGAAGCCTAAAACCCTAAGCATGAAACAAGCGGCGGCTCTACCATTGGTAGCAATCACTGCTTATGAAGCACTAGTACAAAAAATGAATGTTAAAGCCGGAGACCATGTGCTTATTCATGGCGCGACCGGCGGCGTAGGTCATATTGCCATTCAATTAGCAAAAGTGCTTGGTGCTAAGGTAACGGCTACTTATTCTCCTGCTAATGAAGCGCTAGCAAAAACACTGGGTGCAGATAATTTAGTTGATTATAAAACTGAGTCGGTTGCAGACTATGTAAAGGATCACACTGCTGGTGTTGGTTTTGATAAAATATTTGATACGGTTGCCGGTGATAACATTGAAAAATCATTTGAGGCTGCTAAGTATAATGGTCATGTTGCAACGATTTTACCTATTGCCGATCCATTACAAATTGCCCTTAAAAGTTTGTCATTCCACAGTATTTTGATGCTTATTCCATTATGTCATGGCATTAACCAAGAATCACATGGTCGTATTCTTACTGAGATTGCTGAACTTGTTGATGCCGGCAAGATCACGCCTATTATTGATGAAAGAAATTTCTCAATTTGGGAAGTAGCAAAAGCTCACGATTACCTTGCTTCTGGCAAAGCGGTAGGTAAAGTTACCCTTACAGCATAAGCTTGATTTAAATTTATTTAACGAAAAGCTTCTAATTAGCTAATAGTCGCTTTTCTATTTTTATCAATTATATTAATCACCAGATAAAATAATAATGAGAATAAATTTTCAAGAACAAGGCGCTTGATTGACCAATAGCTGGCTATTGGGATTGAGAGCAACGCTGTTATTGGATATTTAGACCATTAAAAATAATTTACTCAGCCAAGAACTCTCGATAGAGCATCAAGAGATGTGCGGCACTCCAGCTAAAGTTTGTTGCGCCTTGTACCGCGCCCGTTTCAGGGTTGTAGTTCTCTCTAATGGCACCATTTTCACTCAAACCTTCAGCATTATTAAATAATTTTTCTGCTAAGGTTTTAGCTTCTTGATGATAGCCATAGTTATCTAGGGCGATTAAACCAAAATATACCTGATCTAACCAAACACGGCCACGCCAGTATATATCTGCATCATAAGCGGGGTTCGTTAAAGCCGCGGTTCCTAGCGGGATAGTAGTATTAAACTCATTACTCTTTAACATGACATTTTTGACTCGCTCGGCTTTATCGACGTCGGCTATATTGGCCCACAATGGACTCCAGCCCTCAGGTCCTCTACCACGTGCCGTTAATAATTTACCGGTACAGCCATTTTTGTCGATTTTATCACTCTTCATATTCGTGGCGGTAAAACTTCGGTCATAGTAAAAGCCGCTATCTTCATCGAAAAAGCACTGGTTAATGCGTTTGGCTAATACTTTAGCTGCTTGTCTATAGTCTGCGGCGAGATTTTTTTGCTGCAGTAGCTCTGCCATATTGGCCAATAATGTTTTTTCATGAGCAAGATAGGTATTCAGCTCTACCGATTCTTGATTGATTGAAAACCCCAGTAAATCACCAGCATCGTTAGTATTTTGGTAGAACATCACTTGCCAATCTTTACGAGCCTTGTGCACGTCGCCTAGGTAGTTTTTCTTGGCATAATCTGATAATTGCTCTGCATTGATAAAGCCGAATCTTGCGGCATTGTCCATACCCGACTCCCAACCCGCGCCATGTTGAGCGCCAATATCAATATCATCATAATCGCTACTGGCGATGATATTTCGGTAAAGGCTGATACCTGAGCAAAGATACCAATTTTCATCTGCGCTTTGGCAGGAACTTAAGTCAATGGCGGGGCTGTTAGGCTTAGCGTTGCTAGGTTTAGCGTTATTAGGGGGAGTTACATAGCGCACTTTAAAGCTGATATCGCCTTGTGCGTTATTATGGTATCTATGTTTAGTTGCACCATACTCAACCAAACCGTTTTGGTTATGATCTCTGTTGCGATACCACCATTGATGATAGCGCTGTAATTTAGGTAACATTTCTTCGATAAAGCTAACATCTTTTGTAGCTTTATATATCTCCCATACCGCCCAACTCGCTAGTGGTGGTTTAGTATTGCGCTCATTCCAATTACCGCCGTCACCGCCACGGGCTTGGTCTTTGTTGTAAAATATGGCGTCAATTACCATGCCTTCATCTTGTGGTCTAAGGGCATCATCTGCTTGAATTTGATAGGCAAACATTGCACGAATATTTTCTTTGGCGATGTCGCTATTAAAGTGCGCCATGGCATAAGCATGTTTCCAGCTATCCCACGCCCATACACCATTAAACCAACGTGCGGTAACCGAAGGAGTAACACCAGCGTGGCTTAATTTACCGGCCGGACTACGCCAATTACCATTAAGGGTTTCAATGGCTTTGATAGCGACTTTATTTTGGGCTTTACTTCGCTTGCCAACGGCCATGGCTTTTTCAAGGTATTGCTGCCAACGTTGTTGTGTCGCTACAATTTTCTCTTGAGGTTTTTCCAAAGCTGTTTTGATAAAAGCTTGCTCAGCATCTGCTTCAGTTTGGTTATGAAAGTAACTTTGTGTACTAAAAATGCTAGTACTGCTATTTTTAGCAATATCGATTGTGCCTGTGCTCTGGTAGCTATGCTGTTTTTGCTTAATGGTGGTTTTAGTCGGTAGTGAACGGCTAATTTGATATTGCGCACTATCACTGGTCATAATATTCCAGGTATTACGCACTTCACTAAAATGAAAACTTATTCCGTTAGCTTTGGCCGTTAAACTTCTCTGCCATTGGGGCAGGGCTTGCTTAACGGTCTTTTTATCATCCCATTGTGACAATAACTGACCTTGCCATGTTAGTGTCAAAGCAAGCTTGTCATTACTGTGGTTGGTGATTTTTGTTTCAATAATAGCTGTTCGGCTACTGATGAAATGTAAGGTTAAATCTAGCGTTAGCTCTTTAAATACAAATTTTTGCTGCAGTTGACCAGGACTTGAAGTACGTTCTATTTTTGCTTTTGAAAAGTCTAAGATTTCTTTTCGGGATAAATCCTTAATAGTTAACAGCTCTAATTTTTCAGCAATAAATAAGCTGTATTCTTCGGCGATAACCATAGGGCCAGTGAAGGCGGCGTAGCTGTTTTCTTGCTCAGGTAATAAAAAACCGTGCCAAGCGCCTAAATCAAATAATGGGTTAAAACGTTGGTTTTGGTATTTATCGTAGTCTTTATGCTGTTTAGGTGTACCAGCTCTGTCGATGACACCACTGGTATTACTTGTCGTTGCTAAGGTAAGGAATGGCAATAACATGAGCGATATTAGTATTAATGCTAACGATGCATTTCTAATTAATGGCATTGAGCTTCTTCTTATTTGAACTTGTTGGTTTACCAAATCCGGCCATAAATTAGGTCGAGTGGTATTAGATAAACGTACTATGAAGTAAGTTCGGTATATTGTATATCGTTTTTATTTGTAATAAGGCAGGGTATTTTTAATAGAAAAGTTAAAATTAAAAATTTAAAGGAAGGTAATGAAAAACAAAAGATAAAAAAACCTGTAAAGCAGGGAAGGCCTTACAGGTTCAACGGATTAATTATTTAAAATCTACTGACTTACTTTGATACGTTCTATCAAAGACTCTGGCATGGCAGATGACTCACTCATGACAAAGTCTAATTGCACTAATAAGTTGGTATGAATAGTATCAGTGGCATTATAGCGCCACTGTTTTAAAGCGGTGACCGCAGATTTATCAAAGATATAAGCGGGCTTGCCATTAATCACTTCGACATGACTTACCGAGCCATCGGCTTCTACATTAAACATCAATACCACTGAGCCTTCTGTTCCCGCTTTAGCTGCGGTAACAGGGTATTTAGGTTCAATCCGAATGGTAGGTGATAGGCCATTGACTACTTTTTGAATGCTACCATTTTTACTTTCATCTTGGTGCAGTTGATGACCCGCATAACTAACGCCAGCCAGTAATGAGCTTGATACTAGGGTAACCAAACTTAGTTTAGCTACTTTAGCGATAGTGCTCTTTGCTGAGAAGGCTTTTGACATCTGTTTTATTTGTTCTATTCGATTAAACATAAAGTGTTGTTCTCCATTTTGCTTAAAACTATTCTTAAAACTAAGTAAGGTAAAAGCGTTAGGTGGTGACGTTTCCGCCGCTAAGACTAGTGCTTTACAGTATTGGATCCTGGATTGAGTATGCTTTCGCGCCAAAACAACTTGGTCACAGGAATGCTCTTGATCTTGACGAAATGCCGCATAAGCACGCCAAGCTAGCGGATTGAACCAAAATAACGCTAAGAGCATAAGCGCTAGCTGATTCGTCCACATATGGTGCTGAGAAAAATGACACATTTCATGACTGATGATCAGCTGTTGCTGCTCAGTGGTATAAAGTGTCTCAAAGTCCTCAGGAATAACTAAAACTTGTTTGAATAAACCGATAAGTATTGGGCTATGAATATGGCTGCTTTGTGCAAGCATTAACTCTGTCATGCCACTTTCGGCTATTTGTTGTTGATGTTTACCGTCAGTTAAGAATGTTAATTTTAACGCTCTGCGATAGTTATATTGGCTAACACTCCAATAACTAATAAGTAGGGTAAAACCTAGCAGCCAAGTACTGCTGAGCCATAAACCTAACAGATTATCTATTGATAATTGCTGGCTAATGCTCTGGCTTGGCGTCACTAAATAACGTTGCATTAAGCTATTATGTGATTCAATAGCGGTTAGCTCACTCATGTTTAGCCAGCTTAAATGTTGCCAAGGTAAAGGCAAAAAATAAAGCACTAAACTCAATGGAATAACCAGCCATAAGTTATAAACAGTATTGGCATCGATACTTTTTCGTAACGGCTGGCGAATAAGCAGCATTAGCGACAATAAAACGGTTAATGGCAGTAATGAATTAACTAACGCGCTAATCATTGTTTTTCTCCCAGTCAGAAATCAATGATTTTAGCGCGCTTATATCGTCTTTATTGAGATCGTTTTGTTTAGCAAAGCCAGCCACTAATGGCGCTAATTTCCCGCTGAACATACGCTCTATTAAGCTTTTACTCTCTTTTAAGGTATAGGCTTCACGTTCTAATAACGGAGAATATAAATAATGACGTTGCTGCTTTTCAAAACTAATCGCCTGTTTTTTTACTAGACGGTTTAGCAATGTTTTTACCGTTTTATCATGCCACTGCTTCTCTTGTTTTTTATCATCAGCACTATTGGCATTCGTACTAGCACTTTCATTAAGTTTGGCAATTATATCGTTAGCGCTAGCAGGGTAGTTTTGCCACAGTGCTTCTAATACTTCAAATTCGGCATTACTGATTTCAGTCATATCACTTCCAGTTTTTTTCTAGGTATTACTCTAGGTATAATTAACTATTACAAATGTAATCTATGAGTTAAGATTACATTTGTAATCTTAACTGTCAATTGTTATTTTTATCTACGCTAGTGATTTAAAATAAGAGGATTAATAAAATGAAGATGATAAGTATTGTCTTGATGTGTTTTTTTATTTTGGCGTGTTCTTCAACAAAGGTGCACCTTTATACACGTTATTTATCAGCGGAAGAAACTGAAGCAGTGACTAAAAATCTAGAGGGATTAGGCTTTGATGTCATAGCTAATACTCTTGTTTTTCCTGATGAGGTTCAGCAATCCACCTTACTTTATTCGCCATTTGTTGAAGGTGAAAATACTTTAAATATCTTAATCGATACACTTGCTAAGATTGGTTGGCTTGTCCCTAATGTACAGCCTATCTTTGCTGGCAATCACTATTACACTAAAAATAGTGTTGGACTGTTGTTACTGCCTGATGGGGGGAGGCAAAGTGATAAAGTGACACGGCAAGATCTGGTCAATGAATATGAAAGCGAAAATTGTCAGGCCTCAATGACACTCAGGCTAAATAGTGATGCTAGTTATCAATTTTTATATTTAAATAAAGCATCCGCTCAATCCCGGAAAAGTGAGCAGCTAACTGGAAGTTGGCAGATCACAAGTTACCCTTATATTGAGTTAACCTCATTAAATAAAATGTGGCGTTTCTATTATGAAATACAAAAAGATATAGAAACGGATGTGGTGGGTAAGATAGAAATTATTGAATTAAAGCCAGTAGATGACCATTATACCCTGCCGAAATGTAGTTTTCTCTATGGGCTAAGAGTTTAATTTTAGTTGTATATTTTTATAGGAAAACGTATAGGCAAAGCAGCGTATTAGCAAAACTAATACGCTGACAGTATTTTATTAAAGATTCGCGACTTAAGGTTACGACTTAAGGCTGCGCATAGCCATTTCTTGCTTCAAGCAAGCGATACCAGTCAGCATGATTATATTCAATCGCTAAGGCTTGTTTAGCGGCGACAATTCGCTCAGGCGTAGTTGAACCAATAATGGGGCAGATATTAGCTGGATGTTTAAGTAACCAAGCTAAAATAAGCTGCCAAGGTGAACAATTATATTGCTCACCTTGTCTTGCTAACTCCGCTGCAATACGCTCTTCATCAGCAGTAGAGAAGGTATTCCCCCAGGCCGGGTAAGCTACACCGCCGAGTGGACACCAAGCTATAGGTGTTATGCCTAACTGCTGACATTGATCTAAGCTACCGTCGGTCAAGCTGCTGATATTATGAATATTTATTTCTATTTGATTAACAAGTAATGGTTCATCTAAAGCTGATTGTAATAAGCTCACTTGTGACGGGCTAAAGTTACTGACGCCAAAATGTTTTACTTTTCCGCTAGCTTTTAACTGCTGAAATGTTTGCGCAACTTCTTCGGTATTAAATAAATAATCAGGGCGGTGCAGCAAAAACATATCTAGGTAATCAACATTTAACCGCTTTAGAGAATTCTCAACACTGGTAGTTAAATAGTCTGTTGAAAAATCATAACGCTGGGGCTCAAAGCGAATGCCAGCTTTGGAGGTGATAATAAGTTGTTCACGTATTGTCGGTGTCTCTTGTTTAAGCTCGGTTAATAACTCGCCAAATAAACTTTCACAGTGACCTCCGCCATAAATATCGGCATGATCAAAATGGTTATAACCCGCTTCAAGTGCCGCTCTAAGTGCCAACTTACCCTTGGCTTTATCTGCAGGGGTATTATCACCGGCAATACGCATACAGCCATAAATAAGGCGTGAGCTGGTTATTGAGGATGAAGTGAAATTGATTTTTTGCATTTTATGCCTTTATTTTATAATTGTGCACAGCGGTTAAAGTGACTGTAAAAACTCATCATGACTGGGTAGTTTCTCCACAGTACGATTGATAAGTGTCTTTAAGTTTGCCATTAAATCGCTTAGTTGTTCGTCAGATAAAGTGTCAACTAGGGGATGGTGATCTTCAGAAATATTACCTTGACCTATCATCACTTGCTGCCAGGCAATTTCAGTAAAAAGATCATCCGGCTGACAAAAGACTTTACCAGTTTTTTTAAATAATTCTATTTTATTAAACAATGATTCAGGTATATCCATGCGCTGACAAGCACGCCAAAACTCACTATCACCTCGGTTGTTAAGTTTGTAATGCAAAATAATAAAATCACGAATACCTTCCAATTCAACTTTAGACTGAGCATTAAATTCATCAACCTCTGCTTGTTTGATACCATTATGAGGAAAGAACTTCATTAATCGTATGGCAGCGGTTTGAATTAAATGAATATTGGTTGATTCAAGGGGCTCAAAGAAGCCACTAGATAAACCAATGGCAATAACATTTTTATGCCATTGTTTGCGACGACGACCTGTTTTAAAAGGGATAATTCTAGGCTCTGCTAGCGGTTTACCGTCAAGGTTATTGAGCAATAATTCTTGCGCTTCTTCGTCGCTCATGTGTTTACTTGAATACACTAAGCCATTGCCGGTTCTGTGTTGCAATGGAATGCGCCATTGCCAGCCTACCTTATGTGCTGTTGAGCGAGTATAAGGCTCAATAGGTGCAACTTTTTCACAAGGCACAGCAACAGCACGATCACAGGGTAACCAGTGTGAGTAATCTTCATAACCGGTACTAAGGGTTTTTTCTATTAATAAAGCAGCAAGTCCGCTGCAGTCGATAAATAAGTCTCCGGCAATACAGGTACCGTTTTCCAGTAATACACTGTCGATAAAGCCCGAGTCCGTATGCTGATTCACTTTTGTGATAGTGCCTTCAATACGCTTAACACCCATGTTTATTGCGTGTTTACCTAAAAACTTAGCGTATAAACCGGCATCAAAATGATAGGCGTGAGCGATACCCGGTAAATTAGTATTGGGAATGTTATTTATCGGGGCAAATTTATGTTGTTTCGCCGCTTGGTAATTGAGTGAAAAATCCCAAAAGCTACTGACATTGATGGTGCTATCGGAATTTTTATTTTGCTGATCCTTTAGCCAAAAATGATGAAAATCACAGAAAGGAAACTTTTTACCTATGTTGCCAAAGGCATGCATATAACTATCACCATCTTGCTGCCAGTTATTAAACTCTATGCCTAGCTTAATAGTGCCCATGGTTGCTTTAACAAAGGATTTTTCATCAATGCCAATGGCACGATTAAAATTAACTATGGGTGGGATAGTAGCTTCGCCAACACCGACAATGCCTATTTTGTCAGATTCAACTAGGGTTATGTTGAGGGTTTTACCTAAGGTTTTTGCCAGTAAAGAAGCTGTCATCCAACCGGCAGTACCACCACCGACAATAACAACATTCTGAACCTTACTTTGTGTATCATTTTGACTATTAGTTTGTTGCATTACACTTTCCTTAATCTGACCATAAACCTTCATTGACGAAATACAAAAGCCCTAGTAACACATGTTCACTAGGGCTTTATTTAAAGGCGTGACTTAAGAAAACCCTTACATTTTGTAGCTAAAACCTAGTAAGTAAGTGCTACCGTAATCTTGGTAATCACGTACTTGTAGTGCATTATCACCTTGTAAAGAAGTGAATGGCTCTTCAGTTAAGTTATAACCTTGTAGGAAGATAGATAGACCTTCTAAGCTTTCAAAACCGCCTTCACCAAAATCATAACCTATTTGTGCATCCCAAATAGTTTCGCCAACAATATCAACTTGCACGGTATCGAAGCCTAAGCCGTAAACATCACCTTTAAAGGCACCACGTTTACGCATGCTAGCACGAGCTGAGAAACCATTTTTATCATAATAAAAGGTTGCACTGGTAATACTGTCTGATAAACCTGGTAATTGATAGTCATCACCATTTTGATCTTTCATGTCTGATTCAATGCCAGTGTAACTAGCAATAAGTCCAAAACCATCAAGGTGCTCTGACATTACATTAAACGGTATAGTTGCTGAAAGTTCATAACCCCAAAGTGTGCCGCCACCGCCGTTAACTTTACCGGTACCTGTACCTGTGCTTGTTGGTGGTAATTCACCTGTTGATGGGTCGGCAACACCGGTCATATCAACTTCATAGCTACCATCAAAAATCCAGTTTTTCAAATCTTTATGGAAAAGTGCTACCGCGAAATAACCTTCATCACTGAAGTAATTTTCATAAGATAAATCAAGTCCAATGGCTTCTTTTGGTTCAAGTGATGGGTTACCACCATTTACACTCCAGTGGTTGCCATTTTCATCTGGTGTTTGGTTGTATGTGGCATTATATGAAGCATTCATTTCATCTAAACGCGCACGAGAAATGGTTTTAGCTGCGCCAAAACGTAAAGTCTGACTATCATCAAGCTGTAATGATAAGTTTAAGCTAGGCAAGAAATTACCATAATCATGGCTAACATCGGTCGGTTCAGTAACGACTAAGCCATCAACTGTGTTAAAGGCATTACCTTGTGAAGACTGATCGGTATAAACATAACGTACACCAAAGTTACCGGTAAGTGGTAAACCGGCAATATCAGTAACAAGCTCAGCTTGAACAAACGCCGACATTACTTTTTCATTAACCATCCAAGATTTAGTGGCATGAGTTGGGTTAGTTAGACTTTCTTGTAGTAGATCATAGTAACCATCGTTGATCAAACCCATGGTATCGTAGGCTATCATGTCGCCCATACCAATAAAATCTAAGTTAGCTGAGCCTAAACGATACTCTTCAGGTACCGATTGCATGCCTGGGTTATCAGGGTAGCTAAAGCTGCTTAAGGTCATAAAGTAACCTTCAGACTTTTTAGTTTTTTCACGTTCACGATAAGCAACACCGTAAGTAATATCTGAGATAAAGCTTAAATCAACTTCCTGACTCGCAGCAAACTTCAACGACATTAACTCATCATCAATGCTCGGGGTGTTAATAAAACCATCTTGTAATTGGTTTTCATAGTCAGTACCCGTAACGCCATATTTATCATTAAGTGCGCCACTCCAGCCCCAGCTTAACGGACCGCCTAATTGAATTAGAGTGTAATCACTATAATCCAGACCATGGCTAAAGGTAGCGCCAGTATTGCCAGAATCGAAAGTGTAACCTAAGTCATCAGCAGCGCCTCGGCTATCGCCACGGCCAGTACCTGAGTAACTTTCAACACTGTATACATCACGTTCTACTTTAGAGTAACTAACATCAAAGTCTAAGGTCCAGTTATCACTTGCGACCCATGAAGTATTTAAACCAAATGACATTAACTGAGCATCACGTTCTTCGTAATCATTACGTACTACTACGCGTTGTCCTTGAGTTATTGCACTGGTGACAAAGCCAGTTGCCGGATCAATTACTGCGGTATCAGCAGAAATATTGCCTTGACCCCAAGCAAAAGGAATCTCAATGCCGCGTAAAATTTTAGTATCTAAAAAATCAACGTAAAGCGCATCAAAGGTCATTTTTAAGTCGTTAGTTGGCGCAGCTTCAATAACTAACATAACTGAATCACGTTCTAAGGTAGAAGAGCGAACATATGGCTTAGCACCACCTAAAATAGACCCTTTTGAACCATCGTCGTACTCAAATTCTGGGTAGCCCCAGGCATTCCAACGTTTCTCTTGGTTTGGTGATGTCATGGTGGTGTAAGCAAAAGCAACACCTAAAGTATCATCAGCAAACTGGTCCATATAGAAGAAGGTACCTTTTAAGCCTGCATCATCGCCATCAGGGTTTAGCTTATCAAAGCTGGTTTTTTCATAAACACCGTTAAATTGAATAACGCGACCATCTTGATTAAGTGGTTTAATTGTTTGTAAATCAATAACACCGGCAATACCTTCACCTTCAAGACTAGCACTTGGTGTTTTATAAACGGTAACGCCGCTCATAATTTCAGAAGGGTATAAGTCAAATTCAACGCCACGGTTATCACCGATAGACACTTGCTCACGACCATTTAAGGTAGTGCCACTTTCATTTTCACCAAAACCTCGAATACTTACCTTACTAGCACGGCCGTCAATACGTTGTGCCGCAAGACCAGGTAAGCGAGCAATGGACTCAGCAATTGAAGAGTCAGGTAGTTTACCAATATCTTCAGCAGAAATTGCTTCAACAACGTTTGATGAATAACGTTTTAAGTTGATTGATTCAACCAGGCTTTTACGAAAGCCGGTAACTTGAATTACTTCTACGTCTTCTTCTGCGATTTTTTCAGCCGATTTAGCTTCTTCTGCAGCAAAACTTGCAGTGCTTAATGCCATTAAGCCACTTGAAAGTAGCGCTAAAGTCAATTTGCTTGGTTTAAAATGTAGCATTGAATATTCTCCCCTAGCCATCCATGATTAATTTTATTAGCTAACTTCCATTTAGCCTAATAATTATATATTGATGTTTTATGTTGTCGTTATGATGTCACATGTATTAATTCGTTATTATTTGTGAGCAAGTTTAATATAAAGGGGCAAATTACAGATGGATAGCCGTTGCATACGTATTCAAAGGCTAGCTTGGCCCTCCATGCACATTGAATACGTATGCAACGACTGTTTTAAAAACAAACAAGTCATTAGGTTAAAAGAGAAACTAAAAAACAATAAAAGGAAATAGTTTTGATTTTAATAAAAAGCTTAAGGAATATTTTAATTGTTACTCTTACTTCAGTAAGTTTACTTGCTTGTGAAGAGGGTGATGAACCGACTGACGAAGTTACACCAATCCCTGTGGTTGATACTTTACCTGAACCTGTAGTTATCGCAGGCGATGACGAGTTAGTTATTTTCTATAACCGCTCTGACGATAATTATGACGACTGGGTATTACATTTGTGGAATGGCGATGGCTGTATTGCGTATGCCGATTTTTCTGATGATGAAGGTACTGTTTGGGATGTAGGTCAAGCAGCAAATGGTGAAGATCCTAACTATGGTGCTTATTGGATACTGCCACTAAAAACTGATCATAACGGATGTGCTAATTTTATTGTGCATAACGGTGATGAAAAAGACATTGGTAGCGATACTAATAACGTAGTCGATTTAACCGGTGAACACACTATTTGGACATTATCAGGTATTAGTGATCTATATACCGAGGCAATACTAGCGCCTGAAGGTACCTTTATCGAAGGTGCTAGCGCACATTGGTTAACCGCATCTACAGTTTTACTGCCAACAGACAATGCCGCCGAAGTGCGTATATACCATGCAGCAGATGCTGACTTAGCCTTTGAGCCTGTTTCAGGTATATCAGGTGATAACTTTATTAGCTTTACCCCAAGTATTCTTACCGACAATGAAGCAGCATTGGTACCTCATATTAAAGATTCATTTGCAGCTTATGCAACTACTGCTGATTTATCATTAATTAAAGTCGCCTTAAAGGGGGAGCTAGTGGCAATAGCGTATTCAGCAGACGACGAGATGTTATCGGCAACGCGTGTGCAGATTGCTAAAGCCCTTGATGATATTTATACCTCAGGTGATAACGACGCTAATGAAGCAACTTTTGGTGTTGTTTATACCAAGGATAACATTACCGCTTCAGTTTGGGCGCCAACAGCGCAAGTTGTTGCCTTACAAGTATTTGATGATGCTAAAACCTTAACCAGTACCGAAACCATGATACTTGATACTGCAACAGGTATCTGGTCATTTACTGGTGATAAGGCGTTTTATGATCGTAAATTTTACCGTTATCAAGTCAGTGTTTATCACCCGATTTCGCAAAAAGTTGAAAACCTTTGGTCAACTGACCCTTATTCAGTGAGTTTAGCTACTAATGGTATGTATTCACAATTTGTTAATTTAAACGACGATGATTTAAAACCTGTTGATTGGGATAATCATTTATCGCCAACGATTGCAGAGGTTGAAGATGCGGTAATTTTAGAAGCACACATTCGTGACTTTAGTATCACTGATAGCACCACAACAGCAGAAAATCGTGGTAAATATTTAGCCTTTACTGAAACTGATTCAAATGCCGTGCAATACTTGAAAAATTTAGCCGACGCTGGCGTTACTCATTTTCATATGTTACCTGCTAACGATATCGCTACCATTAAGGAAGGGGTAGGAGAAACCGTTAACCTCCATAACACTGTTACTGAATTATGTGCTCTAAATGCTAGTGCGCCAGTATGTGGTGTGGAAGATAATAGCGCCACCATTCTTTCTGTGTTAGAAAGCTATGAGCCAACCAGTAATGACGCTAAATATTTAGTTGAAGCTATGCGTGGTATCGACAGCTTTAACTGGGGTTATGATCCTCATCATTTTAATGCTCCAGAAGGCAGTTATGCTTCAAATGCTGATGGCGTATCCCGTATTAAAGAAATGCGAGAAATGAACAAGGCCTTACACAACTTAGGATTTAGAGTAGTTCTCGATGTGGTTTATAACCATACTTCAGCTTCTGGTTTATGGGACAATTCTGTTTTTGACAAAATGGTGCCGGGTTATTATCACAGGTACAGCGAGGTTTCTGGTGATTTAGAGAAATCAACTTGTTGTGATAATACCGCTACCGAACATGTAATGATGGGCAAGTTTGTCGTTGACTCTTTAGCGCAATGGGCTGAGCAGTATAAATTTGATAGCTTCCGTTTTGATATCATGGGCCATATGCCCAAAGCTAACATTTTGGCTGCACGTGAAGCGGTTCAAGCTATTGACCCTGATAATTACTTTTATGGTGAAGGTTGGAACTGGGGAGAAGTAGTAAGTGGTCGTTTATTTGAAAATGCCATTCAAGAAACAATGGCTGGCTCAGAGGTTGGTACCTTTAATGATCGCCCACGTGATGCCATTCGTGAAGCGGTACTTTCAGTAACATCTCCCGACTTAAATAAAGTAGATAAAATCCGTCGTGGTTTAGCGGGTACCTTGCAAAACTATCAACTGCAAGATTTTAGAGGTGCTACTAAACTTGGCCGTGATTTTTCAGACGGTAAAGCTTACGCTTTAGATCCTGCAGATATCATTAACTATGTTTCAAAACATGATAATGAAACTTTATGGGATTATTTACAATATAACTTACCAACAGCAATGCTCAATGATGATCGTGTGCGTGTGCATAACTTATCGGCTAGTATTCCGTTATTAAGCCAAGGCATACCTTTCTTTCAATTAGGTTTGGACAAAATGCGTTCTAAATCGATGGACAGAAATACCTACGATGCTGGTGATTGGTATAACGCCGTTGATTACACCAACCAAAGTAATAATTGGCAAGCAGGCACGCCTGTTGATAATAGTAATGATGATAACTTAGCAACTATTGCTACTATAAAAACCAATAACGAAATTGTTGTGGATAATAGCGATATTGATTTCAGCTCTGCGATATTTGCTGAGTTCTTAGTTATACGTAGTGATAGTTCATTATTTAGATTAACTTCAGCAGAAGATATTATTGACCGTGTTGGTTTTCATAATACCGGCTCTAATCAAACCCAAGGTTTAATTGTGATGAGCATAGATGATGGTACTGGATACACAGATCTAGATACTAATTATGACGCAATTGTTGTGGTAATTAACGGTACTGATGCAGAACAAGTTCATACCATAAGTACAGCAACTGATTTTGCACTTCATTCAATTCAGCAAACGTCTGTAGATACCAGTGTCCAAGCAGCAAGTTTTACCGCAGGAACTGGTGAAGGAACCTTTACAGTACCTGCTTATACCACTGCAGTATTTGTTAAGCCACAAGTTGGCGAGCAAGGAGCAGGGTTAGCCGCGGGTCTTACTCGAGATGCCGAAGATATTGGACCATTTGGTGATACCGTTGTGTACTTACGCGGCAGTATGAATAACTGGGGTAACGATGGATTAACTGAAGAAGATAGCTTTATTTATCAAGAAAATGACGTTTACACTCTTAGTGTTAATTTAACTGCGGGCCAGCAAACCTTTAAATTTGCCGATGCTGAATGGGCCAATTTAAACTTAGGCTTTAATGATGTGAGTTTTACCGCAAGTTCAATTATGGTGAATGATGATGGTGGCAACATGGTATTTACTGCCGACAGTGATGGTATTTATAGCTTTACCATTGACGCTTCTAGTGCAACACCTCAAGTCACTATTACTAACATCACACTAACCGTAAATTGTAGCGCATTAACAGACTCTGCTGATAGTATTCCATTTAGTATTGCTGGCGGCGGTGAACTCTATGTCAAAGGTGATCATTCTGGCTGGGGTGCAAATGAGTTATATCGTTTACATTATAAAGGCAATAAGCAGTATCAAGCCGTTGCCGATTTTGATGGTACGATGTCATTTAAATTAGCCTCTGATGATGAGAGCTGGACCACACAACTGTGGGCACAAGCTAGTGATAGTACCAACATTAATACTGGCGAGCTTAGTGTAGGCCTTAATTATAATGTTACTTATGGCGATGCGGGCGAAACAAATAATTCAGCTAATTTACCAGCAGGCAGTTATAGCTTTTTGTTGATACTTAATGAAGCTAACCCTGCACAGGGCGCGAATGTAGGTAGTTTGATTATTCAGCAATGTCAGCCATAACAATCAAAGCAGAATAACATGCTGGTAAAATAGACCTTGAGCTTGTTTTGAAGGTAATGAGAAAGGCTTGCTGAGTAAATCAGTAAGCCTTTTTTTTATTTTAGCTTTGCACCGGAAATCTACGAGTAAATGATTACTGCTTATAGCTTGGATATTTGTTCAGCTAAAGCTTCAGGCTCGGAAAAGTCAGACGTTCTTAATATGACTTGACCATTTTTTACAATGACTAAGCTCGGTAATTCTTTCACGGCATATTGATGAAACATGCCATTATTAGCATCAATTGCAATGGCATGTTTTACCTGATACTTCTTAGTGTAATTCGCTAGTTCAGCTGGACCAGTCCAAAGTCTTGAAATTATGCCTTGCCATGCGATATTGTCAAACTGCTGGGTTAAAATATTGACTGAGTTTTGTGCCGCTATGCATTGTTGTGATGAGCTTGGGCGAGAGTCTTTAAAGTACCAATCACACCAAGTAGCCGTAAATAAAAATGCCTGTGTTTTATTGTCATTAACCCCTAACTCCAGTGGCAATGCAGTTTCTGTAATGGCATTGTCGGCCAGTAAATCAAGTTGTTTGTCAGTACTTATCAAGGCAATTTTGTTATCAAGCACAGAGTCAGCTTTGTGGCCAAGGTGAACTAAGTTCATTTGTTTATCAAACAATAAGTGATACGGGGTACCGAGCAACCTAAATGCTTGCGCTAAGTCGCCACTATTATCGATAGCCATTGGCATTGATAAGTTAAACTCTTGCTGCACTTTTTGCACCGCAGCTAAATTATCATTGATACCTAGATTAATGGCGATGACGGCTAAGTTGTCACCATGTTGTTGGCTAATTTGTTCAAAGTGGGGCATTTGCTCAATACAGGGTTTGCACCAGGTTGCCCAGAACTTTAAATATACCGGCTTTTTACCTTGATATTGCTCTAAGGTAATCACTTCCCCCGTGGTTAGTGTCATTGGCATGGTTAATAACTGCTTCGATAAGTTGCTGGCTTGCACCAATAAAATAGGACTGATAAATAATGTCAGAGTGAAGGATAAGAGCAATCTTTTTAACATGAGAATAAGGATTCCGTTAGTTATTCGGTTGAAGGTAATTTGTATGTTTTTCTGCTTAGCGATTTCAATGAAATTTATTTTACGTCAAATTATTATTATCAGAAGTGCCGATAATGAATTATATTAGTGAATATAATTCATTAATAAGTGGCATTATGGATAAGTTTAAAACCATCGCCTTGTTTATGTCGACTATCGAGACTGGCAGCTTTGCTGCAACAGCCAAAAAACATTCGACCGATCCATCGACAGTAAGTAAAGCAATTAAAAGATTAGAAGAGCAGCTCGGCTTGCAATTGCTCTATCGTTCTACTCGGCAATTAAGTTTGACCTCAGCAGGGCAGAAGTATGCAGATACCGTTGGCTCTCTCTATCAACAATTAGAGTCGTGTGAGCAAGAATTAAAATCAGACAATAATAGTTACAGCGGTGCACTGAAAATTAATTTACCGGTATCGTATGGCCGTATGTATATGCTGCCAATGTTAAGCCGATTTAAACAGGCCTATCCTGAAATCCAGCTAGATGTCAGTTTTAATGATCAATATGTTGATATGATTAGTGATGCAGTCGACGTTTCTATTCGTAGTGGTACTTTAAATGACAGCCGCTTGGTGGCACAAAAACTGTCACCCATGCCTTTTGTTCTCTGCATCAGTAATGAGGGTGTCAGTAGCAATGGAGTAGGTAATAAGTTAGTAACCAGCAGAGATATTGATATTTCGAATAAAGTACTGGCTGCTTTACCTTGGGTATTATTTCGCTTCAAACAAACAGGTAGGACAATGCCGATAAATTTCTCCTATCAAGGTTGCCACATTAATGTTGAACCGAAAAACGTAACCATTGTTGATGATGGTGAAGCCATGGCCCAAATGTGCGCTGAAGGTCTAGGCCTTAGCCTTATGCCTCATTTTACCGCGAAAGCTTTAGTCGTTGCTGGCAAGATGAAGGTTGTGGCACAACTTGATGACTTTCCAAATTCAGGAGTCTTTATTGTTTATCCAAAAAGAAAAGACCTACCCAAACGCACGCAACTATTTATCAAATTTGTTAAAGATTACCTGCAAGAAATGGGCGAATCGCCATCGCATACTTGGCTTGATAGACCGCTAAAACTTGGTTAACAGGATATAGTATTAGGAAGCGAATATTGAATACGTATGCAAAATTATAAAACTGGTTCTTTTATATGGGCTTAACAAGTAAGTTAGTAACAATAAAAACTTACTAGAATTGTGATCATGAAAAAGCCTTCAATTTCCTTTTTTACTTACGCGACACTTATCGTGTCTTTATACCTAACCGCTTGTAGTGATGGTGTTCAAACGCTAACTTCCGCGCAACTAGTCGCTGAGAAAAATGCTGCTCTTACTAGTGGGTTTGCTAAGCAAGCCAGTGATAGCTCAGTCCATTGGTTAACACCTGAGTTATTGGTTTTACCTAAAAGTACCGAAGAGGTGTTATATCAATTTCTTAATACAGGAAAAGATGAATTTAATGCCATTACGTTATTGGCAGTTGATTTTCCTGAGCACTTAGCAAAGAAATTCCCCCACCTTGCCGATTTTCAAGCTTACAAAGTTGACTTATCCCCAGTAGAAGCTAAAGAATGGTTAAAGCAGCAATTAATGGTTGTTGCCTTTGATAGAAGTCAGCAAGCACAAAAGGTTTCTTTTGTGCAAACAGGGCCTGTAATTGACGCACTTTACACTCAGGGTGAAAATGATGCCGACGAAGTAACTGATTTAGGTGCAACGATTACAGAGGAAGGGGTTAGCTTTAAGTTGTGGGCACCAACAGCACAAGCTGTTTCTGTACAGCTTTTTGATGACAACTTACAGGCGATTTTAGGCGGTAAGCTTGCCATGGTAGAAGATACCAATACAGGTATTTGGCAGGTAATATCAGATGACCAAGCGAGTTACGCTTATTATAAATATCAGCTCAGTGTTTATCATCCGGAATCCCAAAAGATAGAAAGCTTATCGGTTACCGACCCATACTCTTTAAGCTTATCTGTTAATAGTGAGTACTCACAGGTAGTCGATTTGAATGACCCTATCACTCAACCCGAAAACTGGCTAAATCAGCCAATACCGACGGTTAAAAATGTTGAAGATAATGTTTTTTATGAAACCCATATTAGAGACTTTAGTGCTAATGAACAGCGCTTGAGTAATGCTAAATTTAAAGGTAAGTATAAAGCTTTTAGTGAGAGCAACTCTGACGGCATACAACATTTAAAAGCACTGCAAGCAGCAGGGCTAAATAACATTCACTTATTACCTACTTTTGATATTGCTACTGTTAACGAAGATCAGTCCAAGCATCTTGATATAGATGACAACCTGGCTAAGGTTTGTACCATTACACCAAATGCCAGTATCTGTCAGCAATCTTACGATGAAAAACAGTCAATTAGGTCGTTATTACAGGGTTATTCGGTATCTGGAGAAAAAGCACAGCAATTAGTTAGTCAATTACGCGAATATGACAACTATAACTGGGGTTATGACCCTTTTCATTACACAGTGCCAGAGGGAAGTTATGCTGTTAATGCCCAAGGTGTGCCACGCTTAGTCGAATTTAGAGAAATGGTGCAAAGCCTGCATGGTATGGGCTTTCGGGTGATTATGGATGTAGTTTATAACCACACTCATCAAGCAGGCTTAGAAACTAATGCCGTATTAGATAAAATAGTGCCTAATTATTACCATAGATTACACCCAATAACCGGTGCAATCGAGCAATCGACATGTTGTGATAATACCGCGACAGAGCGTGTAATGATGGCAAAACTAATGACAGATTCGTTAGTGGTTTGGGCACGTGATTATAAAATTGATGGTTTTCGTTTTGATTTAATGGGGCATCAACCAAAAGATGTCATGTTAGTGGCAAGAGCAGCGGTGCGCCAAGTAGACAGTGATACTTACTTTTACGGTGAGGGTTGGAACTTTGGTGAGGTCGCTAGCAATAGTCAATTTACACAAGCCAGTCAGTTAGAGTTAGGTGGTACTGAGATAGGAACATTTTCTGACCGATTACGTGACGCCGTTCGTGGTGGTGGTAACAATACCCGAGACTCTCAAGGTGTAGGGAATGGCCTATTAACCTTCCCTAATGACAAAGCCAATGAAAAGCAAAATGAAGAAGGAAATCGTGCTGATTATGCGTTAAGGATGGATCAATTACGTATTGGCTTAGCAGGTAATTTAATTAACTTCCCTTTAAGGGAGGTTAATGGCGCAACAGTATTAGGTAAAGATATCCCATATGGTGACCAACCAACAGGTTATGCCTTAGATCCCGCGGATACTATCAACTATGTTTCTAAGCATGATAACCAAACCCTTTGGGACAATAGTCAATATCGCTTAGCGTTTGAAGTATCAACAGATGATAGGGTGAGAATGCATTTGCAAAGCTTGTCTTTCACCTTATTCGCCCAAGGCATACCTTTTTTACATATGGGCGCAGAGTTTATGCGCTCTAAGTCTTTCCTTCGTGACAGTTATGATTATGGCGATTGGTTTAATCGTGTTGATTTTTCTAAGCAAGATAACTTTTATAATGTTGGCTTACCACCTGCAGAGAAAGACCAAGCTAACTGGCCACTGATTAAAGAAGTGTTAAAAGGACATCAAGGCCGTGATCAAGTCAGTGCCAAGCATATACAATTTTCTAGTGAAGTCTTTAAAGAAATGCTAGAGATACGTATGGCTAGTCCATTATTTAGATTAACCAACGAACAGGATATTATTGATAAAGTGAGCTTTCTTAACGCTGCTTCACCTAAAAATGGCGCAAAGCAGGGCGCAGAACAGCAACTAGGTCTGTTAGTAATGAAAATTGATGACAGTGTTGGTACCGCGGTAGATAGTAACTATCAAAGCTTAATAGTTATCTTTAATACCAGCGATAAAACCCAAACCTTTGATTATGACTTTAGCGATGACTCTAATGCTAGCAGCACTCAGGGTTATCAATTACACCCAATACAGAAAAGTGGCACTGATGAAGTAGTTAAACAAAGTAAAGTAACGGCTAATGGCTTTACCGTACCCGCACTAAGCAGTGTGGTATTTGTTAAACAGAGAGGTTAGTTAGGTTTTCTATTCTTACTATCATTTAACAAAAAAAGGCTCTGATTATGAATAATCAGAGCCTTTTTGTTTCTTGTGACAAGGTATTGCGGTTAAACGTGAGTGTGCTTAATTAAACACTCGGTGATAAATGTAAAAAGCAACCACGTCCGGCAAAGGTTAATTGGTAGCGAGGTTCGACACCTTTATCAGCATTAATACTTTTTTCTAACAAGCCTTTATCAACTAAAAAATCTAACATGTTAGTTGATAATTCACCTAATTTTGCTTTGGCGGTAATTTCAACTTTAGTGGCAACGCCTTTAAAGGTGTACATAGCTTTGATTATCTTAGCTTCTGCTTCAGATATTTTTGGCATACGACCAGTATATGCAGGGAATTGCATTAACGGGAACTTACCTTGCACACTCTCGTAAGAAGCCTGTATCGCCTTAATATCAGTGTCTTTGTTATCAGTTAATTTAAAGGTATGAAAAACCCCTGTTTCTTTACTTAAATAATCAACTTTCGCTAAAAATATCGGTAAGTCACAACCTTGTGCAACATGGTAAAAGCCGCTTTTCCATTTAGGCACTAGGCCTCGCGTTCCTTCCGGAGTGAATAAGAAAAACACTCGGTTTAATTTTTGGCTGTTGATAAAGTTTTTTATTTGTTCAACTTGGCCAACGCCTTTTGCTGAACGATCAATAGGTATAGCGCCAAGATACATCATCCAAGTACCTAACACTGGTACTCGACATAAGCTGTCTTTTACCGAAAAGTAAATTTTAACATCTTGTAAAATAGCGGCACCAAGGGCGTAAAAGAAATCCCAGTTTGATGTATGAGGCGCAGCAATAGCTACCCCGGCACCTTCTGGCGCTGTTTTAGAAAGTTTCCAACCAGCTATTTTAAACCAAACAGTAAACATAAATTTTAAGAAATATTTAGTAAAAATACCGTCAAAGATGGTTTTTTCGCGAATGGTGAGTGCTTTTTTAGCCATGATAAAGTAATTCAAAGTTACTACTAAGATGGCGCTATTGTAGCAGGTAAGTGGCAAAAAATATTGATGTAGCTAGCTATTTCGTTCGCTTGGCACTTGCTTCTGCTGATAAAAGTAAACACCCGTTTGAAAATAGATAATCATCTTGAGTTGTTTGCTAGGATTTTACCAATAAAAACGGGGTGTTAGTTTAATGTTTGTAGCTTTAAAAGCTGTTATGTTGTTAGTGCTGTGTTTGAAATAAATAAACTTAATTGATAGTGAAGCTACTTTATTTAAAAGGCCCCTTTTTAAAGTTGCTATATATATAGACACTTTTCAGGACTATCGTCATAACTAGCACCTTCATTGGTAATTCAATAGGTACCATTTCAGTGGTGCAATGTCATAGCTGATTTAAGTGGGGGCTTTGTTGTAATTTGTTTCCTAAAAATGTCTCATATAATACCGATTAAAGGATAAAACATTGTATTTAGAGATAAATTTTTAAGCACTATTTTTAGGTCATGATTAGGGTGCAATGCGAGAAGTTACTATATTCACTAGAAGAGTCACTTGTATTTATATACAATCAACCTTTCTATGCACTTTGCATCCCAGTATCAACTCAACGTATCAATGATAATAATATGGCTGCCATTTTAGATCTTAGTAGTAAAAACAAAGCGTTAAGTTATTTAAATGCCTGTCATTGCTTTGGCAGGTCGCCGACTAATGTTGATACTGTAATCAATGCTCAGGAAGTGTCTCGCATACACGCAGTAGTAGATTGGACTAATAATCAATGGCTTATTCGAGATATTAGTAATAATGGTACTTGGGTAAATAAACAAAAATTAGTAAAAGATACTCCGTATAAACTTAAGGTTGGCGATCAGATATTTTTCGCTTCAGGTGATAGCCACGGTTTTGCTATTCAAGACCTTAATCCTCCGCAAAATATGTTACTGCCTATTGACCAATATGGTGAGCAAGGAACTGAATCGCCAATTATTTTATCTGATGGTAATTTACTTCCTTCAGAGGAAAACCCTGAGATTGCTTTGTTTTATGTGCCGAGTAAAGACCAATGGTATAAAGAGTTTTTGGTTGATACCGACGGTAGTGCTTATCCTGTGGTAAATTCAGATTTATTATTTTTTGCTAACCAAAAGTGGCAGTTAAAATTAATTCCATTAACTGAAAATACCGTGCTCATGGCGAAAGCTAAGTTATCTGTTCATCAGATAAAATACCGCTTTAATTTAAGTTTAGATGAAGAAAACACTGAATTAACGGTTACTACTGATGATGAAAAATTCTCTTTAGCGACTAAAGCACATCATTACTTAACCTTAAGTTTGGCTAGACATAGAGATGAAGATGCTAAACAAGGCATAGATGAAGATAATCAAGGTTGGCGCTTGCCAGAAGTGTTAACCAAAGAGTTAGGCTGTGATATCACCCTGTTTAATACTCATGTTTGCCGTGCTAAACAGCAATTTAGAGACATGCTTGATGGTGCTTGTGATGGTGATGAATTGATTGAACGTAAAGGGAAAAAAATACGTTTTTCTGGGGTTAATTATCGTATTTATAAAGGCAATGAGCTGATTGTGAATCGCGGACAAGATAAAGTTTCACTTACGGTATTACATGGATAATAAGTTACCACATTACAGCCGTGAACGATTATTGGGTGAAGGGGGCATGGGTAAAGTTTACCTAGCCCAAGATAACCAGTTACAACGACAAGTTGCTATTAAAGAATTAACCTATCAGCCGAAAGATGGAGCGGTTAATCATGCCCTGCAAGAAGCACGCTTATTAGCGCGTGTGAACCACACTAATATTATCCAAATTTATAATGTCCATGATGAAGGAGACCATATCTCTTTGGTCATGGAATATTTCAATAGTAAAACCCTGACGCAATTTCAACAGGAAAACTACTGTACTCTAGTACAAAAGCTAGATTTATTGCAGCAACTCTCAGCAGGACTAACGGCGGCACATAAAAACGATGTTATTCATTGTGATTTAAAACCGGCCAATATATTGGTGAATGACCAAGGGCAGCTAAAGATCACAGATTTTGGCATCGCTTTAATTGCCTGCAAGGAAAGAAAAAATAGTGAGCCTTCAGCTAGTGGAGAACCTTCAGCCAGTGAAGAGCCGTTGTTGTACGGCAGCTTGCTTTATATGTCGCCAGAGCAAATACAAAAAAAGCCATTAGATTATCGTAGTGATATTTTTTCATTCGGTATTGTTGCTTATCAATTAATGATAGGTAGCCACCCCTTTGGCCGTGGCTCAACGACAGATATTGCCGAAAGAATATGTCAACAAACGCCAGAGCATGCAAAAAATTTAATGTTAAACGCACCTATTGCCTTAACTGACTTGTTAATGGAAATGTTAGTTCAGCCCCTTGAACAACGAACATTAACCGCTAGCGTAATAGAAAATCGTTTAAAGCATATTAGAACCGCTTTAATACAAGCAGAGATGAGTGAGCAAGCAACCTTACCTTTGGGTGAGTTGCCGATACCTTCTCAACTCGCTGCTAATGAATATGCTACGCAGCCTATTCAGCAAGCCTTTATTCCTCAAGGTACGCAAAGTATTCAGCCAATTGAAAAACTACCAACGCCCTGGTTTAGACAGAGCAATATAGTCATTACTAGCATGACTATATTTTGCATTCTGCTGATTGTACTTTATTGGTTTGATAAGACCAATAAAGTGGAATCTAAGCAAGTAGTTATACTAAAGCCAACGTTGTCAGATAGTTCAATAATGGCACCTATGCAACAAGATTTAGTTACTTCAGCGGTAGAAGATGCTTTGCGCCAAGCAGTAATAAATACCAAAGACATGTATTTAATATCGCAACGAGAAGTGAATGCCATTACCAAAGATTATCCTGATGATTTGAATAAACTCAGACAAGCGGTTGGTGCATCAGATATTATATCAACGGCGCTAGAGTGTGATAATAGCCGCTGTAAAGTGAGCTTTTCTCGTTTGGTTGCGAATGAAAATAAACGTGATAGGTTAACGGTAAAGTCTGAGAAAAACTGGTTAGCACCAATAGATAGGTTTAGTGCCATTTTTAGCACTAGCCAAACACAGTTCGCTTCACTTTTTCCTGAGCATTCAGAAGTGAATCAATCAGCCTTAGTACAGCGCGCCATTAATGAAGATGATTATCGTGACTATATAACCCTTTATAGCCAAATTAAAGGGCAGGGTAATTATAGCGCTGATAGTTTGACTCAGTTAGAGGCACTGTTAACACACACACCCTATTTATATGCAGCTTATGCTTTGTATCGAGATACAGCATTAGATTTGTATTTTGATTCACAAGATAAAAAGTACTTTCAACAGCTAGATGTTTTATTGCAAAACTCACCGCCTGAATATAGATACAGTGTTTTTGAAGCCATAGATAGGTTTTGGTTAGCCTCAGAAATGGGTGATATGGCATTGGCACGATTGCAAGTCAGTGAAGCGAAAAAAAGAGGTGCAGATGGTTTGACTATTTTAGAACTGGAAGCATTTATGTTTTTTAGTTCTGGAGAATATCAACAAGCGGCTAATTCTTATGCTAATGCTTTTAAACTCAGGCCCAGCTCAACATTATTAAACAATATTGCCTTTAGTTATTGGTATATGGGGGATTCAATTAAAGCTGAGAGAGCAATAAATAAAATGCTCGCAATTGTCCCTCATAATTATATAGCACAACAGTTACAAGCAAATATTTGGTTACTACAAGGTAAGCTTGATTTAGCTATTACTGCTTATGAGAAAATAGTAGCGAGTATAAACAATGGCAGGGATTTAACCAATTTAAGTATGGCTTATGCCTTGAATAAGCAATACCAAAAGTCGCTTGAATTTGCCCTGAAAGCTTATAAGAAAAGCCCAAAACATCCAGTTAAACTGTTAAACTTAGCAGATATCGAAATGATTTTAGGTGATAAACAGAAAGCCATTTCTTATTATCAACAAGTAGTAGCTATTTTGGCAGGAAAAGATGATGTTAAGTATTTAACATATTTAGCGCAAGCATATGGCCAGCTAAATCAAGCCAACTTAGCGATAGCAGCGTTAAGTAAGGCACAAAAATTAGCCCCGGAAAATGGCGAGGTATCTTATGCTTCAGCTATCGTTTATAGTTTATTGGATGAGAAGGCGTCAGCAGTTCATCATATAAAATCTGCATTGAAGGATAACATTGGTGTTGTTTGGTTTAACCTTCCCTGGTTTGATAGTTTATGTGCAGAGTCTGAATTTCAGCAATTAATGGCAAAATATAATAATGCTGATCGCTGTCAAAATTAACCTTGTTTTTATTATGATTTAGAGTTTCATTCTAGCAATGAGTTAATGCAATTAATTTCTGATAATTCCGCCACCTACATCAATAGCACCAAACGTAGACATTTGCCCATACGGTGAAACTTGCTGTTCTTCTACTTTTAATTTTTGAGTCGCGGCAACATTCTTAATGGTTACCATTTTTGCAAGCAGCTCAGGTGCGTACTCAGCTAAATATAACAACCTTTCTAATTGCGCCGCGTCAGAATCAGCCATTTGCATTATTTGTTGTAATAGTTCCGGCTCATTC
>NZ_JABSOV010000039.1 GCF_013215345.1 Colwellia sp. | reverse complement strand
AGATTTGAACTCTAGAAGGGCTACAAACCCTTGCCGGTTTTCAAGACCGGTGCTTTCGACCACTCAGCCATCTCACCAAGTTACTTACAAGAAAAGGTTTTTGCTATTCCTTGAAAGTGGGCGCATTTTAAGTACTGGCGCCCTACTTGTAAAGTGTTAAATGCAAAAATAGTTCAATAAACTCATCAAAACAGCTTGTTCGAGGATTTAATGATCAAGTTGTTTCAAAAACCAGCACAGCTACCCTGGTTTGTATTTAACAGCAACAAGAACAACAGCTGTTTTTTACTTTACGGTAGAGAGCTGCTGGGCAAGTTGTAAGTTTAATAAAGTACCTATAGGGATATTTATGACGTTATCCCTAGCAAGTAATGATGCCCTAGTTCTAGCTGTTACATCATCAATACTAAGACTTTTACCTTATCGGCATCAAAAGCTAACTGATAGCTGGCAATTTGTATGACAGTTTACTTATTATTTTCAGCATTAGCACGAGTTTCTAATGCTGCAATTCTCGCTTCAATAGGTGGATGTGAAGACCATAACTGCCTTAAACCTTGTTTGGTTTTTTCGCTTATTCCAAATGCTGCCATCTGTTCTGGTAGCGCCTCAGGCTCTTTTTGAGCTAAGCGTTTTAAAGCGTTTATCATATTTTGATGACCCGCTAAATCAGCGCCACCCGTATCGGCGATAAACTCACGTTTTCTTGAAAAGTACATGACGATAGTACTAGCAAGTATAGATAACACCACTTGTGAAATCATCACGGTAATAAAATAACCAATGCCGTGGCCACGGTCGTTTTTCAAGATCACTCGGTCAACAATATGTCCGACAAGTCGTGATAAAAATACCACAAAGGTATTCACCACTCCTTGAATAAGCGTCAAAGTCACCATATCGCCGTTAGCAACATGACTCATTTCATGGCCAAGTACCGCTTCAATTTCACCTTGTGCCATATTATCGAGTAAACCTTGTGACACAGCAACCAGTGCATTATTTTTACTGGCTCCCGTGGCAAAGGCATTCATTTCACCTGAGGGAAATATTGCCACTTCAGGCATTTTTATGCCTACTATTTTTGCTTGTTTTTCAATTGTAGTCATTAGCCACTTTTCAATATGAGTTACCGGCTCTTTAATAACCACTGCACCGGTCATCCTTTTTGCCATCCATTTAGAAATCAACAACGAAATAAATGAACCACCAAAACCAATGACACCTGAAAGTATGACTAACGACTGAACATTTAAGTCTGAGCCGTTTTCGGCCAGTATACTATCAACACCCAACAAACTCAGGGTGACACTTAACACCAACATAATGGCTATATTGGTCATTAAAAAAAGAAATATTCGTTTCATTTTTATTCCTACAGTAAAGTAAATAAATGGCTGGCTTGATAAAAATAAGTATATTCGATTCTTAGGTGATTTTATGTGTGAATTGGTAATGACATTGTGTGCATAACTTTTATTGGTCGTTTTATCCGACAATACGGTATAAAAACAATAGTTATCTCGGTACTTGAGAAGTATCTTTTAATTGATAAGCCTATAAAACATAACTAATAAAATTAAATACTGAGGACTATTACTTACATATCAGTAGTCGCTTTTATATTTGTATTCGTGCGATAATATGTAAAAGTATGATTTAATTAATAGTTTAGTTATCGATTAGTAATCATTTAGTTATAGGTCGCGACGTTAGAATTATGATAACCACTTATTATTGGCTTAGCACATAATGTTAAATCTTAGAATATTAACAAGCGGCTTTATCATTTTTGTTTTAAGTCACCCAGTGTTCGCCAATAATTTAATTGTCAAACTCAATGGTCAACTGCCAAAAATTATTCACAACAATATACTTTCTCATTTAGGCACCCTACCCAATACTGACTTAGCGCGTTCTGCTTTTATTTATAGCGCCACAGAGAACACCCAACAAGCACTACAAGCCCTTGGTTATTATCAAGCAGATATTATTACAACCATCATCTCAGAAAAAGTTAATAATGAAAAAACCAAGAAAAACTCATGGCAGCTTATACTGAACATCACCCTAAATACGGCAACTTTAATTGATAAAGTACTCATTACCCTTGAGGGTGAAGCCAGTAAAGATATTGCCTTTCAAGCACTACTTAATAATCATGAGATTAAGCACGGACAAAACCTCCATCATGGCAAGTATGAAGATTTAAAGGCTGACTTGCTTTCATTAGCCCTACAGCGTGGTTATTTCAATGGTGAATTAACTGAAAGTAAAATAGCGATAAAAGAGCAATATCAATACGCTGATATTACCTTGCACTATAAAAGTGGACCACGTTATCAATTTGGTGACGTTGCTTTTAATGATTTCGATTTAGAGCCTGAATTATTATCAAGCTTAATACCCTTTCAAAAAGATGAGTATTACAGTACCAGCGCTTTTCATGAACTACAGCATCAACTGCAGTCAACTCAGTATTTTGGCAGCATAATCGCAGTACCCGGTGACAAGATTGAAGATAAAGTTACTGATAAATACACCATCCCAATTAATGTTTCACTAACCCCAGCTAAAAGCCATCAATTCGATTTTGGTATTGGTTATGCTACCGATACCGAGTTTCGGCTTTCCGCTGCTTGGCGTACGCCTTTAATCAACAAATATGGACATTTTCAAGAAACTAAATTTGAATATTCGACAATAAATCCAACAGGAAAGTTCATTTATAGTATTCCTTTAAGCCATCCTGTCAGCGATTTGCTGCAATTTAAAATTAGCATTGAAAATGAGGACTATGCCGAGCAGAAAACTCAATTCTTCACAACTCAAATTGGTAGGTTAGTAAGTTACAATAACTGGCAAAGACAAGTTTATACCCGTTATCATAAAGAAGTATGGCAGTATGATCTTGATGAGAATATACCGAATATTGATTGGTCTGAAGATGGTGCCAGTTATCTTATTCCTGGCATAACTTGGTCAAAAACAAAACGCTCGGGATCGCCCTTAGATCCAAGTGAAGGTTTTCGCCAAACATATAATATAGAAGGGGCTCATTTAAAAGCAGGCTCAGATAATAGTTTCTTTAGGATTCATGCTCGCTGGAATTATATTACCACCTTGAAAGCTAAGCACCGACTAGTTACCCGCGCCGAATTCGGTGCTATTTATGTTGATAGGGATGTAGACTTAGCACCTTCTTTGCGTTTTTATGCGGGTGGCGATCAGAGTATTAGGGGCTTTGCTTATCAATCTATCGGGTCAACAATTCCTTCGTCATCAGATCCTGAGCAAGGCGAACCTATCGTTATCGGTAGTACTCGCCTAATGGTAGCGAGCATAGAGTACCAATATTACTTGAACAACAAATGGCGTGTCGCCTTATTTTCTGACGGTGGTAGTGCTGCCAATAAAGGTGAGTTTGAGCCGGTCTACTCTTTTGGTACCGGTTTGCACTATATTTCGCCTGTGGGCGCGATAAAGGTTGATGTTGCCTACGGCATTAATGAACATGATAATAAAGATAATAGTTGGCGACTTCATATCAGCATAGGCGCCGAACTATGACCCGACGAAATAGAGCTTATAAGGTCGCATATAAGCTTACTTATAAAGTAATAAAGTGGCTAACCTTACTCTTTTGTTTGTTCACTGTTTTACTGACCACACCCATCGGTAGCCAATTAACCATTAGCTTACTAAACAACATTGACGGCATTAATGCTGATTACAAGGCTGGCTCATTAATAAGAGATATAGAACTCAACTCTTTTCACCTTAACTTAGCAACCTTAGACATTAAGGTGACGGATTTAGCAGCCAAGATTAATTTTTCTTGTAGTTGGCAGAAAAAACTGTGTATTGAATCATTACAAGTGGCCCGTTTTTCATTAACTTATCTCAACGAAAACAAAGAGGAAAAGTCGAAAGACACAGCTACAGTAAACCCTGCGGCTATAAATCATGATAGCCTGTTTGTTATGCCCTTTGCTATTGAGGCGAAAGCCGTTGCCTTTAGCAACAGCCATTTAGTCATTAACCAAACAGTAATAGATATTGAGCAGTTCACCGCGCAAGTAGATATTAAGGCAAGTCAATTTACTATCTTGCAGCCAAATGCCGAAAAATTAACCATAGTGTTCGACAAAAATAGCAACAGTAAAAGCATTAGCGCGGAAAAAAGCAAAAGCAGTCAACTAAATAACAATGGAAAAGCTAACACAAATTCAATATATGCTGTTTTTAGTACACTACCAAAAGTCTATTTACCCATATCGTTAAATATTCAACAATTGTACGTTGATAAGTTACGCATAATCGATCATCAAACACTGAACAACAACAACAACAACACACTAAATAGTACCCTCAAAAGTGATATGCAATGGCCTTATCAACAGAGCCACCTTAGCGGTACTTGGGTTAAAAGTGACGTTAATATCACGGACTTTAAAACCACAACTACCGACTTTGAAATAAAGCAGTCAACACTAAATACTGAGCTGATACCGCCTTATAAAATTAAGGCCAAGTTAGTTGCCCAACTAGATAAGATACCACATTGGCCACAAGCGTCTGACTCAATTGTTGAGCTATCACTGCAAGGCTCTTTTGATAACTTAAGTGTAAATATTGCCAGTAAAGGCAGCGTTATTTTAACCAGCCAAGGGCAAATAAACTTAACGCACCAACAACTACCTTTTAAGCTACAGTTATCTGCCGATAAGCTGCCCCTGCCCTTATCTTTAGCACAATATGGCAAACCTTCATCACTGTCTTTAAACGTGGCCGGTGATTTAATTGAACAAACGATTAATTTAACCAGTCAGCTTAATAGCTATGGTTATAAAAATGCCCGATTAAAGTTATCAGCTAAACATAAACAAGGCTTAATTACGCTTAAAGAGTTAGCCTTTAACGAACAAGACTCTGATAGTCAAATATCCGTACATGGCAATATTAATTTTCAGTCTAACTTAACAAGTTGGCAATTATCGGCGAATTCCACCGGTTTTACTTTGCCAAAAATTAATATTAAAGCGTTAGTATTTCCTGAAGAGACTAACATCAACAATAGCAGCACTAATATCGGCACTAACGCCTTCGCTGAAAAAAACTCTGACATTAATAATGACTTTAACACCGCAAGCCAAACCCGTTTTATTGAAGACATATTACCGAACGTTATCAATGGTCGACTTTCAGGAGAAATTACCAGTTCTGGCTCTTGGTCTGCATCACACTGGTCGCTCTCAGTTAACGATACCGATGTCTCTGGCACCATCAATGATTCAGCGCTCATTATTCAAGGTGACATAGCTTTAAATCAATCAGGCTACTTTTCATCCGGTGATTTAGCGCAAGGCAAACTGTTAGTTGTTTTTGACCAGGACCAATTAACCCTACAAACATTCAGTGGTGATAACTGGCATGTTAACGGTCAATTATTTATTGCTGACATGGCTCATTGGTATAAAGAGGTAAGTGGCTCTTTCACCAGTGACTTTACCATTAAAGGCAGTAAAGCAGACCCCATTATAACGCTTAATAGCAAGTTGAATAATTTGCAATGGCAGAAATTTTATAGCCCTTCTCTTGAGGTAACAGCTAGTTATCAGCCCTTTAACAATCACAAAGCCCAGTTAACCTTAAAAAATGCACAGCTAGACATCACCAATAAAAGTGACGAGTTGAGTATGCAAAATATTATTCTTAATGTTTCGGGCGACATTAATCAGCAGCAATTACAACTTGATTGGCAAGGCGACCTTGCTGGCAAGTTGAAATTCACCAGCCAATGGTATGAAGCGCTGAATCAATGGCAAAGCACTATTGAAGAGGCAGCCTTAACTTATCAGCAAGAAACTTGGCGTAATAATAACGTTTTTTCATTGAATTTTAATGTCGATAAACAGCAATTATTCATAGGTAAACATTGCTGGCAAGGCACAGATCTTGATATCTGTTTGCCTAACGATGCCATTATTGGTGAATCCGGTAATATAACACTCGGGTTAAACATGGACTTATCGCTATTCGATGCAGTGGTTTTACCCAAAGAGGTGCAACTACAGAGTAGGATTTCAGGTGAGATACAAGCACAATGGTCACCTACTCAAGAAATATCGGCCCAGGCAAATTTTTCTTTGTCATCAGGTAATGTAAAAGTAATTGATGAGTACAATGAACAACAAGTTAGCCAATGGCGCCATGGGAAATTTACCTTCAACATAAACCAAGGGCAATTAACCAGTAAACTTCAGTTACATGACTCACAAGAACAAGCGCTTATTAACATCAACTCAAAAGTTAACTTTATTGATGACTTTCCTATTGATGTTCAAATAGAACTGAATCAATTTAATTTACAACCCTTTCAAGGATTAATAAGTAACGTCGTTAACTTACAAGGCTTGGTAAGCGCCCTGTTAACCGTTAAAGGTACGGTAAAAACGCCATTAATAAACGGTAGTTTAACACTCGATAATGGCGAGTTATTATTAAGCCAAAACCCCAATAAACTTGAACATATTAACGCTGAACTGCAAATAGACAATAATCAGGCAAAAATCATCGGCGACTTTTCCATAAAAGATAACAAGGCTACACTTAATGGTCAGCTGGCATGGCAAGATGATCTCACCATGGATATCGACCTTTACGCCAAGCAACTGCCGCTAGTATTTCCGCCACAGTTAGTAATGAAAATATCACCAAGGTTAAATTTTTCCCTAGAAGAAAAAACACTGACAATTACTGGCATGCTCAATGTGTTAGCGGGGAGTTATAATATTGAAAAACTGCCACAAGGCAGTGTCGATCTGAGTGATGATGTCATTATTATTGATGATCAAGGTAAAGAGGTATTTAAGGAAAAGTCTGGCTTAGCGATCAAAACTGATGTCAGTATCAATATCGCCAAAACATTTATCGTCTCAGGACAAGGTTTAGAAAGTAATTTATTTGGCCAATTACAAGTCACTCAGCAGAAAAAACAACCGCTACAACTTTTTGGTATTATTCAATCAGAAAATGGTACTTACCAAGCCTATGGACAAAAGCTAACTATCGATAAAGGGGAATTAACCTTTAACGGTCCGCTCACTAATCCTTATTTTAATTTGCGCGCAAGTAGACATATTAAAGCGGAAGATATTGAAGTTGGACTACAAATAACAGGTTTAGCGGACAATTTAGACATGCAACTATTCTCTACGCCCACAATGGAATCGCCTGAAATGTTATCTTATTTAGCTCGAGGGCGAGGCTTAGATTCTGGTGGCGGCAGTAGCTCTGCAGCCGCAAGTATGCTGATTGGTTTTGGCGTTACCAATAGCGTTGGCTTATTTGATCAACTAGAGAAGATACCACTCATTAATAATATTGCTGTAGACACTGAAGGCGAAGGCGACTCTACACAAGCAACCATTAGTGGTTATATTGGTAATCGTGTCTATTTGAAATATGGTATTGGCGTCTATGAGCCTATTAATGAATTAACGGTAAGGTTATTTTTACTTAATCGATTATGGTTAGAAATTGTCAGTGGCATTGAACAATCGAGTGATCTCTATTATTCATTTGATATAGATTGATGACTATTTATAAAGTTAGTTATTGAACAACTGATAATACCAATGATTAGCCATCACCACATTTGCATAACGAACAATAGCAAAACAAAGAAATATTGCGTCAATCTTTCGATTAACGTCTTTTCTGAATTTGGCAGTGAGATAGAGATTTGAACTCTACGTCGTAGGTATTGCGCTACAAACCCACTCTTGATTCCATCACTAAACTCGAGGCGAAAAGGCGCTAATCTTTCGATTAGCGCCTTTTCTAAATGTGGCGGTGATATAGGGATTTGAACTCTAGAAGTGGTACAGTTTCAAGATTTGTGCTTTCGCCCCCAATATAACTTCAATTGTCTACATAACAGTCAATACTAGAATGTGTAGACATGCACTCATTTTATACGAATCGTGCTCCTAAACACTAGAACAATTGTTATATTAACTTACAAATTAAACCTTACATTCAAACGAGTGAAATCACGTTAAAATGCTTAATATTACTTAGCTAAGCCCTTTCATTTTTTCTAAACTATAATTTGTATAACCTAGATAAATATACTGGTCTGTCATGCTTATAACAGGGAGAAAATTTAAAAATATAGGTATTTTACTTTTGTTTAGTACCTTTTGTTGCTTCTCGTCGAGTTGTTTTTCAAATGAAGTTCAACAACTCAAGATTAAAATGTGTATTGATCATTATCCTCCCTTACAAGTTATTCTGCCAGATCATATCGTTACAGGTGAGAATGTAGAGTTGACCAAGAAATTTGTTGAACGTATGGGCCTGCAATTAACCTTTACCGAAAACACCCCTTTTAAGAGGTGCCTGCACCTACTCAAGCATGGTCTCGTTGATATTATGGCAGGCCTAACAGACTCAGATGAGCGTAGACAGCAATTTCATATGCTGCTTTTTGATGAATCAATGCTGAAAACTTTTTTTATCCATAAAGGCAGTAATGCAATAGATAGCTTTGCTGATTTGGCTGGTTTGTCCATTGCTACCCTACGAGGAGCCAAACATTTTAAAGAATTTGATTACGCAAACGATAATTACTTTGCAAAAGTGGAAGTAAATACACTAGAGTCTGCATTTAGAATGCTGGCTAGAAAAAGAATAGATGCGGTAATAAGCACTGATTACTACGGTGACTATTTACTTGAACATAATAAGGAGCTATCAGATAAAATAATAAAGGCAAAATTTGCGTATACTGATAAAACACACACCTATATTGCCATATCAAAAAAGTCTCCTTTTGCCAAAAAAATTATACAATTTGAACATGTTGCTAAGGAGATGTTTGATTCAGGAAAATTCAAACAATTGATTTTTGAATTTAGAAAAAGTCACCCTCAATATTATATCGATTAAAAAATAGCTGACTTAGGTACAAGTACAGTCAATTAGCCACAAGAAAATGTATGTAATCTAAGGTCCTGCGCTACAAACCCTTTGTCGATTTTTAACCGTTTTAATTGCAAAAGGCGCTAACCTTTCGATTAGCGCCTTTTCTGAATGTGGCGGTGAGATATAGATTTGAACTCTGCTAAAGGTATTGCGCTACAAACGCTTTGTTTAATTCTACGACTAAACTCAAGACGAAAAAAAACCGCGACTCATTAAAGTTGCGGTTTCTTAGAATCTGGCGGTGAGCTAATGGTTAGAACTCTGTTAAAGGTGATGCGCTACAAACCCTTTAGTATTATTAAACACCAGAAAGCAAAATAAACCGTTAATCTTTCGACTAACGGGCTTTTCTGAATGTGGCAGTGAGATAGAGATTTGAACTCTGCTAAAGGTATTGCGCTACAAACGCTTTGCCGATTTTTAACCGTTTTAAATGCAAAAAGGCGCTAACCTTTCGATTAGCGCCTTTTCTGAATGTGGCGGTGAGATAGAGATTTGAACTCTAGAAGGGCTACAAACCCTTGCCGGTTTTCAAGACCGGTGCTTTCGACCACTCAGCCATCTCACCTGAAGTTAACAAATAAGCGGTTAAAACAATGCTTGCTTGAGAACGAGGCGAATACTAAAGTCTCTCTAATAAGTTGTAAAGCACTATTTTAATATTTACGCTTCTTTTTGCTTAGTTTACTAAATAATAGCCAGTTTGCTTTGTTTTTCAGCACTTTAAATAATATAAAGAAGGATTTACCTAATGACAGTTGAACATACCTGCCGTTGTCCTTGGTTAGACACCACGAAATTAGACTATGTTAAATACCATGATGAAGAATGGGGCGTGCCTGTTCTTGAAGATAATAAGATGTTCGAATACCTAGTACTTGAATCCGCTCAAGCAGGGTTAAGTTGGTATACCATTTTAAAGCGACGTGATGGCTATAGAAAAGCCTTTGGAAACTTTGATGTTGATAAGGTCGCTCAATATACTTCTGCTGATGAAGAACGCTTGGTACTCGACGCTAGTATTATTCGTCACAAAGGTAAAATTGCCGCAACCGTTAATAATGCGAAGTGTTTTATTGCCATACAAAAGGAGTTTGGTAGCTTTATAAAGTATATTTGGGCATTTGTTGATAACAAGGTACAGGTCAGTAATCTAAATCAGCTTAGTGATTATCCTGCTACCTCCCCTATTTCAGATGAATTAAGTAAGGATTTAAAAAAACGGGGCTTCAAATTTGTCGGTTCAACCACTATCTATGCTCACCTTCAAGCCTCGGGGTTGATTAATGACCATAGTAATGACTGTACAAGAAAACAAGAGATTATTGACGGTTACCAAGCTCTAGGTCTAAAGTGGCGGCAATGTTAACTAGCTTACCTCTGGGTTAGCAGGTTAAACAATGAATTGGTAAATGGCATTATCCCTTGTTACAAAATAAAACATAATATTGCCACTTTTAAACAAAGCAAAGCGTAGTATTTTAAAAATCACCATGCCATAATATGTCATAAGGAATTAAGTTAGTGTAAGTCAGTTATTCAGTTAAATAAGAGTAAAAACTTGAACTTATCTAAAATGACCTTATCTATATAACTAGAATTAAATTCTTAAGGAAGTTTTATGCAATCTAATATGGGTTTTCAAACGGCGAGCCACAGTTCGGCGATAGAAATTAATAAAGTATTGAAAAATACTTACATGTTGTTATCTATGACACTAGCGTTTAGTGCCGTAACAGCAGGCATTTCAATGGCAATGAACCTACCATCCGGTGCTGCGCTTGTTATGACGTTAGTGGCTTTTGGTTTAATGTTTGTTGTTAACAAAAAAGCTGATTCAGCCAGCGGCATCTATTGGATTTTTGCTTTTACCGGTTTAATGGGCGCTTCTTTAGGGCCAATGTTAAGTGCTTACGCGGCAATGCCTGGTGGCGGCGCGTTAATTATGCAAGCTCTTGGCGGCACAGCATTAATATTTTTTGCACTTTCAGGTTATGCACTAACCAGTAAAAAAGACTTCTCATTTATGGGCGGCTTCTTAATGGTAGGTATGATTGTGGCGTTAGTAGCAATGGTTGCTAATATCTTCTTTCAAATTCCAGCGCTTTCTTTAGCTATCAGTGCAGCAATCATTATGATTATGTCTGGCTTAATCTTATTTGATACTAGCCGTATTATTAATGGTGGCGAACGTAACTATATTCGCGCAACTATTTCATTATACTTAAGTATCTATAACATTTTTGTACACTTACTTATGTTATTAGGTGTATTAGGCAACGATGATTAGTTAACACTAAAAAACTTGTCTTAAAAAGAGTTATAATCATTTATACTCTTTTACAAATAAAGAGCCTCGCAATTGCGGGGTTTTTTTTATTCTTCTTTACCCTTATATTGCCTTTTCTATCTATTTATAGTTTGGATGTGTTGTGAAAACTCTTGCTGTAGTAATAACTACTCCCCCTTATAGCCACTTAACAATTACCGCGTTAACTTATGTCGAGGCGGCATTAGTGGCTGGCATTAATGTTATTGGTGTGTTCTTTTACCAAGATGGCGTGATGCATGCCAATGAAGACATTAGTATTGCTAGTGATGAATACCAAGCTATTGCGCACTGGCAACGACTACAGCAGCAATATCAGTTACCCCTGCATATTTGCATTACCGCTGCAGAAAAGCGTGGTATAGCTTGTGATGCGATAGACAATGACAAAATAAATAACGCTTTCACTGTCTCAGGTTTAGGTGAGTTAGTTGAACTAACAACAAAAGCTTCACGCTTGGTACAGTTTTAATGATCTCAATAGAACAACAAAGCTCTTCATCCGCACAAGCAAATGGCCTAGCCATTATTAACAGTAAAGCGCCTTTTAGTAGCACCCATGGGAAAGATGCCCTGGATATTGCATTAATATTTGGCTCATTTGAGCAAAAGGTTTCGCTTTTTTTTCAAGGTGATGGCGTTTATCAGTTAATTGCTGATCAAGATGGCAGCTTACTTGCAATTAAAGATTACTTAAAAACATTTTCGGCTTTTGAATTTTATGATATTGAAGATATTTATGTTTGTCAGCAATCATTAAGCAATCGTCAACTTGATGAAAATTTTCATATTGATGAGGTAAAAGTATTATCTAGCATTGAGTTTAGTGCAGCACTTAACCGTCATCAGCATGTGCTAAGGTTTTAGAGTTTTTAGGCTTTATATTTATTTTTATTTAAGGAAACAAACATGAGTACTTTACATTTAGTTCGGCAATCGGCTTTTGCTAGTAATGACTTTGCCCAGTGTTTAAGCGTGCTAGATCATCAAGACTCTGTAGTATTAATGGACGATGGTTGCTATAACCTTAAACATCCGTTGATGGATAGCTTAATCAAACGAGTTGATGGCTCAGTTAATATCAATGTAGTTGTCAGTCATGCCCAAGCAAGAGCTATTGAAATCATAACTGCGGTCAAGGCTATTGAAATTGGCGATGTTGTTGAATTAACCTTTACCCATAAAAAAGTGATCACATGGCAATAGCACTAACTTTTCAAAACAAAATTATTCCAACAGATAAGCAAGGTTATTTACTTGACCATCTTTTATGGCAGAAAGACTTAGCGCTTGTTATGGCTGAGCATGATGATTTTGTGCTGACAGATGCCCATTGGGAAGTGATAGATTTTGTCAGACAGTTTTACCTCACCTATAACACCTCTCCTGCTATCAGGGCATTAACCAAAGCGATGAAAGCTGAGTTTGGCGAAGCTAAGGCTAGCAGTCGTTATTTGTATAAGTTGTTTCCTGAAGGTCCCGCTAAGCAAGCGACAAAATATGCGGGTTTACCAAAACCTGCTCGTTGTATTTAAGACTGGTAATATTGTCTTAAATACAAAATATACAACAAGTTAATTTTTATACTTTAATATTCACGTTAAAGCCACTGTTACCCGTAGGTGCTTGAACACTGTTTATACTTGCCGATTGAATGAGCTGTAACGCCATTTTTCCTTCCGCTACTTGGTTGTTTTTAGCCAGAGCAGCAGTAAGTAATTCAGCACCCGATGTTGATTGTGCTGCAACAGAAGTATTTTGATTTAAGCTGATAGACATAGCCCTACTCTCAATATGTTAGTTATCAATATATCTATATCGGCAAACCCATTAATTACTTAAGCACTAATTGTTGAATAAGTACTAAAACGAGTTTTGATGATAAAAAAAGGCGCATATTATATTAATAATATGCGCCTTTTTATTAACTTAGCTTTCGCTAGTTATTATTTTAGCGGTAATGACGGAACCGTAATTCCAGACATTTCAAGCATCACTTGCACAACTTGACAGCTATAACCAAATTCATTGTCATACCAAACGTATAATACTGCACGATCACCATCAACAATTGTTGCTTGTGAATCAACAACACCGGCATAACGTGAACCAACTAAATCGCTAGAAACGATTTCGCTAGATGCTGTGTAATCAATTTGATTTTGTAAAGGTGAGTTTAATGACATATTACGTAAATAATCATTTAACGCTTCTTTATCAGTTGATTTTTTCAGGTTCAAGTTCATGATAGCCATTGAAACATTTGGCGTAGGAACACGAATTGCGTTACCTGTTAATAAACCTTTAAGCTCAGGTAATGCTTTAGCAACTGCTTTTGCTGCACCCGTAGTACTGATAACCATATTTAATGGTGCACTACGACCACGACGAGGCGCTGGATGGTAATTATCAATTAGGTTTTGATCATTTGTATATGAATGGATAGTTTCCACATGACCATTGCGAATACCGTATTCATCGTTAATCGCTTTTAATACTGGTGTAATGGCGTTAGTCGTACAACTAGCCGCAGAGATCATTTTATCTGAAGCTAAAATCATATCGTGGTTAACACCATAAACGATGTTTTTGATATCGCCTTTAGCTGGGGCTGTTAGTAAGACTTTAGCAACACCTTTAGATTTAAGATGTTGGCCTAAACCATCTTCATCAGTCCAGATACCTGTGTTATCAACAACTAAAGCGTTATTGATACCATATTCAGTGTAATCAACTTCTGCTGGAGATTTTGCATAAATAACTTTGATAAAAGCACCGTTGGCTTTAATTACGTTATTTTCTTTATCGATAGTAATGCTGCCATTAAAAGCACCATGAACTGAATCACGACGTAGTAAACTTGCACGTTTTTCTAGATCATCGCCGCCTTTACTTGGACGTAAAACGATAGCGCGAAGGTTTAACTTCGCATTTGGGCCGGCACGTTCGATTAATAGACGTGCTAAAAGACGACCAATACGACCAAAACCATAAAGCACTACGTCTTGGCTTTTTTGATCTGAATTTTCGCGGCTTTCTACCGTAAGTTCTTTATCTAAATATTGTTCAATAGATAGATCATTGGCTTTACCAAGGTATAAATAGTTATAAGCAAGCTTACCTAAATCGATGCGAGCTGGTGCTAAGTCCATTTTATTAATTGCTTCAATAAAAGGGAAGCTTTCACGTAAACGTAATTTACTCTCTTCATGTAGAGCAACAGACTTATGCGCTTTAATAATATCAATAGGAGACGCGTTTAATAACTGACGTCCGTACACTGAAATTTCAATGCCCTTGTTGCGATACAGCTGTCCAATAATGGGTTGCATATTTTCTGCGAACGTTTGACGCTCTTGCCAGCTTGCTTGATATTTTTCCTCAAGATGAGAAGTCATTACTTAAACCTTTTATTTCAGTCAATTAAACAATAGGCTATTATCATAGTGTGCTAGGGTCGATAATAGCTAGTTAGGTATATATTCAGAGGCGTATTGTAATTCAGTATGAAATATTTCTCTACTGGTTACAAAAATCTTTTTGGTATTTTTATGATTAATTTTCGAGAGCTAAAGTTGCTAAAACATTTCACTGTAGCCAAGTGCTGGCCTATCATCCTAGTGCTATCTCTTAATGGCTGTAATGACAGTGTTAATTTGGTGCAACTGTGTAATAAAAATGAAGAAATATGTAATGAATTTGGTCACGATAGCTGGTGTAAAACTCAACGAATAGAAGTCGCATTATCGCGAATTAATGTCAAAAATAATAATCTTGATGCTGATAAATACACTCTACTTGTAGCTTACGAAGGCTATATTAAATGTATGTCGCTAGCATCTCAGATCCAACACATTAAATTAAAAGAAAAAACTACGCTGAGAAAAAATAATTTATTAAAAGCAAAAGTTAACTTATCACTATTGGCCGAGCAAAGTGTTAATTCTAAGCACCCTCACCTGCTTTATTATCACTGGTCAAGAAACTCTAACGAGTTGGCTTTACAGGAGTTTTTAAAACTAGAGGGAACGCCGATTCTTGAAAATTCAACCGCGCAGCTTCATTTAGCGACGTATTATATAAAACGAGACAGTAAGAAAACCTTAGGTTTGTTATACCGTGCCCTAGAGCTTCACCAACCAGGAACTGAACTCTCTACTGAAATAGTACAAACACTTGTCACAATCTTCACTAAGAAAAGACAATATAAGCAAGCATATATTTGGTTACGCACTTATCAGCTTTTACAAGATAAACCCAATGAAATGATTGAGACTAGTCTGAGTAGTTATCAGCGAGTAAACACATTAGATGCAGACTTTCTAGATAAAGTCGCGAAGGCTACTTTAGCGAAAATTGAAGCGGGACAATTTGTTAGCCCGAGTTACTAACCATAGCTATTAATCAAAAAAGGCTTGGTATGACGGGGAAGATAAAGCCTTCAATCTTACCGAAGAAAAGAGTAAAGGCTTTAGCAGGAGTTTACTTAGGCTGGAAGTTTAAACTCAGTGAGTTAACGCAATAGCGTTTACCCGTAGGTTTTGGACCATCATCAAAAACATGGCCGAGATGAGATTGACAGTTTTGACACTGAATCTCAACCCGCTGCATTCCGTGAGAGTAGTCAGTAATGAAAGCAACTTGGCTGGCAATATTAGCAAAAAAACTCGGCCAACCACAACCTGCATCGAACTTACTTTCACTGGTGAATAAAGATTGCTCACAACAGACACAATAATATGTGCCTTGCTGCCAGTGATCATTATAAATGCCACTAAAAGGTTGTTCCGTAGCCGCTAACCGACAAACTTTAAAGGCATCTTCACTTAGTTTATTTTTATAATCATCATTATTTTTCATAATTTAAACCCTACCTTTAAAATATTAACTGTCAAAGGTTAGCTAGTAACTCTTTACTAGAGAATTAACTCGCAACAAGGATAGTTTCTCTTTCCTTGGTTGACCATTGCACATGATATTTTTTACCTGAGGCTTTATCAATACGCTCAAAAGTATGGGCACCAAAGAAGTCTCGTTGGGCTTGCAACAAATTAGCGGGCAATGTTTCACTGCGCATGGAATCGTAATAAGCAAGTGAAGAAGACAAAGCGCCAATCGGTACACCTTGCATAGTTGCAGAGCAAATAGCTTTACGCCAATTTAGTTGACGATCATTAAGTTCCTTAACAAAATACGCATCAAGTAATAAGTTATCTAAATTCTCATTCTGCTGATAAGCATTCATTATTGACTGCAAAAATGCCGCTCGAATGATACAACCTGCACGCCAAATTTTAGCAATACTGGCAAAATCTAGCGTCCAACCATGTTCTTTAGCTGCAAGTTTCATCAATTGAAAACCTTGAGCATAAGCACAAATTTTAGCGCAATACATAGCATCATGTAGTTGCTCAATAACTTCTTCCTGCTCCGCTGCAGTCAAAGGTGCTTGTTGCGGACCCGTAAGCAATGATGATGCTTGAGTTCTGAGTTCTTTAAATGAGGAGATAGAACGCGCGTAAACCGCTTGAGCAATGGTCGGTGCTGGACACCCTACTTCCAAACTGCTCATTGCAGTCCAAAGGCCAGTGCCTTTTTGCCCAGCTTTATCTAAAATCAATTCAACCAGCGGTGTATCAGTATCCGATGATTTATGACGTAATACTTCTACAGATATTTCCATTAAGTAACTGTCTAATGGGCCATCATTCCATTTAGAAAAAATATCAGCAATTTCATCACCGCTTAGATTTAAGCCAGACTTTAACACATGGTAGGCTTCACAGATGATTTGCATATCCGCATATTCTATGCCGTTGTGCACCATTTTAACGTAATGGCCAGCTCCCGCTGGACCAATATAAGCAGCACAAGGCTCACCTTCAGTGATAACTTGCCCTGGCTCGGTACGCTCGAGAGGTTTACCCGTTTTTGCATCGACTTTAGCGGCAATAGCTTCCCAGATAGGTTTAACACGAGCCCAAGCATAAGGAGAGCCACTTGGCATTAATGATGGGCCAAAACGTGCACCAACCTCGCCTCCTGAAACGGCGGAAGAAAATAACAAGAAATTACTCTTGTACTTTTCTTCTCTAGCTACCGTATCAAGCCACAAGCTGTTACCGGTATCAATAATAATATCGTCTGGCTGAATACCGGCACCAATAAGATTTTCACATACTTGGTCAACCGGCGCTCCCGCAGGGACACTTAAGACAATTAAATGAGGTGCTTTAAGTTGCGACAATAACTCAGTATAAGAAGAGCAACCGTACACACGTGGCGTGCCGGTAGTATTCTCTACTTCGTCTTGAGCAATTACCGCTTGAACTTTTTCATCACTTAAATCAAATGCTGCAATATTAAAACCATTATCAGCTAAATTAAGTACTAGGTTTTTACCCATAACACCAAGGCCAATAAAGCCAATGTCACACAAAATTTTATCTTGTGTCATAAATATTTATCCTCTGTCAAATAAGGTCGAGAGACTAGGCTCACTGCTATTATTCAAAATTTTGCGCATTCTATCACGCTATTTCAAAAGTATTGTACAAAATGCGCAATTAATTAAGCTAAAAATGAGTAATTTGGTAATTAAAACAAAACAACGAGTGAATTGTGAAATATTTAGTCATAATAGCTATCTTTATCTTGTAATAATCTCAAAATGGTGTAATTTTACTACATATTGAATTTTAGAGGTTCACCATGAAAATTAGAGTTGGTATTAATGGTTTTGGCCGTATTGGCCGTTTTGTATTTAGAGCTGCTGCTGAGCGTAATGACATTGAAGTTGTTGGTATTAACGATTTAATGGACATTGAGTACATGGCCTATATGTTGAAATATGATTCAACACACGGTCGCTTTAAAGGCACTGTTGATGTAATTGACGGACAGTTAGTTGTTAATGATAAAGTTATTCGAGTAACAGCTGAACGTAACCCTGAAGATTTAAAATGGAATGATATTGAAGTAGATGTGGTCGTTGAGTCTACTGGTTTATTCCTAACTGATGAGACAGCACGTAAACACATCACTGCCGGTGCTAAGCAAGTTGTATTAAGCGCGCCATCTAAAGATGACACACCTATGTTTGTTTGCGGTGTTAACTTAGATAAGTATGACGGCGAAGATATTGTTTCAAATGCTTCATGTACAACTAACTGTTTAGCCCCTATCGCTAAAGTACTCAATGATAATTGGGGCATCCAAGATGGCTTGATGACTACAATTCATGCAACAACAGCAACACAAAAAACAGTTGATAGCCCTTCAGCTAAAGATTGGCGTGGTGGTCGTGGTGCAGGACAAAATATTATTCCTTCATCAACGGGTGCAGCCAAAGCTGTTGGTAAAGTTATACCAGAATTAAATGGTAAATTAACCGGTATGGCATTTCGTGTGCCAACCCCAGATGTATCAGTGGTTGATTTAACGGTTAACTTGAAAAAACCAGCAACTTACGCTGAAATTTGTCAAGCAATGAGCGCTGCCGCTGAAGGCGAATTAAAAGGTATTTTAGATTACACTGAAGATGCTGTTGTTTCTAATGACTTTATCGGTGAAACCTGTACTTCTGTGTTTGATGCTACAGCAGGTATCTCACTAACAGATACTTTCGTGAAAGTGGTTTCTTGGTATGACAATGAAATTGGCTACTCAAACAAAGTACTAGACTTAGTTGCCTTTATTCACCAATATGAAAAATAAACGTACGGTAAGTTACCACGTTGTTTAAACAAAAAAGCTAGGGAAATAACCTAGCTTTTTTTTGCCTCTAATTCGTTCTAGCAAGACTAACTCACTAGTGTTTAACGAATAGATGCATTGATTTGTTGTAAAACCAGTTGAGGATCATCTGCTTTAGTAATTGGGCGACCGATCACCAAATAGTCTACACCAATATCAATCGCTTCTTTAGGTGTCATTATACGCTGTTGATCATCCACCGCTGAGCCAGCTGGTCTTATGCCAGGGGTTATCAACTTAAACTCTTTTCCTAGATCTCTTTTTAATTGTTCAGCTTCCCACGCAGAACAAACCACGCCATCTAAACCACTTCGCTTTGTTAAACTCGCTAAAAAATCTACTTGCTCCGCAGGTGTTTTAGTGATGCCTAAACCACGTAAATCTGCTTCATTCATACTTGTTAGTACAGTAACAGCAATTAATAAGGGTGCATCTTTGCCGTAATTATCTAATGCCTGTTTAGCTTTAGTCATCATTTGACAACCACCACTGGCATGAACATTTACCATCCACACACCTAAATCGGCAGCAGCCGTGACGGCTTTTGCTACCGTGTTAGGGATATCATGAAATTTAAGATCAAGAAAAACATCAAAGCCCTTCCCGGTTAGCGTTTTAACAAATTCAGGGCCATAATACGTAAACATTTCCTTGCCAACTTTCAATCGAGCATCGGCGGGGTTTATCTTATCTACAAAAGATAATGCATCTTGTTTTTTGTCAAAGTCTAAGGCGACTACTACTTTTGGATCTTTCATGGAAATTCCTATTCTTAAAAACAATAGATTCCCGATATATCTTCACATGGAAAGTTCGGGAATGACAATAAGTTTAGTATTAGTAGCTAACTTTAATTCAAGCTAGTTATTAAAACTAATAATGATTCGTTTCAACGTTGTAAAGTGCAAGAGCAAAGAAAAGGCACGGAGCTGACGATAGTCAGTGAGTACTTTTGATGTAGCTCTTGGGTTTTATAACAAAGAAAGGGATTATTATTCCCCTTCGAGACCACGCACTGGTTTTAATTGTTCCCACTCATGACATGATGGGCATGACCAATAGTGTATTTGGCTATTAAAACCACAACTCCGGCAACTATATCTGTGTTTTATTTTTAAATATTCACCAATTAACTCTTTAATTAAATCTAAACTAGCATTGTTAACATCATCTGTTTGTGTCATTTGCATATTAACAAAATGTTCAAAACCACGGATAGTTGGCCTACGCTTTAACGCCGATAGGATAAATTCTAAGGCTTTTTTCTTGCTGTGCTTTTGCTCTACGTAGCTCAGGTAACAAATTAAAGCGCCAGAGCTGGCAGTTTCATCATAAACCTTTTTAATAAAGCTATAGAATTCTTCTAAGGCATCCAATCGCGTATAACAAGCTAACATGGGCTCAATCACATCAGGAAAAAACTCATTATCTTGATGGTAAATAGCTTGATAACATTTAGCAGCTAATTCACATTGCTGATGATTTTCATAAATTTTGGCCATAAGCCAATTAGCACGACATGAATTAGGGTCGAGTAAAAGTGCTTGCTCTAATAACTCAATGACTTCAATAAATTCATCTTGTTCAAAAGCCGTAGTCGCTAATTCACAGTAGAAGTTAGCTAAGGTATGCAGTAAGCGTTTATCATTATGCTTTACGACTAATTTTTGTCTATTTATGCCATGCTGCCAATCTTTTGTTGATTGAAATATTTTCAATAAATACGATAACGATTTTAAGCCATAATCTTTCGACTTTAATAACTTGGTAAACATAGTTTCCGCACGATCATATAAGCCGGCACTCAAAAAATCTTTGCCTAACTCAAACACAGCTTGTTGTTTATCTTTAGTCGGTAGGTGATTAAGCCTAACTAGGTGCTCATGTACTTTTAAGGCGCGATCTAACTCGCCACGTTTACGAAATAAATTTGCCATAGCAAAATGAGCTTCAACACTATCATCCTCAACTTTTAGCGCATCAAGCAGTGAATCAATGGCTTTATCTTGCTGGTTAGATAGCAAGTAATTTAAGCCCGTTGAGTATTTTATTGATAGGTCTTGTTTTGCCGTTTGTTGGTTTTGTTTAATGCTATTACGGCCCATAAACCAGCCATAAGCCATGGCAACGGGTAATAATAAAAAAAGTAGTTCAATCATTAGAGCTCTTGAGACATGTGTATAGAAAATTAAGAAAGTGCAGTGTTAAATCAAATAACACTATGCTTCTTGAGATTTGTTTTTCGCCAGTGCTTTTTTACTTTTTCGTACAATACGCCAAGCAATAGTCACCAATAAACCTAATAAAAAACCTAGGCCGGTAAATAAACTCACCGCGGCAGCCACAGTTAATTCTGTGCGTGCAATTAAGTAATTTAATGTCAGTAACTGATGGTTTTGGCTACCAAAAATAAATGCTAGCGCGAGTAAAACTAAAATAAAAAAGAGTGTTATATATAATCGCACTTTATTCTGCCTTATTAAATTTTGCCAAAAAAAAACGACATGGTTAACATGCCGTTTATTATCTAATTTTTTAGTTAGCTTTGCAATTTATGCTACTGAAAGATTAACTCTTTCACGTAACTCTTTACCAGGCTTAAAGTGAGGAACGTATTTTCCACTTAACTCAACAGACTCACCCGTTTTTGGATTTCTTCCAACTCTAGGTGCGCGATAATGCAATGAAAAACTACCAAAACCTCGAATTTCAATGCGCTCACCTTTTGATAAAGATTGCGCCATTAATTCTAAGATTTCTTTAATCGATTTTTCCACGTCTTTAGCGGATAAATGACTTAATTTATCGGCTAATTTTTCAATAAGTTCTGACTTAGTCATGCTCGACCCTCAGTATTTACCTAGCACCGCGCAACTTTACTAATCGTAAAAATTGGCTCCGCCGATGGCGTTTAAAATAAGAAAAGAGTATCACCACGATAGTGATAAATACTCTTTTCACTTGCTGTAATAATTACAGCACCATTGCAAAGTAAAACTATTTCCGGTTAAGGAATATTAGTTTTTAGCGTTTTTAAACGCTGCAGCCATAGCACTTAAACCAGTTTCTTCAACTTGATTTAGGTTATCCATTGCTTCACGTTCATCAGCTTGATCTTTTGCTTTGATAGATAAGCTAATAGTACGGTTCTTACGATCCACACCCATAAACTTAGCTTCAACGTCGTCACCGACTTTTAATACTGCAGATGCATCTTCGATACGTTCTACAGAAATGTCGCCAACACGTAGGTAACCTTCAACACTTTCAGCTAACTCAATAGTTGCGCCTTTAGCATCAACTGCAGTTACCTTACCAGTAACAATAGCACCTTTTTTCTTATCTGTCAGATACATATTGAACGGGTCGTCTTCAGCTTGTTTAACGCCTAACGAGATACGCTCACGTTCTGGGTCAACTTGAAGAACGATTGCATCGATTTCGTCGCCTTTCTTATAATCACGAACGGCTTCTTCGCCACCAGCCCATGAAATATCAGATAAGTGAACTAAACCGTCAATGCCGCCGTCAAGACCGATGAAGATACCAAAGTCAGTAATTGACTTGATCTTACCTGATACTTTGTCGCCTTTGTTGAAGTTTTTAGCAAACTCTTCCCAAGGGTTAGCAATACACTGTTTAAGACCTAAAGAAATACGACGACGTTCTTCGTCAATTTCTAGTACTAGAACTTCAACAGAGTCACCTAAGTTAACAACTTTAGATGGGTGGATGTTTTTGTTAGTCCAATCCATTTCAGAAACGTGAACTAAACCTTCAACGCCTTCTTGGATTTCAACAAAACAACCGTAGTCAGTTAAGTTAGTTACGCGACCAGAAAGTTTAGAACCTTCTGGGTAACGGTTAGCAATTGCTACCCATGGATCTTCGCCTAACTGCTTCATACCTAGAGATACACGAGTACGCTCACGGTCGAATTTCAATACTTTAACTTGAATTTCATCACCAACATTTACGATTTCACTTGTGTGTTTAACACGTTTCCAAGCCATATCTGTGATATGTAATAAACCATCAATGCCGCCTAAATCAACGAATGCGCCGTAGTCAGTAAGGTTCTTAACGATACCTTTAACTTCTTGGCCTTCGGCTAATGATTCAAGTAATTCATCACGTTCTGCACTGCCTTCAGCTTCAATTACAGCACGACGTGAAACAACTACGTTATTACGCTTTTGATCAAGCTTAATAACTTTGAATTCTAAATCTTTACCTTCAAGGTGAGCAGTGTCACGTACTGGACGAACATCTACTAATGAACCTGGTAAGAAAGCACGGATATTGCTAACTTCAACAGTGAAACCACCTTTAACTTTACCGTTGATAACACCGATAACAGTTTCTTTTTCTTCGTAGGCTTTTTCAAGCACTTGCCATGCTTCGTGACGTTTAGCTTTTTCACGAGATAAAATAGTTTCACCGAAACCATCATCAGTTGCATCTAGAGCTACGTCAATCTCATCACCAACAACTACTTCAAGTTCACCAGCAGCGTTTTTAAATTGATCAATTGAGATAACACTCTCAGATTTAAGGCCAGCATCAACAATAACATTGTCTTTGTTAATGGCTACGATTGTACCCTTGATAATTGAACCAGGGCGTGTTTCGATTTCTTTTAAACTTTCTTCAAAAAGTTCTGCAAAATTTTCCATCATAACTTGTAATAACTCAGCTATTAATCCAGTCAACGTCAATGTTTCATGGGGTGGTTAAGTATGCCCAGTGCATCCATACAGTAGGCTTTCAAATAAAAGTTCTTTAAGGCTAGCAGCTATTAATAATTTAGCTAACTTAAAGCTGGTTGTTTTACGTTAACTTGCCATTGGCAAACATAAGGATTTCATTGACCACTTCCGTAATGGAAAGCTCAGTAGAATCAATAGTTAACGCACCCTCTGCCGGAATAAGTGGAGCTACCTTGCGGTTTTGATCTCGCTCATCTCGTTGACGTATGTCATTCAAAAGGCGACCGATATTAACATCTATCCCCTTTTCTTTCAACTGATTAAACCTTCTTTGTGCGCGTTCTTCTGCGCTGGCAGTTAAAAATATTTTTACTTCGGCTTGCGGGAAAACAACAGTGCCCATGTCTCGACCATCAGCAATTAAACCAGGACTGACACTGAATGCGCGTTGTCTACGTAATAAGGCTTCTCTAACTCGTGGAAATGCGGCTACTTTTGAAGCTAACTCACCAATTTCTTCCGTACGGATGATATCGGTAACGTTCTCGCCTTCTAAAATAACTTTCGCTTCACCTTGACTATTAATTTCAAATTGCACGTCTAAATGAGCGGCCATAGGGACAAGCGGCTCTTCATCATCTAATGAAAGCTGATGGTGCTGAATTGCCACCGCTAGCACGCGATAAATAGCACCGCTATCTAGCAAATGCCAACCTAACTGATCCGCGACTATCCTAGCAACGGTTCCTTTACCAGCGCCACTTGGGCCGTCTATAGTAATTACTGGAGTGCTTTCCTGCATAAATTTTTATCCTAACATCGAAAATCGGCGAAATTATACGGGATTTATAGCGTAAAATCGCGTAAAAACATTATTCTTTACAATTATTAGCAAGAGACTTGGGCTAACTTCTCAAAATAATCAGGAAATGTTTTAGCCGTACATTTAGGGTCGTTAATTGTCACCGCTGTATCACTTAAAGCAACAAGAGAGAAACACATCGCTATTCTATGATCGTTATAGGTATCAATTTCTGCATGTTTCAGTGCTTTTGGTGGCGTAATTGAAATATAATCTTCACCTTCAACAACTTCTGCTCCAACCTTTCTTAGTTCAGTAGCCATGGCGAATAGTCGATCAGTTTCTTTAACTCGCCAGTTATAGATATTTCGAATGGTCGTTGTACCCGTAGCAAATAGAGCCGTAGTTGCAATAGTCATTGCTGCATCAGGGATATGATTCATGTCCATATCAACCGCAGTCAACGGCTTACCCACAACAGTAATGGACTCATCCTTCCAATGAACATCAGCACCCATTTTTTCAAGCACATCAGCAAAGTGTTTATCTCCTTGAACACTCAACTTACCCACTCCATGCACGGTAATTTCGCCACCTTTAATAGCACCAGCGGCTAAAAAGTATGATGCAGATGATGCATCACCCTCCACCATATATTTTTCTAGCGCTTGGTATGACTGGTTACCGCTAACGGTAAAGGACGTATAATCATTATTTTGAACATTGATACCAAATCTATGCATAATATCAAGGGTGATATCAATATAAGGCTTTGAGACTAATTCACCTTCAATTTCAATATTGGTATCTGTAGTTAACAAAGGGGCAATTATTAATATGGAAGTTAAAAACTGACTCGAGATAGAACCATCAATAGTCACAGTATTGCCAGTTAACGCTTTTCCTTTAATTCTTAGCGGTGGGTAATCTTTGTTTTCCAAGTATTCTATATCGCTGCCAAGCTGCGCTAAGGCATCAACTAAATGACCTATTGGGCGCTCTTTCATTCTTTCTTCGCCAGTTAAGATGAATTCACCTTCACTCGCCGCCAGTGCAGCGCACAATGGGCGCATCGCAGTACCTGCATTACCTAAGTATAGCTCCAACGGCTCTTTAGTTTTAAAAAAACCATTATTGCCAACAACAGTACATTCTGTGCCACAATCACTTAACGCATATTCAACACCAAGGCTTTTTAAGGCATTTAGCATATAGTTAATGTCATCACTCACTAATAAATTAGTGATTTTAGTTTTACCTTTAGCTAATGCCGCGATTAACAATGCGCGATTAGATAAACTCTTAGAGCCAGGTAAAAAAATCTCGCCATTAATTTTATTTATTGGATTTAAGGTTAATTGCTCCACTTTACCGATTCCTCTTTTCAAATTGTTGCATAAACTCAATGAGTGCTTGTACACCTGCAAGTGGCATAGCGTTATATATACTTGCACGCATACCACCAACAATTCTATGGCCTTTAAGTGCCGTTAAACCCGCAGCTTCAGATTCAGTTAAAAACTTCTCATTTAAGCTGTCATCTTTTAACCAAAAAGGAATATTCATTTTACTACGATACTGACTTTCAATGTGATTAAGGTATAGTTCGCTATTATCAATCGCTTGATATAGTAGCTCAGCTTTCACCTGATTTACTTTAGCAATTTCCTTAACACCGCCTAAATCTTTGAGCCACTCAAAGACTAGACCGGCAAGATACCAAGCATACGTTGGCGGGGTGTTATACATAGAGTCATTATCTGCAGCGGTTTTATAATTCATAATACAAGGCGTGGCGACTTGAGCATGACCAAGTAAGTCTTCTCGAACAATAACAATGGTTAAACCAGACGGACCAATATTTTTTTGTGCACCCGCGTAGATCAAGCCAAATTTACTAACATCTATTTCATGGGATAAAATAGTAGAAGACATATCAGCAACTATAGGCACGCCATTGGTTTCTGGAATGGTATTTATTTCTAGACCATTAACCGTTTCATTTGGACAATAATGTACATAAGCGGCATCAGGGTTGAGTGGCCAATCTGAACTAGCTAAAAGGCTGGAGTTACCATTTGTGTCTTGATTAATGTTAATAACATTTACGTCACCAAAGTTTTTTGCTTCAGCAACAGCAGCTTTTGACCAAGAGCCAGAGACAATGTAATCAGCAGACTTACCCTGAGGTAATAAGTTAAGCGGGACAGCAGAAAATTGTCCTCGTCCGCCGCCATGACAAAACAGTACTTGATAATTATCAGGAATAGACATTAGCTCACGTAAGTCTGTTTCTGCTTTTTTAGCCATGGCCATGTAGATACCACTGCGGTGACTAAGCTCCATCACAGAGCTTCCTGTATCTTGCCAATTAGTAAACTCTTGTTGTGCTTTTGCCATTACCGCTGTCGGTAACATCGCCGGGCCAGCGCAAAAATTAAAAACTTCAGACATAATCCTTCCTAATCTCTTAACTACTATTTAAATACTATTTTTATTAATAAAATCACATTAAAAAAGGCGGTTATTAGCCGCCCTTTTAAGTATTACTTCAACAACTACTCTTGAGTGTCGTCTCGTGTGCTATCAGCATCATCCTGTTGCGCACTATGCTCGGGATTATGATCACTACTTGTTTCAACGACCTCGTCACCCTCTGCAACTTCTTCAAGTTGTTCTGGCTCCTCAATTTCATCAATACGTTGTAGTGCAACCACATGCTCATCATCAGCAGTACGAATTAGTCGTACCCCTTGAGTATTACGACCGATAACACTCACCTCATTAACGCGAGTACGTACTAAAGTACCGTTATCAGTAATTAGCATGATCTCATCAAGTTCTTCAACTTGCACCGCGCCAACGACTTTACCATTCCGTTCGCTAACCTTGATAGAAACAACACCTTTGGTTGCTCTACTCTTAGCCGGATATTCGGCTAAGTCAGTTCGCTTACCAAAACCATTTTCAGTAATAGTTAAGATAGGGCCATCATTTTTAGGGACAATAAGCGAAACAACTTTTTGATCTCCGTCAAGCTTCATACCACGAACACCAGTACCGGTACGACCAATAGGTTTTAATGCCCATCGTTGTTCGCCTGTTTCTGGATCAAGCTTGATTTCACCTGTTTCACTGTCACGTACTTTCTCATTGAAACGGACAACTTTACCGGCATCAGAGAACAACATAATATCGTTATTGCCATCGGTAATATCAACACCAATTAAGGTGTCATCGTCGCGAAGGTTTAAAGCTATGATGCCGTTAGCACGCTGATTAGAGTATGCATCTAAACGGGTTTTCTTCACCGTACCAGAGGCTGTTGCCATAACAATATACTTATCATCAGCATATTCACGTACTGGTAATATAGCCGTAATGCGCTCATCACTTTCAAGCGGTAAAATATTTACGATAGGACGACCACGAGCGGTACGACTCGCTAATGGTAATTGGTACACTTTCAACCAGTATAATTTACCACGGTCTGAGAAACATAATATGGTGTCATGAGTATTAGCAACCAATAAACGTTCGATGAAATCTTCTTCTTTCATCTTAGTCGCCGCTTTACCTTTACCACCACGACGCTGAGCTTCGTAGTCACTTAACACTTGATATTTAACATAACCTTCATGTGATAAGGTCACGACAACATCTTCTTCAGTAATTAAGTCTTCTAAAGATAAATCATGGGAAGCATTAGTAATTTCAGTGCGGCGTTCATCACCAAACTCTTCACGAATAGCAATAAGCTCTTCACAAATAACTTCCATTAAACGAGCAGGCGTCACTAAGATATGCAATAACTCGGCAATCAGGTCTAATAACGCTTTGTACTCGCTTAGAATTTTATCGTGTTCCATGCCAGATAGTTTGTATAACTGTAAGTCCACAATGGCTTTTGCTTGCTCTGCGGTTAAGTAATATAAACCATCACGAATACCATACTCTGGTTCTAACCATTCAGGACGTGCGGCATCATTACCTGCTTCGCTAAGCATGTTGGCAACAGTACCTAATGACCAACCTTGAGCAATTAGTTTTTCCTCTGATTCCTTTCGGTTGTTCGAAGCTTTAATCAATTCAATGATCGGATCAATATTGACTAAGGCAATCGATAAACCTTCTAAAATATGAGCACGTTCGCGTGCTTTTTTCAGTTCGAAAATAGTTCTGCGGGTTACAACCTCACGGCGATGTAATACAAAAGCTTCTAACATCTCTTTGATATTAAATATTTTAGGTTGGCCATTGGTTAATGCCACCATATTTAAACCAAAAGAAACCTGCATTTGCGTCAGTTTGTATAAGTTATTTAAAACAACTTCACCCACTTCACCGCGCTTGATCTCAATAACCATACGCATGCCATCTTTATCAGACTCATCACGTAGCGCAGAAATACCTTCAAGACGTTTGTCTTTAACAAGCTCAGCCATTTTTTCAATTAAACGTGCTTTGTTTACTTGATAAGGTAGTTCGTGGACTATTATTGTTTCTTTACCCGTGGTTTCATGTACATCGATACTTGCACGTGCACGAATTTTTATTTTACCGCGACCCGTTCGGTACGCTTCTTCAATACCTGCACGACCGCTAATAATACCTGCTGTTGGAAAGTCAGGTCCTGGGATATGTTCTAATATTTCTTCAAACGTTAATTCACTGTTTTCAATAAGCGCTAAACAAGCATTAATGACTTCAGTTAAATTATGCGGAGGAATATTCGTTGCCATACCAACAGCAATACCCGAGGTACCATTCACTAATAAGTTAGGTACACGCGTTGGCATAACGACTGGAATATGTTCTGTACCATCATAGTTAGGCACAAAATCAACGGTTTCTTTATCTAAATCGGCGAGAATAGAATGGGCAATTTTAGACATGCGAATTTCGGTATAACGCATTGCGGCTGCACTATCACCATCAACAGAACCAAAGTTACCCTGGCCGTCTATCAGCATGTAACGTAATGAGAATGGTTGCGCCATACGAACGATGGTATCGTAAACAGCTGTATCACCATGGGGGTGATATTTACCGATTACATCACCAACCACACGGGCTGATTTCTTGTAGGCTTTGTTCCAATCATTGCCTAAGACATCCATGGCAAATAAAACCCTACGATGTACAGGCTTTAAACCATCACGAACATCAGGCAATGCACGCCCAACTATTACGCTCATAGCATAATCTAAATAGGAGGTTTTTAGTTCATCTTCAATATTTACTGGAACTATTTGTTTGGCCAGATCGGACATAAATCGATGGTATCCCTTAACTAATTCTTTTGCTTAACAATACTACTCATATAGCAAGGCTACTTTCTAGTATTGTATAAACGGTATTTTAAAGATTTTTATTGTTATCTAATAGATACTAATAATAGTGATCAACGCAGCATACTAGCATTAAAATGTTTGATGCCATACCGCTTTATTTAAAGCTTTTTTTAGGGGTAATGAACCGCTTAAAAAAGCACCGAATAAGCCTCAATTTGATCTATACCCTTTGTTTAAAAATAACTTTCGTTTAGAATCTAATCATTGATAATTAACTTTAAGTATAAAAAGATATGTCAGCCAAATCTCTTAACGTAAATGAAAAAGAAATCGAAAAATTTGAAAAAATTGCCAGCCAGTGGTGGGATCTCAGTGGTGACTTTAAACCGTTACATCAAATCAACCCATTAAGAGTGCAATTTATATGTCAACATATTGCCCAGCAAGATATCGACACTCATTCAAATAATGGTGTATTTGATAAGCAAGTAATAGATGTAGGCTGTGGTGGTGGCATATTATCTGAATCATTAGCAAAGTTAGGCGCTGAGGTAACGGGTATAGATATGGGTACTGAACCCTTAAATGTTGCTAAACTACACGCGTTAGAAACAGGCTTAGCTATTAATTACCAGAAAATTACCGCAGAAGAGAAAGCGCTAGAATCTACTGGCCATTTTGATGTGGTTACCTGCATGGAAATGCTGGAACATGTACCAGACCCTGAATCTGTCATTCAAGCGTGTGCTGCATTAGTTAAATCGGGTGGTTTGGTATTCTTTTCCACCCTTAATAAAAATATCAAATCTTACTTGCTGGCCATAGTAGCAGCAGAAAAAATCTTCAAACTCGTCCCTGACGGTACCCATGATCATGATAAGTTTATTCGCCCTTCACAACTCATTGGCTGGGCTGAGTCTCATGAATTAAAGTGCATTGATGCCAGTGGTATTCACTTCAACCCGCTGACAGAAAATCACAAGTTAATAGACTCTCTTGATGTTAATTATATCTTATGTTGTCGTAAGCTTTAATTGTTAGCACAAAATCATATCCAGTTAACATTTTGTATGCTCAAGTTGAGGAATAAGAGTGTTGTATTAATAGCCAAGTTGTTCAAACATTAAACTACCCTACCATATTACCGCTAAGCAATTGTAATAAATGGTTTTTTTTCATCTTAGATTAAATCACTATAGCGAGTATAGATTTTCATTAAAAATAATTTATATAATTCAGTTGAGAGTAAAATAACGAAAATAATCGTTGCTTTTAGCAAATTCCAAAATGAAAAAGTCTTGCTAGGTTAGTCAACACTAACCCTAGATTTCGGGTCATTAAAAAGGTAAAGATCAACTTATTTTATCGCTTGCAAAAGTGGTCAAACCTCATTATCTTGTGTTTGGAATTATAAAAAACCCTAGATATTGTGCATTCGATGCTCAGTTGTTATTTTTTAATACTACGTTTTAGGCACTGATTGCTAAGACGTGTGTGGGCTTTTTTATTAGGGAAGTTTTAGACCCTTTTTATTAGGGACGATAAATAAACAATAACAATAATCTCTTTGCAGGAATTACATGAATAACAACCTCTTTGTAACTAAACGAAATGGTGAGAAAGAAGCCATTGATTTAGAAAAAATTCACCGTGTTATCGCTTGGGCAGCAGCAGGGTTAGAAAATGTCTCCGTATCTCAAGTAGAATTAAAGTCTCACATTCAGTTTTATGACGGAATCAAAACTGCCGATATTCATGAGACTATTATTAAATCGGCTGCTGACTTGATCTCTGAAGAAACGCCAGATTACCAGTATTTATCTGCTCGCTTAGCTGTGTTCCATTTACGTAAAAAAGCCTACGGTCAATTTGAGCCGCCAGCCCTTTATGATCACGTAGTTAAGTTAGTTGAAGCGGGTAAATATGATCAGCACTTATTAGCTGATTATAGTCAAGATGACTTTGAGCATATGGCAAGCTTTATGGATCACACTCGTGACCTTAACTTTAGCTATGCGGCAGTTAAACAACTTGAAGGTAAGTATCTAGTTCAAAATAGAGTTACCGGTGAAATATATGAGAGTGCTCAATTTCTTTATATTTTAGTTGCTGCCTGTTTGTTTGCTAAATACCCAAGCAAGACCCGCTTGCGTTATGTAGAAGATTTTTACCACGCTATTTCAAGTTTTAAAATTTCATTGCCAACACCGATTATGGCTGGTGTTCGTACACCAACACGTCAATTCTCATCTTGTGTTCTGATTGAATGTGGTGATAGCTTAGACTCAATTAATGCCACATCAAGCGCCATCGTTAAATATGTATCGCAACGAGCTGGTATTGGTGTTAATGCTGGTCGAATTAGAGCATTAGGCAGTACCATTAGAAACGGTGAAGCATTTCATACCGGTTGTATTCCCTTTTTCAAGCACTTTCAAACAGCGGTAAAAAGTTGTTCACAAGGTGGTGTACGTGGTGGTGCAGCTACATTGTTTTATCCTTTGTGGCACTTGGAAGTTGAAAGTTTACTGGTACTTAAAAATAACCGTGGTGTAGAAGAAAACCGTGTTCGCCATTTAGACTATGGTGTGCAATTTAATAAGCTGATGTACCAACGCTTAATTAAAGGTGGCCATATTACCCTATTTAGCCCAAGTGATGTTCCTGGACTATACGATGCTTTCTTTGAAGACCAAGAAAAATTTGATCGCTTATATGTGCAATATGAGAACGATGACTCGATTCGTAAAAAACGTATTAAAGCAATAGAGTTATTTACCTTGTTTGCTCAAGAACGTGCCAGCACGGGTCGTATATATTTGCAAAACGTCGATCACTGTAATACTCATAGTCCGTTTGAGCCAAGTAAAGCCGCTATTCGTCAAAGTAACTTGTGTTTAGAAATTGCCTTACCTACTAAACCAATGAATGACATTAACGATGAAAATGGTGAAGTAGCACTTTGTACACTGTCAGCATTTAACTTAGGCGTTATCGATTCATTAGATGAGTTAGAGGGTTTAGCTGATCTAGCCGTTCGCGCCTTAGATTGTTTATTAGATTATCAAGATTATCCCCTTGCTGCTGCAAAAAGTGCCAGCATGGCAAGAAGAACTCTTGGTATAGGTGTTATTAATTATGCTTATTACCTAGCGAAAAATGGTCTTTATTATTCAAATGGCAGCGCGAATAACTTAACCCATCGTACCTTTGAAGCCATTCAGTTTTATTTATTAAAAGCGTCAAATGAATTAGCTAAAGAGCAAGGTGCTTGTCCTAAATTTCATGAAACTCGCCTAAGCCAAGGTATATTGCCCATTGATACATATAAGAAAGATGTTGATGAGATAGTACCAAATGACCTATTACTTGATTGGGAGTCTTTACGGGAAGAGGTATTGGAATATGGAGTCAGGAACTCAACTTTGTCCGCACAAATGCCATCGGAGAGCAGTTCCGTTGTGTCAAATGCCACAAATGGAATTGAACCACCTAGAGGATACCTGTCCATTAAGAAGTCGAAAAAGGGGCCTTTGAAACAGATAGTACCCGGATATCAACATTTAAAAAATAAC